>CACYSA010000005.1 GCA_902777015.1 uncultured Erysipelotrichaceae bacterium | reverse complement strand
TGGTTTTGGTTCAATATAGAAGTCACCTTTGAAACCGATGGAACGGCCATATTCAACAGCCATCTTCATTAAACGAGCAATGTTTTCTTGTTCGAATTTGACGTCTGTGTTGAGTAAGGTTTCATAACCTTCTCTACCACCCCAGAAGACATAACCTCTACCACCTAATTTAACAGTGATATCTAAGGCTTTCTTAACTTGGGCAGCGGCGAAAGCGAAGACATCCGCACTATTTGTTGAACCAGCACCATTGCAGAAGCGTGGGTTAGAGAACATATTGGCGGTGCCCCATAAACATTTAATATCTGTACCTTTCATCTTTTCTAAGATGTAGTCAGAAATTTCATCTAATTCTTTGTTTGTGTCTTTGATATCAGCACATTCTGGAACTAAGTCAACATCATGGAAGCAGAAATATTTGATACCGAGTTTCTTCATGAATTCGAAACCAGCGTCAACTTTTGCTTTAGCGTGTTCCATTGTTCCGACTTTGGCACCGAAGCTCTTATCAGCTATGCCAGCACCGAACATATCAACACCGGTAGCGCCAAGGTTATGCCACCAAGCCATTGCGAATGGAAGGTGTTCTTTCATTGGCTTACCTAAAATCATTTGATCCGGATTGTAGTAATGGAAAGCAAAAGGATTCTTGCTGTCTTTGCCTTCGAACTTAATTTCCGGAATATTTGGAAAAAATTCTTTCATATGTATACCTCTTCAATATGATATTGACATATCAATGCAAGAAAAAAATTGACTTTCTTGCTACTATTGAGTGTATTTCAATATGAGTTATAAACATATAAATAATATAAATATTATTTGCGATTTTGAAGCGCATGATTATTTGTCTATTATTTTTTTACAAATAATAATAAAACACAGGCATTCTTTTTATCAAAAGTAATAAATGTGTTTACAGTTTAAAACATTATTTGTAAAATAATTTGACTGCGAGGTTAGCAAAATGAAAGAAAGAACAAAAGAAACAATAAGAGACGGGTTTGGCTCGTTAATCAATAACGCTGCGGCAATTAGAGGCGCAAAGAATGGACCATTATGGTTAACAATACTCTTCTTTGTCTTCTCTTTACTTTTACCTGTTCTTCCTGTTTTCATTTCACAAATTAATATTAAAGGTTCATCATTTATCAACGCTTATTCTTATGGCTTAGAAAAATATATTCCTACATTAGCTACTGAATTAAAGAATAACAAAGTTGAATTATCAATTAATGAAGAACATTACTTAACCATTAAAGAAGATAACAAAACTGTTGAATACACTTCTTATGGTAGTGATAGAGCGTACGCTAAATATGAAAATAGCGTCACTCATCAATATGATTTCATGGTTTATATTGCTGACGCTCCAAAGAATGCTGATAAGAAAGCCGTTAACACCGCTATCAGTGTTAAAAAATATACTTTAAATTCCACTACTGAATCTGAAGAAAAGACAGGCACATATACACCAAGCTATATGATTTTATATCGTGATGGTATTTATGTTGTGATCTATAGTGCTAATAGCACAAAACCATTAGTTAGTTCTTATTTAGGTGACTTTAAAACAACTAAAGCTACTGATGCTGGTTTAGCTTATTTATTAACTGTTAAAGATAAGGACGGTAAAGAAGTTGCCGCTAACTTAGCGGATTCCACATACACAAACGGTGTTCTTGCTAACTTCAAAACTATTTTAAATAAATCTTATGAAACTCTTAAGATTGGTAACACCTGGGGTACTTCTGGTATCTATCTTGGTATCTTCGCGGGTTTATCAGTTGTCATGGGCTTCTTAATGTGGATCTTAACTCGTGGTAAGAACAATCCAAACAATTACTACACACCATGGCTCACAATGAAAATAGCAGCGAGACTTGGATTATCCCCTGCTATCATTACTTTAATTGTTGGTTTCTTCCTTGTTCAACAAGCTCCACTTATCTTCATCTTAACATTAGGTTTAAGAGTGATGTGGGTCTCAATGAAGGAATTAAGACCTATTCAACAATAACTAATCTCCGTAGTCACTACCGCGTGATTTGTCCTCAGCATATATTTGAAGAGCGTCAGTCACGTCAGTTACTTCTAGATAAATATAATTGTCGACATCGGTTAATGGATTTTCAAAATTACCGGTGAAGACAATTTTTTTATTCTTCTTTACGAGTTCTAACATCTTTTCAATGATGAGATGATATTTATCAGCGTAATGATCTTTAAAGCCCATTAACTGTGTATAAAATACTGGCTCAATATAAAAAGATTCACCACTTTCAAGATAATAAAGAGCGCAGAACGGATTGTTCTTATCTATTTCTTTTCTTAGATGCTTGAATTCTTCATATTCTTTCATTTGTGATAAACCTCGTTTCTATTAATCTTAAAAGCGCGATAAATTTGCTCTAATAATATTAATCTAGTCATTTGATGAAGGAAAGTCATATTAGATAAAGATAATCTATCATTACATCTATTCTTTAATTCATCGCTTAGACCATATGAGCCACCGATAACAAAAGAGATATTAGAACCCCCTAAAACAAATTTATCTTCAATGTATTTAGCGAATTCTTCACTGGTTAGTTGTTTTTTAACTAAATCTAGACCAATAAGATATTCATTATTCTTTAAATATTTTAATACTTTTTGGCCTTCTTTATTTTTTACTAATTCAATGTCTTTTTGACTGGGATTACTATTAACTGGTTCATCATCTAATTCCACTACTTCGATTTGAGTGTATGGTTTTAGTCTTTCAAGATATTCGTTGATGCCTTGTTTTAGATAGCTTTCTTTTAAATGGCCAATGGCGTAAATCTTAATCTTCATGAGGAATGTTACCTCCTGATAAAGATACCCACTGGTTCGCGCACCTGATTAAATATTTATCCTTATTAATATGGAAATGGGCAAATATCTTTTCATAAGCCTCTAATGCAGTTTCTGGAGTATTAGCTTCTTCTGATAAATGGGCTAATGTAATCTCTTTAGTTTTATCACCGATAATTGATATTGTGGCAATCGCACTATCTTCGTTACACAAGTGACCATATTCGGATAATATTCTATTTTTTAATTCAAAAGTACGTTTCGTCGCTAAAAGCATTTTAATGTCGTGATTTGATTCGATAATGAGATATGTTGGATTTTTAACTAAAGGTAAATTATCTTCAATAAATATTCCTGTATCTGTCATATACATTAATGTCTCATTAGCGTCTTTTATTAAATAACCACATGGATTAGTCGCATCATGGCTTGTCTTAAAAGCGGTCACAGTAAAATCCCCAATAATGAATGGTTCATATAGATTAATAACATTAGATAAAGAAGAAGGTAATGTTCCTTCTAAAGCATACATAATCTTTGGTGAAATGAATTTAATACCAGAAATATGATCAGTATGGTTATGGGTAAATAAAGCACCATTAATGTCTTTAAGTGATAAATTAATTTCCCCTAAACCTTCTTCTAAGCGTTTTAAAGTAATGCCCATATCAATTAATAGGACAGTTTTATTTGAAACAACAATTGTGGCGTTACCTTTAGAGCCAGAAGCGATGATATGGTAATACATTAGTTCGCTGCGTTTTCACTAATCTCGCGCATTTGCTTGAGCCATTCATCACTTGGTTCGTCAAATCGACCAAAGCTCTTATAGAAGAATAAGTAAGCGTTACCAGTTTGACCATTTCTATTTTTAGCGACGTTAACTTCAACATAAGAAACGTCACCACCCATTGGTTCACCAGTTAATTTTTCTCTTTGATCTTTAACCATTTCAAAACGTTCAGAACCAGAGAGGTTGTTTAATTTCTTATTACCAGCGTTGTTATTTGGCGCTTTGCTATTTTTATAATAGTCTTCACGATAAAGAAGCATGACGACGTCAGCGTCTTGTTCGATAGAACCAGAATCTCTTAAGTCAGATAGAATTGGACGTTTATTTTCACCACGCTTTTCAACATCACGAGATAACTGTGAAACGACGATGATTGGTACTTGTAATTCTCTAGCTAACGCTTTTAAGGCTAAAGAGGTTTTACGAACTTCTTCTTGACGGGAATCCGCACCTTTAGAAGTTGAACCAGTAGTGACTAAACCTAAATAGTCGATAATAATCATGCCTAATTCAGGTTGCTCCGCTTGGAGCTTTCTACTTTTAGCGATGATGTCCATTAATTTACCATTTGGAGAATCATCAATATAGATTGGTAAGTTACCAATTTTATAAATAGCGTTACTCACTTTTGCGCGATCCACACCAACGAGATTACCAGTTGTAATCTTTGTTAATGAAACAGAAGATTCAACACCGATAAGACGTTTAATGAGTGCTTCCGCAGGCATTTCTAGTGAGAAGATAGCAACCGGTTTATTTGTACGGTTAGCCGCTCTATAAGCGAAGTTAAGGGCTAAAGCGGTTTTACCGACAGATGGACGAGCGGCAACAATAATCATGTCACCAGGATGGAAACCTTGAGTGATGTTATTTAATTTATCAAAACCAGTGGTTAAGCCACTAACACCATCGGTTTTCACTTCTTGTGGTGTTTCAATTGTCATCTTCACTTCTTCAGCGACTTCTTTAGCTTTCTTAAATTCCGCGACTCTTCTTTTTTCAGTTGCTTCTTTTAATGAAGATTCACTATTAGAAATGAAATCATTGATATCAGTAATTTCTTCATTTAAATATGAAGCATCAATATCGCGACATGTTTGAATAAGTCTTCTTAAGACTGCTTGGTCATTAACGATATTAACGTAGTAGTCAATCGTGGAAAGCGCGACCATTGCATCAGTGCATTGTTGTAAATATTCCACACCACCGATGTTTTCAAGCACTTTCATGTTCATCAATTCTTCGGTAACAGTTAAAACATCAACTGGTGTTTCTTTATCGAATAAGTTTCTAATCGCACGATAAAGGAGTTGGTGTTTTCCTAAGAAGAAATCTTCTTCATTTAATCTTGAAAACACTGTATATAAACATTCTTTAGATAATAACGCAGAACCTAAAACAGCTTGCTCCGCTTGTTCGTTATAAGGGAGCTCGCCTGCCTTTTTAGCAGTAGCCATATCATTTTTCCTCCCCTATATGAACCTTAACTTTGCCGATAACGCCTTTGTGGAGTTCCACTCTTAGATCCCAATAACCGAGAACATCTAATGGTCCTTTATCCACGAATTTTCTTTTATCGACACTAATCTTGTATTGCTTTTCTAATTCTTCAGTCACTTGCTTTAATGAAATAGCACCGAAGAGTTTGCCTTCTTTGCCTGTTTTCATTTTGAATTCGAGAGTAATACCTTCGAGTCTTTTAGCGAGTTCTTCTGCTTCTGCTTTGGCTTTAGCTTCGTTTTCACGCGCTTCTTCTTGTTGGTTTTCTAAAACTTCGACACTTTTCTTAGTGACTTGCACCGCTAAACGACGAGGGAAAAGGAAATTAACTGCGTAGCCATCGCTGACTTCGACAGTTTGGTCTTTCTTGCCAACATTTTTAACATTTTGTAATAAGATGACTTTCATAACGTTATTCCTCCTCACCGTTCTTCATCAAGCCTTTGTTTGAGGCTTCAGTTAATGATGTTTCTAAAACGGATATTAATGCATTTTTAACTTCTTTTACATCGCTTGTAGCGAATGTTGCAGCGGCACTGGTGAAGTGACCACCACCACCGAGTTTTTCAGTGAGTAATGAGACATTGACTGTACCATCACTTCTTGCTGAGATTCTAATTTCACGGTTACTAACTTTACCGATGACAAATGCAGCGTGGACACCTTTGAATGATAAGCAGAGGTTCGCGGCTTTAGCGATTGTCGCATGGTCATATAGACGCTCTTGGTTAGCGATAGCAATGACTACACCATAGAATGGAGTATCTAAGTTAGTAACGATATCAGTTACTTCTTTATGTTCTTCATAATCATCTTTAAGGAAATCATCCGCTAAAGAGTTATCCGCACCATATTCCTTAAGAATTGTCGCGGCTTCAAATGTTCTAATACCAGTATTTCTAGATTTGAAATAAGAGGAATCTAGGAAGATACCAGATAACATGATTGTGGCGTATGTACTTGGTAACTCGATTTTGGGGTTGATAGATGAGAATCTAATAAATTCAGAAATAAGTTCACAAGTAGATGACGCAGCTGGGTCAATGTGGTTAAAGACTGGAGAATCAATATATTCTTCGGCACGTCTATGATGGTCGATAACGACAATCTTCGCGGCTTTATCGATAAGTCTAGGCGCCATAACCATGTTAGGAATATGGACATCGACGACAATTAATAATGTATTACCATTGATTTGATCTTCAGCGTCTTTAGAGTTAACGATAAGTTTTTCTAATTCTTCTTTACCAAATGAAGAAGTCATTGCGGATCTAGTTTTGAATTCAGTGTTCTTTAAATCCACAACGATACGAGCGTGTTTCTTTAAACGATTACAGATGGCTTTCATACCTAAACAGGCACCAAAAGCATCCATATCCATCATCGCGTGACCCATGATAAGGACACGGTCAGAAGCATTGATTAAAGAGATAAGAGAGTCCGCTAAAACACGAGTCTTAACTCTATTACGTTTTTCTTGAGCTTCAGATTTACCACCATAGAATTTCATTTCTTGACCATAAGCGGAAACAACAACTTGGTCACCACCACGTGACATAGCAATATCTAAGGCATCATTAGCCAAATCGTTTAACTTATTAACATCTGGGAAGTCATGAGCCAAACCAATAGACAAGGTAAGTGGAATTTCACCACGAGTGGATTCGCCACGCACCTTATCGATGATGGAGAATTTATCTTCAAGCATTTTGCTGAATGAGGCATAGTTGCATAACATTGAATAGCTATCATCTTTGAGTCTTCTTAATAAGATGCCATAGTCTTTAGCGTAGCCAAAGATATCGGTTTTAACTTTAGTCACAACGTCATTAAAGTCATCATCACCACGGACAACATCATCGTAGTTATCAATCGCTAAAATACCGACAACAGGAGCTTGGTCTTTAGAATAGTTATAAACAGATTCATAATCAGTAATATCTTTGAAGATCCATAATCCTGCTTCAGAAAGTAATTTAACGGAATATGTTCTAGAGTTAACAACAATCTTTGCGGTTTGATCGCCATTTGCGGTGTCTCTTAACGCCGCTAAATCAGGTTGCCAGGCAATGATATCCATATCCATGATTTCGATATGGCGTGATTTAAATAAATCGTTTGTCCAAAGGACAACGTTTTCTTCATCAGTAATCGCTAAACCAATTTGAGCGAAGTTATAAGCTTCTTGAACGTCACTACCGATAATCTCCGCAGCCTTTAAATCTGTCTTTTGTCTTAACGAAGATAAGATAAGGATAATAATCCAAACAAATAAGCAGTTAACGGCAACAACAATGATCATCGCAACAGCGATATATTCTGGTTTTGTAATGCTTTGGAAATCAAAGAAATTATTGAAATACAAAACAGAAAATACTGCCGCCAAAGCTACTTGGAGAGCGATGATGATAAAAGTGATAGTCTTGATAATTTTAATCGTTTTTCCCATAGTGAGATTATTATAAATAATGTTATTAAAATAATAAATACAAAAAGTGAAACACAATTGTATTTATTAACCTATTATTCACTATGTTTTCACTAAAAGAAGCAGGATGTGTTGTTATTATAGAACACTTTCCAGGAAAAAAATATTTTTTATAAAAATTTTTCTAGAAACGTAAATCTTCAGCAATATCCCAAACTCTCTCAGCGACATATTGAGCGGCCGCTTTGGTGAAATGGACACCATCGTTATTTGGTCTTAAATATTTGGATTCGTAATTTTCTGTTTCTTCAAATTCATTACGTAAGTCTAAAACTTCAAAGCCATATTCACCTGCGAGTTCTCTTTGAATAGGATTAACTTGTTCCTTGATTTCCTTATTAGGAATACCAAATTGGTTGCCATCTTTTGTTGGTGGAGAAACCATCATGATAAATTTAGCATTTGGGAATTGTTCGATTAATGAATCTAATAAGATATGGTATTCACTAACGAACGATGCTTCCGCTTTTGCCCAGTTAGTAGCGTCATTAGTGCCTAACATAAAGGCAAAGATATCTGGAGCGAATTTAACGCAGTTTTTATAAACGCTTTGTTTGATATAACGTTGATTTGGGTTGTCCCATGAACCACCATAACCAGTGATAGAGATACCATTAACACCATAATTACCGACTTCATAACGTTCGTCAACAAGCTTGCCTAAATATGTTGGATATGATTCGTTTGGCCAGTTATGTCCAGCGGTTAAAGAATCACCAACACAGGCGATATGGTACTTAGTTTTCACCGTAATTGGGTATTCTAAAACATAGTCTTGATATTTGATTGTGATACTTGTTTGATCTTCAGTTAAAGCAGTATGATTTTCTAATTCATATTCCACTTCTTTTTCTTCTTCACAATCAGTGCATTTTAAAGTGACTTTCAAACCACTGGTGTTAAAGTCTTGTCCGGCAATACAAGTATGCCAGCCACCAGTCGCCACCAACATGTAGTTATGTTTATGGCCGTTATTACAGCCAGTAGTTAATACCGCCATCGCGGAAAGAGTTAATAATGCAATCTTTTTCATAATTATTGCTCACCTAATTCAAAATGATAAATTGTTTTAGATTTAAATGTTTCACCCGCTTTAAGAATAGTTGTTCCATATTCTAAGAAATTAGGATGATTAATAGCGTCTGGGAATTGTTGTGTTTCTAAACAAATCTTACCATTGTTTTCTTTATATAATTGAAGACCTGCTCTATCGGTATAAACATCGACCTTAGCAACAGAACCTGTCATTGTGGCAACTTTACGGCATTCATTAGATGGATTAGCTTTTAAAACATAGTTGTCATCATAGTTCTTTGAACTATCAAATGCTTTTTCGCTGGTGTAATCAAATTGTGTTCCTGCGACTGGAGAAATATCACCGGTTGGTAATTTATTTGATAATGGGGTGTAGTTATCTGCGTCAATCCATAGTTTGATACCACTATAACTTGTACTACCATTTAATGACATATATAAGTGGTTAGTTGGATTACATAATGTATCTTTATCAGAGGTCGCACTATATTCGATAGATAAATCACCTTTATCGTTTAATGAATAAGTAACAGTCATATCCATATTGCCTGGATAGCCATCAGCCTTATCAGCGGAATGGAAACTAAATTTAATAGATGAGGCATCTTGACTAACTTTTGTCCAGTTTGAATTAGCGAAAGTGCCAGACCACTGTCTACCTCCACCATGTAATGAATGGTTGCCATCATTTTTAGTAACGTTATATTCAGTACCACCTAATGTGAATTTGCCATTCGCAATACGGTTAGCGCATCTTCCAACAGTAAAACCATTTTCTGCGATTTTCTTATTGCCAACATTGATGCTATCAATCTTAGCGCCTGTCTTATTGAATTTAACAACTAAACCTTGAGAATTGGATAATTGATTTTCAACAACCGCAGGAGCGGAAGATGGAGTCTGAGAACTTGTCGGAGCCACACTACTGACTTGTGCTTCACTACTGACTGGAGCCACACTACTGACTTGTGGTTCTCCGCTACTTGGTTCAACACTTTCTTGTGGCTTTGAACAAGCACTACTTAAAAGTGCAAAAGAAACCAAAGCTAATTTCGCTAATACATTTTTCATAAATAAAAACCTCGCTTATAGTTTGTCACTATTAACGAGGATTTTCAATTGATAATATTGAAACTTAATTACATTTTCTTGATGCCAGTTTTGCTCAAGAATTCCATGAGTTCATCGCTTTTTGTGAAGGCAAATGTTGTATTGTTTTGATAAGTCATAAACACAAAATTAGCCCTGACGGTATAGCGTTTGAATGATTTATAGTCCACTTTACTCTCTGCAATTTTTTCATTGTTTTTATATGATTCCATGACGAGATGGTCTTCATTGAATTGAGTGACTGTGGTGATTGGGTTGGCTTGGGCTAATTTGATTGTTTTAGTGACGCGATAATCAAAGAAGAAACCAAAAACAATAAAGACAACACCCACAACACAAAGAATGATGTTAACTGGTTCTGACCACTTTTGAGTCATGATTGAAAACATAAAATAAAAGCCAACACAGAAGCCACCTAAAAGTGCAAGAATCCAAGTAAGAATTCTAGTGGGTTTTAATAATTCTTTATTTGCTTTTTCATCAATAATTGTTGTAACTTTTTCCATAAAATTAATCCTTTAAAATAAAATTACCAGATGAATTCTAGCACACTATTATCTGGTAATCTATTATTTGGATTATTCATCGAATAATTTTTCGATTTGTTTGTAATATTTTTGTTCTCTTTTTTTCTTATAAGCTTTTGAGCAACTTATTTCCTTAATATAAATGGCTTTGTCAGCGTTAGAAATAATACGAGCTTCTTTTGTTTTTGGAAAATCAGAGAAGTTAACTGGCCACATATGAGACTGGATGACTTTCTTAACTGGTTCATGAATACCAAAATCTCTTTCAGCGTTTTCCGCAGCGGCATAAGGATGGCTACTCATATGATGTCTCATCTTGGATTTGTCAGTTCTCCAATCATACAAATAATAATCATGAAGAATAGCGCCCACTAGGATGACTTGTAAATTACCTTTTTTATGACGTAGCGCTCTTTTGATCGCAAGTTTAGCAACTTTAAAAGAATGGATATAGCAATTAGAACCACGATGCATGGAAATGCTTTTCATTTTCAAAATTCTTTCATCGTGAAGGAATGATTGATAAATATCTTCAAGTTCTTTCTTTTCTTGTTCGCTGATAATCATAAGTCTTTCTAATGAATGTATGATATCACAAATAAATGAAAACATAACTAACACTTATATGGCCTATTTGCTTTTATTAGAAGGGAGCAAGAAATATTTTTTTATTTTTTCAAAAATTTGTGGCACTTTTGTGCGCACACTCGGTTATAATAAAGACAATTAAATAACGTTTAATAACGTTTTTGACAAAAAGGGAGTTTTATTATGAACGCTACAAAAAAGCAGACGGGTTCAGAACTTTTAATTGAACTCGAGGGAAGTATTGATAGCACTACTTCTAACGAATTAAACACAATTTTAAGCCAATCAATTAAAGGCATTAATTCATTAATTCTTGATTTTAAAAAGATCGATTACGTTTCAAGTGCAGGCTTACGTGTCTTATTAGCGACATTTAAAGAGCTTGTTAACAGGGGTGGCACAATGGTCATTCGCAGTGTCAATCAAAACGTCATGGACATTTTCACAATGACTGGCTTTGATAACATCCTCACTATTGAAAAGTAGGAGGTCACTCATGTACATCATTGAACAACTCGCAGCTTTTACTGCGAAAACGCCAAATAATGCCATTTTATTTGATGAAGCACACAATAAAGGCATTACTTATGCGCAGTTAGACGACTTATCAGGTCGTATTTATGCGTACTTAAAACAGAATAATATCGGCAAAGAAGACTTTGTCCTCATTAATCTTCCACGTGGTGTCATGCCAATTATTACCATGATTGGCGTTTGGAAAGCTGGCGCTGCTTGGGCACTAGTAGAAGACACATACGCCCCAGAACGTATTGCTTATATCCGTCAAGACTGTGGCTGTAAGATTGAAATCAACGCCTCTAAATGGGAAGAAATCATGAAGATTGATCCTATTCAAGGCTATGTAAAAGTTGATATGCACGATGCCGCTTATGCTATTTATACTTCTGGCACTACTGGTAATCCAAAGGGTGTTTTACACGAATATGGCAATTTAGAAAGAGCTATTGAATCTATTAAAGTTAACGGTGAAACGCCATTTAATGGTAAAGACCGTTTAGCCTTATTAGCCCCACTTAATTTCGTGGCCTCTGTTATCGTTATTTTGAAAGCTTTAAGCGTTCATAATGGTAAGACATTTGTTGTTGGTTACGCCACTATCAAGAACCCAATGGCGTTAAAGATGTTCTTCTTTGAAAAGAGAATTTCTATTACATTCTTAACACCTTCATATGTCAGAATGTTAGGTAACACCACTGGTCCATTCCTCAGAATGCTCTTCGTTGGTAGTGAACCTGCTAATAACGTCTATAATAAAAACCTTGAATTAATTAATATTTACGCCTGTAGTGAAAGTGGTTTCGCTGTTGGTGTTTTCTTAATTGATAAATCATACGAAACATGCCCAATCGGTAAACCAGAAGTCGCCACCCAAATCAAATTATTTGATGAAGATGGTAACGAAGCAAAAGAAGGCGAAATTGGTGAATTATGCTTTGAAAATCCATATGTTAGAGGCTATATCAATCTTCCAGAAGAAAGTAAGAAAGCCTTCACTAATGGCTTCTACCACTCTGGTGACTTAGCGAGAAAAGATGAAAAAGGTAACTATGTCTTATTAGGCCGTTCGGGCGACATGATTAAGATTAATGGTAACCGTATTGAACCAGCGGAAATTGAAGCCGCGGTTAAAGCTGCTTTAAAAGTTAAATGGGCCGCTGCTAGAGGTTTTGAAGAAAACGGAAAGAGCTATTTATGCGCTTATTATTTAGAAGATATCTCATTCGATCCAAATGAAATTAGACAAGAATTAATGAAGAGACTTCCATACTACATGATTCCTGCCTTCTTCATGAAGATTGATTCTGTCCCATTAAAGGCGAACGGCAAATTTGATAGAAAAGCTTTACCAAAGCCAGACGCTAGCGATTTCAAAACAGAATACGCTGCTCCTACAAATGAGACAGAAGAAAAGATTTGTCACGCGATGGAAGTTGTATTAAAAGCGGATAAAATTGGTATCCACGATGACTTCTATGAATTAGGTGGAGACTCACTTGGTTCTATTCAAGTGATTGTTAACGCTGAACTTCCAGGATTGACCGCAAGTGAAATCTTCCGTGGTCGTACTCCTGAAAAGATTGCGAAATTATACGAAGAAAAACAAGCTAGTGATGACGGGGAATCTCCTGAAATGAAGAACGCCGCTAGCATGAAAGTTGATCATCCATTAACTGTTGAACAACTATACATGGTTGACTATCAACTCTATACTCCTAAATCCACAATGTATAACTTATTCTCCATGTTAAAAGTGGATAAGGAAATGTTTGATATGGAAAAACTCGCTGCAACGATGAAGACTGTTATTAAGAATCATCCAGCCTTATTAACAACTTTCCATTTCAATGAAGATGGCGACATCGTTCAACGCTACACTCCAGATATCATTGAAGATATTAAAGTTGAGAAACTTAGCGAATTTGAATTTGAATTATTAAAAGATAACTTAGTCATGCCATTTAAGATTATCGAAGGTAGATTATACCGCTGCCGTGTTTTTGAAACAGAAAAATCCGGTTATGTCTTCTTCGATGTCCATCACACTGTCTTTGATGGTACATCATTAAAAGTCTTCATGGGTAATATTGGTAAAGCCTATATGGGCATGATGCCAGATCCAGACTTCTATTATTTGATGTTAGCAAAGAGAGAAGAAGCAGAAAAAACTGCCTTCTATGAAGAATCTAAGAAATATTTCGAAGATTTATATGACGGTGTTGAATGGTCCAGTTATCCAACCATCAACCATCAATCTCGTGAAAACGAATTAGGTGAATTATTCGTCCCATTAGGCATCGAACAAGCCCAAATGTCAGCGATGGAAAGACAATACCGCATTAGCCGTAATGAATTCTTTATTGCTGTTGCAACATTAGCAATTGCTATCTATAACAAGAAGAATGACATTAAGATTTCTTGGATTTATAACGGCCGTGAAGATATGGAAATGATGTCAACAGTTGGTTTATTATTCCGTGATTTACCAGTTGGTGTCCGTTTACATGATAAAGATACAATTCGTGATATCTTTGCCGATATCCATAACCAAGTCCAAGGTGGTATCGAACATAGCTGTTATGCTTATGTTGATAAAAACAACCACGTTGGTACTGAATCTGCCTATTTACTCTATCAACAAGATATCCGTGATATGGGCGGGGCAGATGGTATGAATATTGAAACGATTGATATTCGTCAAAATCAAGCGGCTTCTCAAACTATCTTAGATATGGAAATCTTAGATGGTAAAGAAGGTTTAGTCTTAATGATTGACTACGCTGCTAGTAGATACAATCAAGAAAGCATGGAAAAATTCCGTGACTTATTCGTCATGACCGCGCAAGCATTAGTGACACATAATTCACAAAAAGACGTTACTGTCGCTGATCTTAAGAAGAAATTATCCGATAAGAGCAACTTCTTCAGCAAGATTATCAGTATTTTCAAAAGGAAAAAATAGTGAGTAAAAATAATAAAACAGCATTAGAAAAGAAAAGGATTAATGCCTTATTTGGCGAAAATAAAAAGTTAAATTACAACCCAGACGAAGAGCATTCTGTTGGATGCAATAACGGTGTCTTTGTTCCTAAAGTAATGGACATGGTACGTATTTTTAAAGGCATTCCTTTCGCTTTACCTCCAATTGGAGAAAGAAGATGGAAGAAGCCTGTGCCTATTCCAGATGGTGATGATATTTATGAGGCTTATTATAATGGTAAGTCCCCTATTCAAACTGTCATTGATTCTGAACGTTCATCATATTACCCACAAAGCGAAGATTGTCTTTATTTAAATGTTTGGGTAAATGATGCTTGTAAGGACACGAATAAACCTATCATGGTCTTTATCCATGGCGGTGCTTATGGTTGGGGTGGCACAGTTGATCCTCTTTATGATGGATTTAACTTTATCAAACTTCATCCAGAAGTCATCTTAATTACCATTGCTTATCGTGTTGGTTTATTTGGCTTTGTTGATTTAAGTTATCTAAAAGGTGGAGAACAATTTGAAGACGCTCCTAATTTAGGTATCTATGACCAAATAGAAGCATTACGTTGGATTCAAAAAAACGGTGAAGCCTTTGGTGGCGATATTAATAATGTCACAATATTTGGTGAATCCGCAGGAGGTGGATCTGTTTCTATCTTACCTTTAATCGATGAGGCTAAAGGATTATTCCACCGTGTCATCGCTGAAAGTGGCTCTTTAGCGTTAACTTACGCCAAAGATGAATGCAAAGCTTTTACCGATAAACTTATTAAAGCCAGTGGCAAAGATTCAATGGATGAATTAATGAAATTAACCACTGAGGAATTAGCCAAAATAAACGAAGGTTTAAATGAGGCTAATAATTTCCCTATGAGGGATGGTAAATTAATCCCTATTGACCCATATGAGCCATATTTAGAAGGTAAGACAAAAGATATCGATATGATCTTAGGAACCAACGCTAATGAATTATATTATTGGATTGGTGAATTAGGTGGCTTATTTAACTATAGTGCGGGTATGCCTGTTAAATATAAAGCCGATATATCTAAAGTTAATAAAGAAGATAAAAAATTCATTAAAGACTTTATGCGCATAGCGAAAGGTAATAAGATTGCACGTATTACAGAATTCTATAATGAAATCATGTTCCGTTTGCCAGCAATATTACAAGCAGAAGGCCATTCGGAAAATAACGGCAATGTTTATATGTATTATTGGAAAGAAGAATCTAAGATTCCATTATATAAAGCTTGCCACGCAGTTGAATTAGCCTATGTCTTCTATAATATCGATGAAACTATCTATACTGGTGAAAAAGCAGATGAAGAATTAGCGAGGACGGTATCTAATATGTGGGTGGAATTTGCTAAAACCGGTAATCCATCTTTACCAGATATTCAATGGGATAAATATGATATCAAAAATAGAAAAACTATTACTTTCAAAAAAGATGATATCAAGATTGAAGAGGATATCTTAAAAGCACAAAGAGAAATATTATTCCCAATCGTTAAATATATGATTAATCCTGGCTACGCTGATATCGAAGAGAATATGTCTTTATTAGAAAAGACTAATGCAGCGATAAATGCCGTATTCAGTAGCATCTCCACTCTTGTAGCGGAAAGAATCATCAAATAATAACAATCCGCGTCTTACAAGGCGCGGTTTTTCTCTCCTGTCTCCAAGACAGGTTACTGGCAGCAGCAATCATGCTGCTCTTTAGTTTGCCCAGTTGCCTTTGTCACCCTTACTTATCCGTAAACGGATCTTTGTATTCTTTTAATGATTTCTTATCTAGAAGTTGGTCTTCTAATTCTTGATTCCTAATGTAATTCTGTATTGTTTTCTTGTTTAGACCGACGGTCGAAACATAGTAACCTTCTGACCAGAAGTGTCTGCTTCCATAGTTGTATTTAAGATTTGCATGCTCGTCAAATATAACAAGACTGCTTTTTCCTTTGAGATATCCCATGAAAGATGACACACTTATCTTAGGTGGAATCTTGACGAGCATGTGAATGTGATCAGGCATCGCGTGAGCTTCAACGATTTCCACTCCTTTATAGGCACATAATCTTCTGATATATTTACCGATATCACTTCTTAGTTTTGCATATATCGCTTTTCTGCGATATTTAGGGGTAAAGACTATGTGATACTGACAATTCCACCTAGTATGTGATAGACTACTTTCGTCATCATTTTTATGTGACATAATAAAAACTCCTTTCTATGACAAGGCAACTGAACATGTCTCATTATACCAAAGGAGTTTTTATTTGTTATCGAACGCTTCCGCTTATTCATTTCTCGCCCCCAGAGGAGGCGGTTTTATTTACGCCCAACGATTAAAACGTTGTTCGATAAAAACAAAATAGCCACCTCAATTAAGCAGGTGGCTTTGATTCTATTTTGCGTAGAAGATTGTGTTTTTATGGAACGCTCCAAAAGCAAAGCCAAAATCTAAGAATAGAGGCATGTTTTTATATGCTTTAAATGTTGTTCTATTTAAGAAGTCATTAATAGTAATGTTTTCTATGTATCCATATGGATTATAAACAGTGACATTATCATTTGGTAAATCTAAACCACTAACGACTGAGAAATGTAATGTCCATTCATCTTCATATTTAGCCGCCCATTCAATAGTAACAGGATTTTTCTTTTTTATCGAACCATGTATTTCTTTTAATAATTGATCGTATGCCAAATAAGTTCTTTTAACGAACTTTTTAGAAGGAATTGATTTATTTATCTCTTTAATAAATCCATCAGTGGAGGCGGTCGATATTGCACTATTTCTACTATCTAAATCGTCTTCCGTCACTGGAGAATTATAATATTTAGATATCATTTCAATAGATGCGTAACCACATGAAACATGTTGTGTCACTAATTCAAGTCCAGTAATTTCTACTTTTTCTTTATATGTATCATCTTCTTTTAGATATGCATAACCAGTGGACATGTTACCTGTTTTGATATCTAAAACCATAAAAGGTATGGTAACCACTAATCCGATAGTTAGTATAAATCCTAGTATTGAGAATAAGATAATCTTGCTTTTCTTTTTCATGCTTAAAGATTATAACAAAAAGTCTCCACGAATGGAGACAATTTTTCAAATGTTAATGGATTAAATTGTAATATTTCTATTTATTTCAAATCTAATAGCTTCATCCATTTTTTCGCTTAGGCCAGTTGTCCATTTAGGATTATCTGTACCATCAGAAATAGCGATATAAACTTTACCACCAACATATGGATTGATATAGTTTCTACCAAATTTCTCTAAATAGCTTTCCAAAGCACTAACTCTTAAACCTTTAGCGACATGGAGATTTGTTTCACCAACAGAATCGCCAGATGGTTTCTTTTGACAAACCATGATGAAGTTGAGTTTTTCTTTTGTGGCTTCGCCACTTGAAGTTAATTCGCCTTCGACAATATTTAATAATGTACCATTAGTGAGATCTTTATCTTGATACTTAAAGGTAAGACCTAAATCATCATTCATGATATCAAATCTAATTTGATTATCTTTTAAGAACGTTAAATATGATGGTAGTTCTACTTTTTCTGATGATTCAGGAACATTCGCACTACTGGCATCTATTGATTTTTCTTTTTGTGTACAGCCACTGATTAATAAGCTGCTTGCTAATAAAGCGGTAGCGATAATATGACATTTCTTCATATTAATAAAACTATAATCCATAAGATAATGCCAAATCCTTTTTCAAATAAGAAACCGTTCTTCTCATAATCTAAAAAGAAATATGGGAATTTAAGATCAGGACCATATTGGAAATTAAGTGGAACACCAATATAAACAAAGGTCACATAATATAACGGCATAGCGGCACCCGTTAATGATCTTGGATAAGTAATATTGATACCCGTATCGAATAAAAAGAAATCAACAATAGCAAGAATAGGCACTATCGCATGTAATGAGAAATTATTGAATGACAATAGATAATCCATACCCATTAAAGGGGCTAGCATGGTGAAAAATACTAAGAAGGTGATAGTAATTGCAATCGTCGCCACGAATTTAAAATAATGAAGTATTTGATTCATGAACGATTGATGTTTAACTAATTTATATATTTCATTAGCAATGGTAATTATCGCCATAATGATAATGAATATATTGCTTTGCACAGTAAAGAATAAGAATACTGATAAGCCACCCATAAAACTATTTGATAAAGTGGTAAAAATGATACCTAATATACCAACAATAACTAGCGTGGATAAAATAGCGATTCTAGCGATTCTCTTTTTCATAGTTTTATTATTTAATAATAACACAAGAATTTTTCTAAAAATATTATCAAAAGTTGGATATTATGTTTTTTTATAATTTTTTGGCTTTAAATAACGGAAGATTTCTCTATAAAAAGCCGCCTTTATAGACGGCTTATTGTTGTAAATTATCCTTTATATAATTAATCAGGATTCCACTCATTGCCACATTTCTTGCAGATGAAGACTGTATGCATATGGACATCATTGCCGCGATGTTCCTTGTAGATACTTGTGGAACCACATTTTGGACATGGTTCAGTTGTTTCACTACACCATCCACCATTAACGGCTTCTAATTGTTCATCAGTTAATTGAATGCCTTCTTCTTTAGCGAGGGCTAATAATTCATTTTGATCTTTACAGGCTTTGACTTTTTCAATTTGTTCCTTGGTTAAATCTTTCAATAATTCTTCTTTCATTATAAGATTCTCCTTTGTCGTTGATTTCATTGTATCAAAGCATTTGTCACAGAAGTGCCACAAGCAAAAAGTCGCCCATGATGAGCGACTTAATTATCCCAATTTAAGATTAATAAAAAACCGAGTTAGCACTCGATTATACACGTTTGTTTAATCGTAATTTTCGATTTTGTAACCACAGCTTTGGCAGATATAATAGGTACCTTTGTCTTTAATATTATTACTACCGCATCTTGGACAATCATATGGATTGATATAATCTCCGATATCTGAAACAACGCTGCAGGTGATAACGCTAATAATTCTTCGTGATTTTTACATTGTTTAACTTTAGCGATCTGTTCTTTAGTTAATCCTTTCAATAATTCTTTATTCATTATCAAAGTTCTCCTTTGCTATTTTCACATTAACATAGACCCTGCCACAGAAGTGCCACATATAAAGATTGATTATTCTCTTATTAGATTATTATTCTTGATGATAACTTTCTTTTCCCATTTACTAAATTTAAAACGGATAAACATAATAGTGCCTTCTTTTTTACTGACTTATCATTTAAACATCAAAAAAACAAAAAAGTTGATAGCGGACTACCAACTTTTCTATATTTTTTTAAAATTAATTTCTATCAAATTTTCTATTACAAGCTAAACACTTATATCGTTTCTTAGATACAAATGCAACCCAAGTACAACCACAGTAAGGACATTCTTGAACTGTAACTGTTGCATTACATCCACCAGAAATAGCGGCAAGCTGCTCATCGGTTAATTCAATACCTTCTTGCTTTGCTAACGCCAAAAGTTCTTGTGTATTCTTACATGCTTGCGCTTTAGCTATTTGTTCTTTAGTTAAGCCTTTCAATAATTCTTCTTTCATATTCAAAGTCTCCCTTGTTAATTTGATAATAGCATTATGAATGTCACAAATGTGCCACACAAAAAGTCGCCCGTTATGGACGACTTGTTTTCAATAAGTATTTGACTTAATTAGTCAGCAACGTATGGGAGAAGAGCCATGAATCTAGCGTTTTTAATAGCTTTGGCTAATTCTCTTTGGTGCTTAGCGCATGTGCCTGTTGCTCTTCTGGCGGAAATCTTACCGTTTGGGGTAATCATTGTCTTTAAGAGTTCGACGTCTTTGTAGTCAATGAATTTAGATTTGTTCTTGCAGAAGATACATACTTTTTTATGTGGTCTAACTTTTCTAAATGCCATAATTTTCCCTTTCTTTAATTAAAATGGAAGATCGTCATCTGGCAAATCAATTGAGTCTAAATTGTTACCGTTAGATGGTGCTGGTGTATCATCGAATTTTGGTGTTTCGACTGGAGCGTCTTTCTTAGGTTCTAAGAATGTTACTGAGTCGACCACGACTTCTACTGATTTACCTTTACTGCCATCTTGACGGGTAAAGTTTCTTTGATTGAGACTGCCATCAACTGCGATCATTGAACCTTTTCTGGTGAATTTCACTAAGTTTTCCGCTTGGTCTCTGAAGACACGGCAATCAATGAAGAGTGTTCCTCTTGTGCCATCTGCTTCTTTGACGCGATTATCCACTGCTAAAGTGAATGTAGCGAAACTAATGTCAGAATTGGTTTTTCTTAGTTCAGGGTCTTTAACTAAACGACCTGCTAAAACTACTCTGTTAACCATGTGTTGTCCTCCTTATTGTTGATCAACTGTGACTAAGTGACGTAACACGGCTGGATTGATTTTGACTTTACGATTGAATTGATAAAGTGCATTCTCATCAGCTTCCACTTTGAGGACGACGTAGAAACCTTTGGTTTGATCCTTGATTTCGTACGCTAATTCGCGTAAACCCATCTTGGTATCTGTATTGTTAACCTTGGCGCCGTTCTTTTCGAGAAGAGCTTGAACATTGTTCATTTCTGCTTCACGAGCGGCTTCGTCTAAGTCGGCTTTCAAAATGTACATAATTTCATAATTGCGCATTTTATTTACCTCCCTCTGGTCTAATGGCTACCATATTCTCTTGGTAGCAGAGATTTGTGCTAATTAAGTTAGCGTGACAATTATACTAGTGTTCTTTCCATTTGTAAAGCGCGTACGTACACTTAGTGCTAGGCGGGCAGATGCCCGTTGACTTTGACTATGGTTTTGGTATAATAATATTGGTTTTTTTGAAGGGGTTGCAAAGCCCTTCTTTTTTATGAAGAAACTACCTAATGGAAGACTTCTTCAAAGCAACCAAAATTAATAGCACAGCAATAATACAAGAATTAGTTCCTGCATTCCAATAATCTAAAGTCAGATAGCAACTGCCCTTTAAATGTCTCATGGATCAACTCCTTTCGACATTTTTACCTAGGTAATGAGGAACTATTTAATGGAAAAGTTAGATAAACCATTAGAAAAGCCCCTCATATCTTTAGTAGGGGCTGTTTTTGATTTTTGTCCGAAATATTTTTATTTTTTTTGAAATTATCTATCTCTCATTGTTGGGAAGAGGATGACTTCACGGATTTGTGGTTGGTTGGTTAATAGCATAACTAATCTATCAATACCCATGCCAACGCCACCTGTTGGAGGCATGCCATATTCAAGAGCTTCGACGAAGTCTTTATCCATTTCGCTTGCTTCTTCATCGCCTAATTTCTTAGCTTCTAATTGGGCAAGGAATCTTTCTTCTTGATCTAGTGGATCGTTAAGTTCTGTATAGGCGTTAGCGAGCTCACGACCATTAACGAATAATTCAAATCTTTGAACGAATCTTGGATCTTTTTCTTTCTTAGTTAATGGAGAAACTTCAATTGGATATTCATAAACAAAGGTAGGTTGAATTAAATCGGCTTGGCAGAACTCTTCAAAGAACTCGTTCATGACATAGCCAACTGTGTTCTTAAATTTGTCTAAATGTAAGCCTTTTTCATCCGCTAATTTCTTAGCTTCTTCATATGTTTTAACAGCCTTAAAATCAATGCCACATTTTTCTTTAATTAAGTCGTTCATTGAAATCCATTTGAATGGGTCTTTGAAGTTGATTTGTTGATCACCGTATGTGATAATTGCTGAACCTGTGACTTCTTTAGCGGCGTTTCTAATCATCTTCTCAGTTAAGTCACCAATACCTTTTAAATCAGAGTAGGCTTGATAAATCTCAATCGTGGTGAATTCTGGGTTATGAGAAGCATCCATACCTTCATTACGGAAAAGTCTACCAATTTCATACACTCTTTCCATACCACCAACGAGTAAACGTTTGAGGTTAAGTTCTGTAGCGATTCTTAAATAGAAATCTTTATCCAAAGTATTGTGATGTGTAATGAATGGACGAGCGGAAGCACCACCTAAAATTGGAGAGAGAATTGATGTCTCAACTTCGGTGAAGCCTTTGCCGTCGAGGAAGTGTTGAATACTACGAATGATTTGTGGTCTCATAAAGGCAACTTTACGAGCTTCTTCATTCATAATTAAGTCTAAATATCTTCTTCTTGAACGCTCTTCAACGTCAGTTAAACCATGGAATTTTTCTGGTAATGGATGTAAGCATTTTGTTAAGTGAATGAACTTTTGGGCTTTGATTGTTAATTCACCAGTTCTTGTTAAATTCATAATACCTTTGATACCGACGATATCACCAATGTCAGCCATCTTGAAAAGTTCGTAATTTTTTTTGCCTAAACCATCAAGTGATAAGTAAACTTGGATATTACCAGTTTTATCTTGGATATTCATAAAGGAGGCTTTACCCATTTTACGAATAGCTTTGATTCTACCTGCAACAGAAACTTTTAAAGCCATTTTAGCAAGGGCTTTTTCTGATTTCTTATTGCACAAAGCACGAATCTCTTTAATCGAATGGGAAACTTTATAAGCTTGACCAAATGGATCAATACCTAATTCTTGGTATTTTTTAATCTTTTCTAAACGGATTAGTTCTTGGTCGTTTAATTCATTAATGTTCATATTTTCAACTTTCCTTTCAAATATCCACGCCTTAATACTATATACGAGTTTTTTGACATTAAGTAGTCAAAACTTAAAAATTCATATTTTCTTTCTTGAATTCATCAAGAATGTTCACTAGAGATTGGTAGTCGGTAAGTGATGTTGCTAAGACTGTTCTAAGCGTTCTAGAATTAGCGAATCCAGAGAAGAATTTAGGAGCAATACCACGATATATTCTCATCGCTGTCAATTCACCTTTTTCTTCACATATTGATTTTGCTAATTCTAAACAGTATTTGCACTGTTCATCAAAGGATGGATTTAATAGTCTTTCGCCTGTTTCAAAATAGTGTTTTATTTGGGTAATGAGATATGGATTTCCCATACCACCACGCGCCACCATGACAGCATCCGCTCCTGTGATTTCTAAAGCGTTAATTGCGTCATCTAAAGTGTATATATTTCCAGAAACAATAAGAGGTACTTTCATCTTACTTCTTAAGTCTTTTAACAAGTCAAAATGAGGTGTTCCCATATAGAGTTCTTTTCTTGTTCTAGCGTGGATTGCAATAGCGTCCACTCCTGCATTTTCAAGCTCTTTGATGACATCTAAAAAGTTAACCTCATTATAGCCTAATCTTATCTTTGCGGTTACTGGCTTATCCGTTACTTGCTTAATAGCTTTAATGATATCGCCACAAAGCTTAGGATTAAGCATTAAAGCGGACCCCGCACCGGTCTTAGTGACCTTAGGAACAGGGCAACCCATATTAACATCAAAGAAGTCAATGTTAGGGTTTAAAGTAAGCGATACGGCTGCAGCTTTCGCCAAGTTTTCAGCCTTAGCGCCGAATAGTTGCACGCCAGTAATTGTTTGATCTTTTTCATAAGTAACGTAAGATTCTGTTTCTTTGTTTTGATAAATTAACCCCATATCGCTAACCATCTCAGAAACACAAACGTCCACGCCAAAAGTATTGAGGTATTTTCTATAACCTGCACTTGTTACTCCTGCCATGGGGGCAAGAACGACTTTTCCTTTGATGTCTAAGTTACCTAATTTCCACATAGTAAAAGGAAGGTTTTGCCCTTCCTAGTTTTAATTATTTTTCTTCTTCAGTTTTCACTTCAGGAGCAGGTTCTTCCACCTTTTGTTCAGGTGCTTGTTCTGCTACTGGAGCTTCGACTTTTTCATCGCGAAGAAGATGACGATGTTCCATCAAATAATCGATTTCTTCACCGGTGATTTGTTCGTGTTCAATTAATGTTTTTGCTAAGAGTTCAACATCAGCTTTATTCTCTTTGATAACACGAATTGCTTCAGCGTGAGCATCATCGATAATCTTACGGATTTCTGCATCAATTTTTGTTGCAGTTTCAACGGAGAAATTCTTTTGGGTACTGGTGTAATCTCTTCCTAAGAAGACACTGCCTGTATCTCTTTCGTATTGAATTGGTCCTAATGAAGACATACCCCATTCGCACACCATAGCGCGTGCAAGAGCGGTTGCCATTTCAATGTCGCTGGAAGCGCCATTGGAGATATCATCACAGAAGACTTCTTCGCTAGCGCGTCCACCCATTAGGCCGACGATACGAGCGATTAATTCTTTCTTACTGCTTGTGAAGCGATCATCTTCAGGTGTCATACGGACGTGACCGCCTGTATTACCACGTGGGATGATTGTAATCTTTTGAACTTTATCTGAATGAGGATATCTTAAGCCAATAATTGCGTGGCCACTTTCGTGGTAGGCAATCATTTCTTTTTCTTTCTTTGTTAAAGAACGAGAAGATTTGGCTGGGCCAGCAACACGACGGTCAATAGCTTCATCAATATCATCAACAGTAATCTTTTCTCTACCAGCACGGATTGCTAAGATAGCAGCTTCATTCATGATATTTTCAATATCAGCACCACTGAAACCGACAGTACGCTTTGAAATATTTTCAAAGTTAACTGATTCATCTAATTGTTTGTTACGAGAATGGACTTTGAAGATTGCTTCTCTACCTTTTCTATCAGGTAAATTAACTGTAATCTTTCTATCGAAACGTCCCGCTCTCAATAAGGCTGGGTCTAAAACGTCGTCTCTATTTGTCGCAGCGATAACGATAATACCAGAGTTATCATTGAAGCCATCCATTTCGACTAATAATTGGTTAAGTGTTTGTTCACGTTCATCGTTACCACCACCTAAGCCAGCACCTCTTTGTCTACCAACAGCATCGATTTCATCGATAAAGATTAAGCATGGAGCATTTTCTTTAGCGATTCTGAACATATCTCTCACACGTCCCGCACCGACACCAACGAACATTTCGACGAAGTCAGAACCTGAAATTGAGAAGAATGGAACACCAGCTTCACCAGCAACGGCTTTGGCCAATAAAGTCTTACCACAGCCAGGATGTCCTACAAGTAGGACACCTTTTGGTAATTTGGCGCCTAATCTTGTGTATTTCTTTGGTTCTTTTAAGTAAGAAACGAGCTCTTGCATTTCTGCTTTTTCTTCATCAGCACCCGCAACATCATCGAATTTGATTTTGCTTGTGTTAACTCTTCTAGCACGTGAACGGTTGAAGTCCATCGCTTGTCTATTGGAAGAATTGACTGTTGAAGACATTCTTGAGAAGAGGAATAAGAACAATAAGGCTGTCACACCGACTAAGATGATTGTTGGGCCCCATTGATCCCACCATGAAACTTGATAAGGATTCTTGACTGTCACAGTAAATTTTTCTTTTTCTGGTTTAGAATCATTACCTTTTTCAATTTCATTAATCATTTGATAAATAGAAGCATCGATGTCTTCTCTTGCACCATCACCATCAAGGTCAATGTACCATTTCAAAGGTTGATCACAAACTTCACGAGGAATATTTGTGGTGAATGTTGTGGTAACTTTCTTACCTTGAGAATCAGTTAAGGTGTAGTGACCATTAGCGGTAACAACAGTTTGAGCTTCCACTAATTGGACATCATTAACTTTGCCTTGACCTAAATATTGAGCAAATTCTTGATAGCTAATAACTTTAGCGGTATTTAAATTGGAAAATACAAAGTAAGCAACTAGGGCAAGAATTAGACCAACAAAGATAATTGAGAAAATAAAACTTCTAGATACACCACGATTTTGAGGTCTATTGTTTTCTTCATCCATAATTAGTACCTCCTAATATTTAAGATGTCGACTTATTATAACCACATTTCTTTATTTATAAAAGAAAAACACACCTAATGGAAACTATTTAACGTAAAAATTGCACTTTTCTTCTTTAACAAAATCACTTTTGTAACGAGGAATGTAGATAATGCGGCCATTTTTATTGATAATTACTGGCCACCTTTTTCTTATCAAAATTGGCATCTTCCAGTCAATAAATAAGCGCCTAATTTTTTTCTCGTAACCTTTAATACAATAGCTATCGTCACTATGCGCATTTCTGATAGTTAAAGGATAGTCATCAGTAGTGATATTTCGATTAGTTGTATCACCTGTAAAATCTAAATAAAAATATGGAGTGTCTAACTCAATTGGTTTATCAATTTTGTATTCATAATTTATCGCTTCATCAGCGTCTTCCAAATAGAAAGAATCATAGCTTTTAACGAGCAATAAATTAGAAACATTTACTGAGATGTTTGCCTTATCAGAATTGAAGATTTTTCTTAATTCTAAACCTTGATTTCTACTTAATGTGAAGTTGGGTTTTTTGCTTCTTCCAAGTTTCACAATGGCGTATAAGAACTCATCATCAGTTAACCTATTATAATCAGACAGTTTATTGCTACTAATGATTGAAGAGATTCTTTCATTAAGAGCGGAAAGCTCATCATTTTTCTCTTTGATTTCTTTTAAGATATTATCTCTTTCTTCACGTGACATTTTCTCAACGACTTGATGACGAATTTTGTTACGAAGAAAGACGTCTTCTAAGTTAGTTTTATCAATCGAATATTCAACACAATTTACCTGGCAAAAAAGCAAAAGATCTTGTTTTGTAAACTGTAGCACAGGTCGAATGATTTTTATGTCAAAAATAATGGGATTTTGCTTAATTCCGAAAAATTGAACCAAGTTTTGCCGAGTTTTTTGCATTAAATATGTCTCAATGAGGTCATCTTCATTATGGGCCACTAAAACAGCATAAAAATTGTGTTTGTTTACCAGTTCTTTGAAGAATGTATAACGAATGATTCGACATTGTTCTTCTAAGTTAGATTTTCCTAACGATTCATTGACTTCTTTAACATATATTTCGATGTTATTTTTATTGCAATAATTGGTTAGTTGTTTTTGTTCTTCATCTGATTCTTTACGGAGATGATAATTAACGTGAGCGACTGAAAAGTTATAACCTTCATTTTTTAGCATGTGTAAAAGCGCCATAGAGTCTGGACCATGGGAACACGCTAATAAATATTTTTGGTTTTTGTCCAAATCAAGCATCGCTATTTACCTTCTTAGTAAGCACTTCTTTATAGACTGGAAATTCCTTTTTAAACTTAAGAACATAATTAATTTCTACGACTAAAATTCTGTTGCCTAATCTGAGTTCCAAAGTGTCTCCTTCTTTGACTTCACTTGATGGTTTTGCAACGCGATCATTAATCAAAATTTTGCCACGTTCGGCAAGCTCTTTTGCAACGGTTCTTCTCTTGATCAAACCGGATAATTTTAGTACTAAATCTAAGCGCATAATTAATTGATTTCCTTTATGACAAAATGGGTCTGAATTTCTAATAAACTTTTAAGAATATTTTCTAAGTCATGAATCCAATTTTTACCCTTGGTTAATAAGATTCTAAATACGTTATTAGCGTAGCTGATTTTGACAAACGCTAAAAATGGGATTAATGCTTCAAAAAGAATGTTTCCTATACCTTTGATATTAATATATTCGTCTCCTAAAGTAATTTCCACAAACTTTGGTTTATCAGTTAACTTCAAAACATGAGCTTCTTTTGTTAATAAATCAATGCTTCTTTTAGCGAATAATGATTCAACTTCTTCTGGAAGACGACCATAAACATCTCTAGTCTTTTCTTTAATATAATCTAAATCAAATAATGTAGGCGCATGAAGGATCTCTTGGTAGAGTTCAATCTTATCTCCTTCTTTTGCGTAGCTATTTGGAATATAAGCATCAACATTAAGTGTTGGATTGATTTCAACTTCTTCTTCAACAGTTTCTGTTCCTTCCATCTTTTCCTTAACGGCTTCATTTAATAATTTGATATACATATCTAAACCGATGGAATCAATGAATCCTGCTTGTTCTGGTCCTAAGATGTCACCTGCACCTCTAATCATCAAGTCACGCTGGGCAATCTTATAGCCACTACCAAGTTCTGTGAAATCTTGAAGAGCTTTTAATCTCTTTTGTGCTTTTTCATTTAAGACTTTATATTCGCTATACATTAAATAAGCGTAAGCAATTCTAGAAGAACGACCAACTCGACCTTTGATTTGATATAACTGTGATAAACCATAGTTCTCACTATCTTCAACGATAATCATATTAGCGTTAGGGACATCAATGCCGTTTTCAATAATAGAAGTAGAAACTAAAACATCGATTTCACCTTCATAGAAACGCATCATCACATCTTCGATATCTTCTCTATCCATCTTGCCATGCGCCACACCGATATGAACATTTGGCATCATCTTTTGTAATGTCGCTACACGGTTATATAAAGTAGCGATATTGTTATGAAGGAAAAATACTTGTCCGTTTCTTCCAAGCTCTCTTTCGATTAATTCTTTAACAACATCTAATTTAAACGGGGTGACATATGTTTGGATTGGCATTCTATCTTGTGGAGGAGTATCAATCTTAGACATACTTCTTACGCCGATTAGAGATATTTGTAATGTCCTTGGAATAGGCGTTGCGCTTAATGTTAATACATCAATATTATTCTTTAATTCTTTGATTCTTTCTTTTTGTTCCACACCAAAGCGTTGCTCTTCATCAATGATTAATAAACCCAAATCTTTGAAGTGAAGATTTTTAGAAAGTAAACGATGAGTACCAATAATAAGATGTGTCTTACCTTCTTCAACTTCTTTAATGTATTTATTTTGTTGTGAAGTTTTAACAAGTCGAGAGAAGACAGCAATATTAACATCAAAATTCGCAAAGCGTTTCATCGCTAATTCGTAGTGTTGTCTCGCTAATAAGGTAGTTGGACATAAAATAGCAACTTGTTTACCAGAAAGGATAGCTTTAAAAGCCGCTCTAAAAGCAACTTCAGTTTTGCCAAATCCAACATCGCCACATAGTAGCCGATCCATTGGTGAAGATGATTCCATATCGTGTTTAATTTCATCTAATGCTTTTTGTTGATCACGAGTTAAAGGATATTCAAATTCGTTTTCAAATTGTTCTTGAAATTCATCATCTTTTTGATAAGAAAATCCTACCGTCTTGCTTCTTTCGACATAAAGTTGCATTAATCGTTCCGCTAAATCGTTAACACGTGCTTTAACTTTCTTCTTAGTGTTTTCCCAGTCTTTGCTGTGTAAATGAGATAATCTAGGCGCAGCGCCTTCTTTGCCTAAATATTTTCTAACTAATTGGAACTGAATAACTGGAACATATAAGAATTCATTACCCCAATAAGCGATTTTAAGATAATCTTTATGCGCTCCATCAACTTCTAAAGTTTGTAAGCAAATAAATTGACCGATACCTTGATATTCATGAACAACATAATCACCAGGTTCAAGTTCTTCATAACTTCTTAATATTGTGGCTTCTTTAAATCTATTATCAAATCTAGCGGTTCTAACTTTTTCATTAAATAATTCCGCGCTTGTTAAATAAGCGATTCTTTCTTCGCTTAACGCAAAACCACTAGATAAGTTAGTTAAAGTAATACCTACATAGCCTTCTTTTGGTAAATTAAAGCCATCCAATAATTGGTGTTTAATATGCTGGAAGTCTAATATTTCCTCAATTAAGTGGATATGTTCTTTATTATTAAGGGCAACAATGACTTGATAGCCATCATTGTAATAAGAAAAGATAATATTTATGGCATCTGATTTCTTAGATGCTTGGAATGGGATATTTTTAACAGGGAAACTAATCGCATTTGGTGAATCAATTAATGAAGATGTGGTAATGTTATGATTAAAATCCACTAAACGTGTGATGTCTTGATAAATCTGTAATCTAGGTAAGGCTTTACCATTTTCATATAATTCATCTAAATAGACTCTTGAATCGTTTTGAAGAATATCATGAGCGTTTTTAATGCCGTTTATGTCCACTAAAACGTTTTTATAGTCCTTGCAATAATCAAATATCGAATAATGATTGTTAGTTAAGAAACCATAATACTTATAAACTTTTTCATCAATCTGTCCATCATTGATTTGGAAGGCTAAATCATCTACCGTGTCCCTTAATTTTTCAAATAATGTTAAACCAATGATTTCTTTTTCTCTTTCAATATTGTTATATAACTTATCCGCGCATTCTTTCTTTTCTTCTTCATTAAATAAGATATCGGAAGCAGGTAAGATAGTAACTTCTTTTAATTGTTCAATTGATGTTTGTTTAGCTAAATCGAAATAACGAATACTTTCTACTTCATCATCAAAAAACTCAATACGTACTGGATTATCGTTATTTACAGAGAAAATATCTAAAACATCACCTCTAATAGCGAATTGTAATGATTGATCAACTTTATTAACGGAAATGTAGCCATTATTCACTAATTGTCTTCTTAAATCTTCAAGTTTATAGTTCTTACCAACTTTGATATTAAATGTTCTTTCTTTAAATAATGTAGGCGCAGGTAAATAACGACATGCACTAGCGATATTAGCGATAACGATAATATCTTTTTTATTTAAGATTTTATTTAACACAAATAGGCGGTGCGCCGCCATTTCCTTAGATTGTGCAATTGTTTCCGCTCTAATAAGTTCATCACTTGGAAATAGATAAACATCATCTCTAGAAAGGAATGTCACTAAAGAAGAATATAGTTTCTGTGCTTTAAATAAATTAGAAGTAACTAATAAATATGGTTCTTTTTTATTTTTATAGGAAGAAGCCACTAAAAGAGCAATTCCATTATTATCATCAACGACAAAATGCCCCATTTTCTTTTGGAAGAGGGGGGTAACATTATTATTTTTTAATTTGCTAAAAAGGTCCAATTAGATACCTCCTTTTTAGTTGTATTTGTTCATCGCCCGATCAAAATCAGACCTTAAATCCTCCTTTAATGCTTCGACAGTATTCTCAATTGCTTGATCGATTAAAGGTTGTTCGTCTTTAAGTGGTTTTGATAAAACAAAGTCAACAGTATCCCATTCACCAGGTTCACCAATACCAATACGAATACGTTTAATCTTGTCGGTTGATAAACAATCAATAATGTTTTGCATGCCTTTATGACCACCAGAAGAGCCTTCCTTACGCAATCTGATCTTCCCTGGTTCTAAAGCCATGTCATCATAAACAACGATGATGTCATCCATTTCAATCTTAAAATAATGAACTACTTCTTGCACCGCTGTTCCGGATAAATTCATGAATGTTTGTGGCTTAAACAATATCACGTCTTCGTTATAAATCTTTCCACGACCTAACAAAGCATGAAAAACTTCTTTATCGATATCAATCTTTGCTTGATCCGCTAAAAGGTCGATAGCCATAAAGCCCATATTATGACGTGTCTTGTCATATTTTTTACCAGGATTACCTAAACCAACAATCAGTTTCATAAATATCCGTGAGTTATTATATCACAATGATAGAAAAAGGCACTTTATTTACTTAATTAAATAACTCTCGTATAATTGATTAGGTATGAAAATTAAAGAATGGTTTAGAAAACTAGTGGCTGGTTTAGCCATCGGTGCAGGGGCCGCGATCCCTGGAGTTAGTGGAGCAGCTATTGCTGTTATCTTCCACGTTTATGAAGATATTATTGGCGCAGTCAATAATTTTAGAAAAAGATTTGGCTGGGCAATTAAAGTATTAATTCCTATCTTACTTGGTATTCTTATTGCCGTAGTAGCGTGCATTATTATCTTCTCATATGCCTTTGAATACTTAATGTTTGTTTTAATTTGTGTATTCGCTGGTTTCTTAATTGGTTCATTCCCTGGTATTACTGATGAAGTGAAAGGCACTAAGGTTAATAAGAAATATGGTTTACTTATCGCTCTAGGCGCTTTGTTTGTTATTGGTCTAGGTGTTTTAAATGTTGTTGCAGGTTTAAATGATTTCAGCGTTGAATCATTATTCTTGCCTCAACCTGCTTGGTGGTTATATTTAGTATTAATTCCAGTTGGCGCTGTTGCAGCGGTTGCTTTAACTGTTCCTGGTTTATCTGGTTCTTTAATTCTTTTGATTTTAGGATTCTATAGACCGCTTGTTGATAACGTTAAAGGCTGGGCTAGCGAAATGATTAAACAAGGTGATTTTAGCCACACAGGTGCATTGTTTGGTGTTTTAGGATGCTTTGCTATTGGCTGTTTAATTGGTGTAGTTCTAGTTTCTAAAATCATGAACATCTTGCTTAAAAAATGGCGTAAGGAAACATTCTTTGCCATTATCGGATTCATTTCTGGATCAATTATCGTTTTATTCCTAAATTCCAATATTGTTAACTATTATCGCGTTTGGGCGGATAACTCATTAGGCGATAAATATAATATCCATCCTGTTTTACCAATGTGGGCAGAAATATTAATCGGTATAGCAACATTAGCCTTATGTGCTTTCTTAAGTTATCGATTAGTTGTTGCTCAAAGAAAAAGAGCGGAGTTAGAGAATAAAGAAAATGAAGAATTACCTCAAGAATAAATTTATTGAAACATTTAATAACGAACCAGAACTATATCTTAGTTGTGGTGGCAGATTTGAAGTATTAGGCAATCATACTGACCATAATCATGGTTTATGTATTGCTGCGACTTGTTCTTTATCAATTTTTGCCTCGATTAGAAAAAGAGATGACTTATTAGTGAGAGTATATTCAGAAGGATTTGATGAATACACTATTGATTTAAGTAAATTAGATAAACTTGATAACGAAATTGGTAAATCAAGTGCATTAATTAGAGGTATCGTTTCATATTTAGCAAAAGAATACCGTTATGGTGGCTTTGATATTTATATGATGAGTCAAATTCCAGGTGGCGCAGGTGTATCTAGTAGCGCGGCTTTTGAATTATTAATAGCACAAACAGTTAATAAGTTATTCAATAACGAACAAATACCATTAATGACTTTATGCAAAGCTTCACAATTTGCGGAAAGAAACTATTACGGTAAGATGTGTGGCTTATTAGATCAAATAGGCGTGGCTTATGGTGGCCTAGTCTATATTGATTTTGTGGATATTGCTAATCCAGAAGTTAAAACATTAAAGAGCCATATGGATGATTATTCATTCCTCATTGTTAATTCAGGTGGTAGTCACGCTGGTTTAGACCATTTATATAAAGCTATACCTGATGATATGTTTAAAGTTGCCCACTACTTTGGAAAAGAATATTTAAGAGAAGTTGATGAAGAGCAATTTAGACAAAATAAGCAAGACGTCATTGAAAAATGTGGCTTATCTGCTTATCAAAGAGCGGAACATTTCTACGGAGAAAATAACCGCGTAAGAAATGCATATAAGGCAATAAATAATAACGATATTGATACACTTATCAAATTAATTAATGAATCACGCGTCTCATCAACTGATTTATTAAAGAATATGTATGTCGATAAAATTGAAGGTTCACCACTTGAAGCGTGTGAATTGATTTTAAAGGCATCTAATAATAAAGCTGGTGTCAAAATTAACGGAGGTGGCTTTGCTGGTTCCGTTATTGCTCTTGTTCCAAATAGCGTACTTGAAAACGTTAAAAACGCAGCGATTAGTCGGTATGGTGTTAAAAATGTCCATCTAGTTAGCGTGCGTAATGATATACCTTCCGAAATAAAATAAGGAGCTTCATATGGATAATAAAATCGGCATTCGTCGATGGCTAATGTTTATCTTAGCGGGCTTTGTTGGTCAACTAGCCTGGGCTATCGAAAACAATTATTTTAACGTGTACGTTTTTGACTGTACTTCTGAATATGGATTTATTCCTGTGATGACCGCTTGTAGCGCTGCGGCGGCCACTATCACAACATTATTAATGGGTGCAGTTAGTGATAGATTGGGTAAAAGAAAATTATTAATATCCACTGGTTATATTTTATGGGGATTATCTATTATTACTTTTGCCTTTTTAGATCCTCATTCTTCAATCACTATTGTTGCTCATAATGTCTTTTTAGCAGGCACTCTCATTGTAATTATGGACTGTGTGATGACATTCTTTGGTAGTACCGCGAATGATGCGGCATTTAATGCTTTAGTTACTGATAACACTACTGAAAATAATAGAAGTAAAGTCGAAAGTGTTTTATCAGTATTCCCTTTGTTAGCGTTAATCGCTGTTATTCTTGTAGCAGGTATATTTGTGGATGTTGAAGGCCCTAAGAGGTGGGATATCTTCTTCTATATCTTTGGTGGTATTACTTTAGTTATTGGTATTATCACTATCTTCTTAGCGCCTAAAGATATCGTTAAAGCAAATAAAGAAGAACCATATTGGAAGAATATCATTCATGGATTTAGACCAAGTGTCATTAAAGCCAATCCTATTCTTTATATTACTTTAATAGCGTTTATGGTTTTCAATATTGGCTTACAAGTATTTATGCCTTATTTCATTTTATACGTTCAAAACGTTTTAGGCATCACTGGAGATAACTTCACTGTAAGCTTAGGCGCTGTTTTATTAATCGCTAGTTTGATTACTGTTGTCTTTGGTCTATTTATGGATAAGATTGGTAAAAATAAGATTATGATTCCCGCTCTTATTGTTGGTGCTGTTGGTGGCGTCACCATATTTGCTATTCCAGGTGGACAAGGAATGGGCACTCAAGTTGGTCTAATCATCGGTGGTATTGTCTTAATGTCAGGATATTTAATTAGCACCGCTGTATTAGGGGCTAAAGTTAGAGATTATACACCAACAAATGAAGTTGGTTTATTCCAAGGTGTAAGAATGATCTTTACAGTTTTAATTCCAATGATCATTGGACCAATGGTTATTGCCGAAATCATTTGTCGATTAGGTGGTAATCCATATCAAAACGAATATGGAGTAACAGTCTATCCTCCAAATAAATGGTTATTCTTTGCTACTGGTGTAATATTCGCCTTAGCAATCATTCCAGTAATTATCATGATTAGAAAAGAAAGAAGAATTAAAAACAATGAAACAAACGATTCCACTAAGTGAATATCCACGTCCTCAGTTTAAAAGAGATTCCTATATTTGCCTTAATGGATATTGGGAATATGCGATTAGAAAAAGCGAAGAAATTCCCACTGATTTTGATGGTCAAATTTTAGTGCCTTTTTCTCCTGAAGTTTCTAAGAGTGGAGTCAATAAAACTGTCATGCCAGATGACTATCTTTTCTATCGTCTAAATTTAGAATTACCTAAAGAATTTATGAAAGATAAAGTTATACTACACTTTGGAGCGGTCGACCAAATCGCAGAAGTGTTTGTTAACAATCAATTTGTGAAGAAACATATCGGTGGTTTCTTGCCTTTTGAAATGGATATCAAACCATATTTGAATGATGGAAAAGGCACCTTAATTGTTAGAGTTATAGACACTACGAATAGCTCGTATCATAGTTCAGGAAAGCAACATTTAAAGCCAGGTGGAATATGGTATAAACCGCAATCTGGTATCTATATGCCAGTGTGGTTAGAAAGTGTCAATAACGGTTATATTGAATCGATAAAGATTACACCAAATATTGACGAAAAAGTCGTCAGAATAAGCTTTAAATCTTCCAATAAGTCCGCAAAACTCAATTTAAAAAATCGAATTTACGAAATTGAAGCGGAAAAAGATAATATCATTCCAATTGAAGATATGAATCTCTGGTCACCAGAAAATCCATACCTTTATGAATTCAAAATTTATAATGAAGTTGATGAAGTTTCTTCCTATTTTGCGATGAGAAAAATTTCTTTAATGCAAAATGAAAAAGGAATGAAAGTTATCGCTCTTAATAATAAACCTTATTTTATGAAAGGTGTCCTTGATCAAGGCTATTATGAAGAAGGTTTATTAACGCCAAATAGCGATGAAGATTACATCAATGATATTAACCTCATTAAGTCACTTGGATTTAATGTTTCTAGGAAGCATATTAAGATTGAATCTATGAGGTGGTATTACCACTGCGACAGGCTCGGTTTATTAGTGTGGCAAGACTTTGTAAATGGCTGCACAAAATATGATTTCTGGCTGAACCAAGTACCACTATTTGTGAGATATAAAATTAACGACCATAGATATAAAAAATTCTTTAGAGAAAATGAAGAAGGAAGGAAAGAAGCTTATCAAGAATTCCTAGATACAATTGCGCTTCTATATAACTGTCCTTGCATCGTTTATTGGACGATATTTAATGAAGGCTGGGGACAATTCGACGCTAAAGAAATATATCAAAAATTAAAGTTTGTTGACCCTACTAGAATCTATGACCATGCTTCAGGATGGCATGACCAGGGTAGCAGCGATGTTAAATCAATGCATATCTATAAATGGAAAGTAAAAGTTCCTGCTAAATATAAATTAAAAGGTAGAGCGTATGTCTGCTCTGAATGTGGCGCTTATATTCTTGATAAACGTTTAAAAGAAGCAAAGAAAAAGGAAGGCTTCATTTACTTGCTATTTAATAACAAAGAAGACTTCCAAAAAGAATATATAAGATTTATTAACGAAGAAATTAAACCCGCTAAAGAAAAAGGTATGTCTGGATTTATCTATACTCAACTAAGTGATGTTGAAGAAGAAATGAATGGTTTCGTTACTTATGACCGTAAAGAAATCAAAGTGGACATACCAGTTATTAATGAGATTAACGAGTCCTTCTGATCGGTTTAACTGCGTATTGTAGTATGACTAATGCTGCGACTAAAAAATACGCAATGCCAGGAGCCGCTGTCCATCCGATATTTACACCCGCAGTAAGAGTTAGAATCATCAGTATTGTAAACATTGCTAAGAAAACGCAATTTGATACTCTAATAGCTATTTTCAATGCTTTATTATCGTAAACAAGATAAATAATAGATAGAACAATAATTATTGAAAGAAAGGCCACCAAGAAGATGCCAATATTTCTTAATGCAGCGGCATTAATGAATGGATCGCCATTTATCCCTAAAAGTGAATAGAAGTTTAAAGCAAAAGAGACTTCTGGTCCTGTTTCATACACGTACCCGTTTAAATAAGTTATTTTATAATGTAGAACACCGCTTCCAGTGAACCAAATAAAGAAGAATAGAATTAGCATTAAAGTATATGTTCCTAATGTAGATATAATCAAAGGAAGTCTCTTCTTGTTATACGCTTTTTTAGAGATGACTTTTTCTTTTGTTTCTTTATCAGAGACTACCATCTCATTGTTTTCAGAGTTCAATAAATAATCAATTGAACAATGATATAACTTGGATAAGGCTATCAACTTCTCAGTTTCAGGAAAAGCGATGTCACTTTCCCATTTAGAAATTGACTGACGAGAAACATTCATAATCTCAGCGAGTTCTTCTTGAGTGTAATTGTTTTCTTTTCTTAGTTTTTGTAGTTTTTCACCTGTGGTCATAGTTAGCCCTCCTCATAAGTGTCGGGTATATTCTATTAGATATTAATATTTACATACCACCAACTTGAGGTTGTTTTTATGTAAACTTTGAAGCGCATTTTATGAAAAAATAGCCTATATGAGTATATCTTATGAGTGCAAAAAGAAAAACCCTTACTTTGGAAATAAGGGTTGTTTCTATCAAAAAAATTCTGTTATTTAAGCTTCTTGTTTGTTAATGTGAGGATTAAATCAAGAACACCATAAGCGGCAATTAAGATACCGGCGATGATCCAGAAGACTGTTCTGAATTCTTCGACATTTAAGTAAACAATAACTAAGGCCACCACAACTAAGCCAATAACAAGTTGGGCAATGCCAACAGGAACTTGTTTGGTTAAGATAAGTGTTAGTAAGCCAAAGATTGCTAATGCAATACCCATGCCTAAGACTAATATAACAATTAAGTTTACTAGTATAGCAAATGAGACATAATGGGTTGTTAATAATGTGATACCAATTGTCGTAAATGCCGCAGCAAGGAATACTTGGCCAAATGAGATGATTTTGTTTTTGGTTAAGCTGATGATGTCTAAGACGATTAGTACAGCGCCTGTTACGACAAAGCCAATACCAAAATACAAATCAAGAGCGGTACCCGCACCACAAACGGCGATGATGATACCCATCACGATCATGATAATCGCGGAAATAATTCTAATGTATTTTTCTTTCATGAGAAAACCTCCCTTATACATGCAATATTGTAGTATCAATAAAATTATTTGCAACAAAAAACCTCTCTTTTAGAGAGGTCATTGATTAGCCAAGTTTCAATTTCTTTTGATATGCTCCGTAAACTTTTCTCGAAGCAAATGATTTTAAATTGTAGCCAGGAACAGCGAAGGCAAATGCCGCTAAGGAACGATGACGAATCTTGTTATATAATTTTCTATCAATTTGTTTAAGTTCCTTAAAATATTGTTTAAATGTTTTCCAACGTGTTTCTTTATCGTCTTTAACACCCACAATAGTCATATAGGTAATACCACATATCGTCATTAACCATTTAATCATGTATTTTCTTAAATGATATGGTTGTTTATAGATTTCATCATATGTGTACGCTGTGAACATGATTTTGAACACTCTCATTTGTTGTTCATAACGTTGGCACATTGTCTTGTAGTTAATGGATTGATCCGCTCTACCGATGAAATAGTGATATAAATCGATATCATGATAGAAAACCTTCTTCATAAATGGTAATGGTTGATAAGCATAGATATCATCAACATAGAAAGTATGGTTTGGAAGTTCCATCTTACTTTCTCTTAATTTAGATGTTCTATACATTAATGAATGCATTAAGAAGACTGTTTCTAATTTCACACGTTTCATCTTTTCCCAGGTGAATATTTGTTCCGCTGGTAAGCATTTACGATAATGCATGACAAATTGTGTATTATCCGCAGCGTGTTCATAAACATAGTTAGTAATATATAAATCGATATTAGCTTTTTCTTCTTCGTGCTTCTTGATTAATGAAAGCATGTCTAAAATATCTTTTGTTTCAACCCAGTCGTCACTATCGACAACTTTAAAGAACATACCGTTAGCGTTACGGATACCCGCCATAACACCTGAACCGTGTCCACCATTTTCTTTTTGAATGGCTTTCACGATTGTTGGGTATTTCTTTTCGTATTCGTCAGCAATTTTTCCTGTGTCGTCTTTGCTACCGTCATTGACGATGATGACTTCGACTTCTTCACCAGCCGCAACGATATTATCGATGCAGTGACGCATGTAGTCTTGGGAGTTGTAGCAAGGGATTGTAAATGTAATGTACTTCATAATTTTTTAATAATTCAGCCTCTTGGCCTTACAACATTATAGTAAAGTTGAGTATTTAAGCAAGTTAATTATTTAATTAATGACTCTACTAATTGTAAAGCTTTCTCTACTACCACATCCATATTGTAATATGAATAGGTACCTAAACGACCACCAAAATAAACTTTTTTGTTTTGTTTGGCTAATTCTTGATATTTAGCGTATAACTCACTATTTCTATCGTTATTAATAGGATAATAGGCTTCATCACCTAATGTCCAGTTCTTAGAATATTCTTTAGTGATGACAGTCTTGTTATGCTTTTGACCTGGTTCAAAATATTGATGTTCCGCAATACGGGTATATGGCACTTCATATTCCGTATAATTAACAACTGCATTTCCTTGATAATCTGGTTTATCGATGATTTCTTCTTCAAAACGGAGTGATCTCCATTCTAAAGCACCTAAACAATAATCAAAGTATTTATCTATCTCACCTGTATAGATGATTTTATCAGCGATTTTATTAAGTTCTTCTTTGTGTTCTAGATAGTCACAATTGAGCCTTACTTCTATACCGTCTAGCATATTTTCAATCCATTTGGTATATCCACCGATAGGAATTCCTTGATAGGTATCGTTGAAGTAATTGTTGTTATATTCATATCTCACTGGTAAGCGAGTGATGATAAATGGAGGTAGTTCGTTACATGGCCTACCCCATTGTTTTTGTGTATAACCTTTAATGAGCATTTCATAAATTGTGGTGCCCACCATGGAGATAGCTTTTTCTTCAAGATTTTTTGGTTCTTTAATATTTGCGTCTTTGATTTCTTTTTCAATGCGTGCTTTAGCTTCTTCTGCGGTATTAACACCAAATATTTGATGGAAGGTGTTCATGTTAAAAGGCATATTGTAGTATTTACCCTTATAGAACGCTAAAGGCATATTCACAAAGTCATTAAACTTTGCAAATTGATTAACATAGTCCCATATTTCTTTTTTGGAAGTATGGAAGATATGTGGTCCATATTTATGAACTTGAATGCCTTCTATTTCTTCTGTGTGGATATTGCCTGCGATGTTATTTCTTTTTTCCACCACGAGGACTTTATAGCCGCGTTTATGTAATTCATGAGCGGCAACGGCGCCATAAAGACCAGCGCCAACAATTAAATAATCATAATTAGTTTCCATAGCAATATAATTATACAACTTTACAATCATGTGTGCATTTCAATTGACAAGTTTGTTATCAAACTTTACAATTTTCTAGCATACTAAAGGGGGAGGAAACATAGATGTTTAAAATGATTGCTAAAGTCTTAAAAAGCGTCAGAGAATATAAAATATTCGCTATTATCACTCCTTTATTCATGATTGGTGAAGCGGCTGTTGAGTGTGCTTTACCATTTGTCATGTCACAATTTGTCGACAAAATTGAATTTGTGACATCTATTTCTGAATTAGTTCCTTATTTCTTAATTATCTTAGGCATGGCCATTGTATCTATTACATGTGGCATATTAGGTGGTAGATTTGCCGCTTACGCCGCTAGTGGCTTTGCTAAAAATTTAAGAAGAGATTTATATAAGAAAGTTGAATCATTCTCTTTCGAGAACATTGATCATTTCCACGCTTCTAGTTTAGTGACTAGAATGACTACTGACGTCACCAACGCACAAAACTCATTTGCGATGGCCATTAGAATTGTTGTTAGAGCACCATTAATGCTTATCTTCTCCGCGGTCATGGCGTTTATTGTTGGTGGCAATTTAGCGTGGATCTTTGTTATTGCTATTCCTGTGATTGGCATTATCTTCGTAGTTGTTGCAAAATTTGCAATGGGTATCTTTAGAAGAGTTTTTAAGCGTTATGACGCATTAAATGAATCTGTGCAAGAAAACGTTGCAGGTATGCGTGTTGTTAAATCTTATGTTAGAGAAGAATATGAAGACAATAAATTCTCTACTGCCTCTAATAACTTAAGCAAAGACTTCATCAAAGCGGAAAAGATTGTGGCCTTAATGATGCCAATGATGAACACATCTATCCATGTGGTTTATTTAATCACTATGTTCTTATCAGCATTAATAATCTTTAACACTGCGACACCTGAAGCAGATGGCCAAGGTGGAGTGAAGATTGTTTGGGGTCAATTAAGTACCGCTCAAATGTCAGCGTTACTCACATATGGTATTCAAATCTTAATGTCTATCATGATGATTTCCATGATTGTCACCATGTTAGTCATGTCATTTGAATCAATTAGACGTATCAGTGAAGTCTTAGATGAAGAACCAACAATTAAGAATCCAGAAAACCCTGTGATGGCAGTAAATGATGGTTCTGTAGTATTTGATAATGTTTCTTTCAAATATAAAAAAGAAGCCGAACGTTATGCAGTTAGCGATTTAAATATCAATATTAAAAGTGGTCAATTTGTTGGTATTATTGGTTCCACTGGTTCTGGCAAATCCACATTAGTTAATTTGATTTCAAGATTATATGACACTACTGAAGGACATGTTATTGTTGGTGGTCATGATGTTAAAGAATATGATCTTAAAGTATTAAGAGATTCTGTTGCGGTAGTTTTACAAAAGAACTTCTTATTTAGTGGTACAGTTGCTTCTAACATGCGTTGGGGTAAAAAAGACGCTACTGAAGAAGAAATGATTAATGCTTTAAGAGTGGCACAAATCTCTGAAACAATTGAAGCCACTAAAGAAAGACTTGATAAAGTTGTTGAACAAGGTGGCGCTAACTTCTCTGGTGGTCAAAAACAAAGACTTTGTATCGCTAGAGCGTTATTAAAGAATCCTAAGATTTTAATCTTAGATGACTCCACTTCCGCTGTTGATACCAAAACAGATAGATTAATTAGAAAAGCATTAAAGAATGATTTACCAGAGATGACAAAAATTGTCATCGCTCAAAGAATTAGTTCTATTGAAGAAGCTGATCAAATCATTGTTTTAGATAACGGTCAAATTAACGATATTGGTACACATCAAGAATTATTAGCCAATAACGAGATTTATCGTGAAATCTATCAATCACAAACACAGAAAGGAGGAGAATAATATGCCAGCGCCACGTATTAGAAGTTACGCCAAGCCTAAAAAAGGCACAGTTGGACGTTTAATCAAATCGCTTTGGAAGAATTTTAAATTTGAACTTATTCTTTCTTTAGTTACTCTCACCCTTTCCATTCTTGTTAATTTAAGTGGTTCTATTTTCGCTAGCTTAATTACTGATTTATTAACTAAAGCTATCCCTCAAAAGTTAGACGCCACTCAAGAAGTAAGCCTATTAACTGGTTCGTTTGAAGTGTCATTATTCGGGGCTATTAGTTTTAACGCTAATTTGACTGTTTTAGTTATTGCTTTAGCAAGCATTTACGCTGTTGGTGTGATTTGTTCTTGGACATGGAATAGAACAATGGCGATTGTTACTCAAAAGTATTTAAATCTCTTCCGTAACAAGATGTTCTCCCACATGCAAAAATTACCAATCAAATATTTTGATACACACCAAAATGGTGCGATCATGTCTTTATACACTAACGATATTGATACAATTAGACAATTAATCTCTCAATCATTACCAAATATCGTTACTACATTATTAACCGCTGTTGGTTGCTTAACAGTGATGATGTTCTTCTCTATTTGGATGACATTAGTGGTTATCTTAGGCACTATTGCCATGATACTTAATACCAAGATAATTGGTGGACGTGCTTCACGTTATTTCGTTGCCCAACAAATTAGTGTTGGTAAAGTTGAAGGTAATATTGAAGAAAGTATTACTGGCTTAAAAGTCATTAAAGTATTCACTCATGAAGAAGATAGTTTAGATGATTTTGATAAAGTTAATGATGAATTGTATAAGAACGCCACCGTCGCTAATATACACGGCAATATCATGATGCCAATTAACGGCAATATCGGTAACTTCATCTATGTCTTTATCGCTATTTTAGGTTGTATTCTTTATATCACTCCTAATACATTTAACTTATCATTAACCGGTTTAGCGGAAGTTAATGCCTCAACATTCTATTCTCAATTATTAGTGCCTTTCTTAATGTTATCTAGAATGTTTACTCAAAACATCGGTAACTTCTCTCAACAAGTGACATTCGTTGTCATGGGTACCGCTGGTGCATCTAGATGTTTTGATCTATTAGACGAAACAAAAGAAGCAGATGATGGTTACGTTACATTAGTTAATATCAAATACCATGATGATGGAACATTTGAAGAGACAAGTGAAAGAACTAGATATTATGCTTGGAAACATCCTCATAAAGCGGATGGTACGATTACATATACCGAATTAAAAGGTGATATTGTCATTGATGATATTGATTTCAGTTATGATGGTAAGAAAACAGTCCTTAAAAACGTTTCTGTTTACGCTCACCCAGGTCAACAAATCGCTTTAGTGGGCGCGACAGGCGCTGGTAAAACCACTATTACTAATTTAATTAATAGATTTTATGACATTGCGGACGGCAAAATCCGTTATGATGGCATAAATATTAATAAGATTAAAAAAGACGACTTACGTCACTCTTTAGGCGTTATTTTACAGGATGTAAACTTATTTACTGGTACTGTCATGGACAATATTAGATATGGTCGACTTGACGCCACTGATGAAGAAGTCTATCAAGCGGCAAAGATTGCTAATGCTTATGATTTCATCATGAGATTACCACAAGGCTTTAACACTATGTTATCTGCAAACGGTGATAACTTATCACAAGGTCAAAGACAATTGATTTCTATCGCTAGAGCGGCAATCGCAGATGCTCCTGTTATGATTCTTGATGAAGCGACATCTTCTATTGATACTAGAACCGAACGCTTAGTGCAAAAAGGTATGGATCAATTAATGAAAGGTAGAACAACATTTGTTATCGCTCATAGATTATCCACTATTCAAAATGCTGATTATATTTTAGTTCTTGACCATGGTGAGATTATCGAAAGAGGTAATCACGAAAGCTTAATCGCTGAAAAAGGTGCCTATTATCAACTTTATACAGGCGCTGTTGAATTAGAATAATGAAAACTATTATATTTGTTTGTCATGGTTCTATATGCCGTAGTCCTGCTGCGGCTTTTATTGCTAAACAATATTTAAAAGAGCAGGGACGTGATAAAGAATTTAATATCTTAATAAGAGCAACATCAAGTGAAGAAATCGGTAATGATGTCTATCCTCCAATGAAAAGAGAATTATATAGAAGAGGTATGCAAATGTATCCTCATGCTGCCACTCGTATTAGACAAAGTGATTATGATAAGGCTGACTATATCTTTTGCATGGATGATGAAAATTATTATTCATTATTAAGACAATTAGATAATTACAAAAACATTATTTATCGCATTAATAAATACACACCAAGTATCTATGAGATTGAAGATCCATGGTATACAGGCAGATATGAAAAAGTCTGCGATGAAATCACAGACTGTATTCACGATATCTTTGCTAATATCTAGCGGCGTTTAGCTTGAATCTTCACTAATGAATTATCAGTGACGTTATTACCTTCGATAACGACTTTTAAATCAGCATTGTTTTGTAAGAATGTCTTATATTGAGCGCTGATTGGATTAGATGTATCAATGGAATTAATCGCAGTATTAATTAAGCCATCAAAAGAGATTGTTAATGTACCATCATTACTGAATTTAAATGATGATTGATTCATTGCTTGAGATAAAGTATCAAAGATAACTTGTTGTGTCTCTTTAGAGATATTTAAGTTCTTATCTTCTTTACCGAAATATACTTTTGATGTTTTATAGACTAATTTATCGGTGGACGCCACTTTATCTAAAGTCATCTTAATAGTTAAGAATGTTTCTAAGCCGTTTAAGTTTAAACCAACGCTGATAACTAAGTCATCACCATAAATATTTAAATAAGCATTATCAACAGCAATATAGTTAACTTTGTTTTTGCTATCCGCTACCGCTCTTTGGAGGAAATATTTATGACCTAAAGCACTTTGTGTTTTTAAGAACAAATTAATTTCGCTTTCAGTTAATGTCGCAATATCAAACGTATCTAAACTTGGAGTGTAGCTAGAGAATGTCGCAATGGCGTTTTTCATCATATCGTCAATGGAATCAGAACTGACGAGATTGAAACCTTGATATGCTTCTTTAACTGGAATACCAATGCTAGATAAATTGACATCAGGAGCGTTATTAATCTTATAGCCTTCAAATAGATAATTAGAGACTAAACTCATGTCTTTAGTTTCAATAATGCGGTCATCTAATAAAGAAACAATCGCATCTCTAATTGTGTTCAATGATAATTTCTTTTCTTGACCGTTAATTGTTAATTTTGTGGTGGTGCCTTCATAGTTCATTGGGTAATAAACATATTCACCAGCGTCCGCACCATAATCATTACCGGTTAATGGTTCTAAGTTAACGTTAATTGTTAATGCATCATCAGAATAGAAATCGATGCTCACTAAATTCATATCAAAGAAATCATTAATAAATGAGAAATAGAATTCAGATGTGCCTGATCCACCAGTGACATTTTTATTAATCATGTCTCTAAAATCAGAAACATATAAGAATAAACGAGAATTGGCTAAATCTGTATGTAACTTAATTGAAGAAGTTAAAGCGTCAATTGTTTCATTATTAACAAAAGTATTTAAGAAGAACATGATGATTGGCTTTAACTGTGAAAGTCTACCTAATTGCATCTTATCCACTGATAAGACAAATGCTTCTTTTTCGCCTTCATCAGAAACGACAACTTCTTTAGATAATTTCGCAGTGAGCTTTGCTCTTGTTTCAAAGAAGAATGCTTTTCCAGAAATATTTAAAACATAAGAATCATTCTTAATGTCCACCGCTAATTGGGTGAGATATTTTTGTAATTGGGTATTATTCTTAACTTGTGAATGGATAAAGTTATTTAAATCATTTTCCGTTAAAACAAATTTTGCTTTTGCATTCGTTGGAGCGTTATCTAATGAATCAACCACTAAGCTCTTAGACCAATTTTCCACTGTAAAATTGTCATCATAAGCGACTTTCATTTTTCCAGTATCAAATAGGAAAATAAAGGCTAAAGCGATTGGAAGAATTATAAGAACAACAAGGGTAATTAATAAACCTCTAAAAAACTTTTTCATGGTAGGGAGACCTCTAATAGGGATACACCTATTATACTTATAAAAATATTTATTTCATTAAAAAGTGTCATTTGTGATGTATTATAGTTGTATGAAAATAAATATTAATAAGTTTCTCAAAGAGAAAATAGATAAAGTTATCGTCACTAATCAAAAAAATATTTGGGCGGCGGATCTATTTAACGATGCTTGTAACTACACTGATTTCTTTGATGAATCAAAGATTAATGAATTAGTAAAACAAGGATTAAAAGAACAAGAAGCGATGATTGATTCTTTTTATGATGTTTATTCTTTAGATAGAGATGATCAGGAAACTAATGAAGTCATTAATGAATATTGCACTAAACGTCTTAAATGTTTGAACGCTAATAAATATAAAAACAATGAATACACTAAAAGAGTTAAAGCTACTGGTAAATATGGTCCATATTCTTTAAGAATGATTAAATATGAACCTTATCAAACTTTTCCATATGATGAAATAACAGTTACTAGTGATTATAAAGAATATAGCAACATTGGTTATTTTAAAGAACCATTCTCTTATTTAGCCTTATGTGAAGGTAATAATATTTGGATGTCACTTAATCCTAATGAAATAGAAACAATGGAACCTTTTATTAAAGATGCGAAAGGCAATGTTTTAGTGTTGGGTTTGGGTATGGGTTATGTGCCATTTATGATGGCTAATAAGCCTGAAGTAAAGCACATCACTATTGTTGAAAAAGATCAAAATATTATTAATTTGTTTAATAAATTATTGTTCCCTTCTTTCCCATTTAAAAACAAAATCAAAATCATCCACGATGATGCAATTAATTATTATAAAAACAATAAAGGTTTTGACTATGCTTTCGCTGATTTATGGCATTCTCCAGAAGATGGTCTAGATTTATTCATCAAATTAAAAGCAATTGATACGGGTATTAATTGTTGGCTAGAAACTTCACTTATCGCTTTACTTAGAAGATGCATGATTACATTAATTGAAGAAACACTCGAGGGATTAGATGAAAATGCCTATAAACATGCGAAAACCACTACTGATAAAGTGATTAATCATTACTACCAAAAAACAAAAAACCTCGTCATTAATAACGAGGATGATTTACTTAATCTTTTAAAAGAAGAAACATTACTTAACTTGATTATCGAATAAATAATCTTTCTTATGTTTTTTGATAAATGATAAGTCCTTAAAGAATTTAATGGATGATTTTAATGGTGAAACAGTGCTACCTCTATCATCAGACCAGATAACACCCATTTCATGGATTGATAAATTATTTAATTTAGCGATGTATAGATATTCAACATCAAAAGCAAAATTATTCACTACTTGTTTAGAGACAATCTTTTTAGCAACATCAATTCTCATGGCTTTAAAGCCGCATTGAGTATCCTTATAGTTGAAATGGAATTTCATATTAACGAGTTTACGGCAACACCAACCAATAAACACTCTTAAGGCTGGTTGTTTCTTTTTGATAACACTATCTTTAGCATGTCTACTACCAATAACAACATCATATTGAGGTAATAATGGTATTAATTTTTCAATGGCTTCTAAATTAGTGGATAAATCAGCGTCCATGAATAAGACATAGTCACCAGTCGCATTTTCAATGCCATATTTAACCGCCCCACCTTTGCCACGGTTAGTGTCATAAGATAACGCTTTAATACCTTCGATAGATTCGATAACTTGTTTGGTTTTATCTTTACTACCATCGTTAACTAAAATAAGTTCGTAATCGATTTTAAGGTTACGAAGATATTCTTGCACCATTAATGTATTTTTCTTTATATCCTTGCTTTCGTTATAGCAAGGAATAACTATGCTTAATTTCATACCACATTATTTTACACACTTAGTGAAGTTATTCAAAGTAAATATGCTATAATAACTAGGCCTAATAAGGAGCCACTAGATATGAATCTCACAAACTTAAAAGAACAATTACTAAAATTTGGAGAAAAGATTGGTTTACAAGTTCATGAAGAAAAAGCTGATCAAATTACTCTTCATACCCAAATAACAGCGAAAGATTATTTTATTAATTCTGTATATTGCAGATTCGTTGCCTATCAAAGTGGCACTATTCATTTATTCTTAACATTCGATGTTATTGAAAGCACATACGATAACTTATATTTAATTAATGCATTTAATGAAAACAATCCTTGGTTTAGAGCGTACATCACTAATATCAAAGATAGAGACTATTTAGAATTACATTACGCTGCGGTTGGTTTAAATCATGAAAATGAAGCCATTGATACATTTGGTTTCTTACTTAATGAATTATTAAACGAACCAGTTTTAAAATACTTAAAACCAATTCTTAATGGGGAAGCAGAATAAACTAAAACGTGGAGAACAAGGAGAATTATTGGCCGCGTCCACATTAGACGCTGACCAATCATTTCATCGTTTAATAAATAACTTAGTTCTACTAGGGGAAAATAAAGTATCTCATCAAATCGATCATATTCTTATTAGAGAGAATGGCATTTTTGTTATTGAAACTAAAAACTATTATGGCAATATTACTGGTTTAGAAGATGATTCGTATTGGAAAAAAACATTCTTCGTGAAAGGTAAAATCAAAACAGAAACATTTCACAATCCTTTAAAACAAAATCAATCACATATCAGGATAATTAAAAGAGTAATTGGTAAAGACTACCCTATCTACTGTTTTGTTGTTTTTATTCAAAATAATGCGGATGGGATAGATTTATTTAATGTCTGTGGTCTATCAGACATCTTAAAAAGAATCAATCTCATCACTATTGATAATCCTTTAAGTAGGACCACGATTGAACATATCTATGACACTCTTTTAGATAACGAAGCATATGTTAATGATGAGATTCATTTACAAAGCATTGAAAAAATAAAGAAAGATAGAAGAGATTATCAAAAAGAATTGCGTCAAGCTATCGAAAAGAAAATATGCCCCCAATGTGGAGGCATACTCTCTATTGCGCCTAATGGTTTGAAATGCACTAAGTGCAACAATTTTATAAAGATCTAATTATTTAACTAAGCTATAAGCATCTTCATCGACATAGATTGTGCAATCTGGGTGGTCTTGAAGGATGGAGCAAGGAACTTCTTCAGTCTTTGGACCTTTTAATAAGTTATAAATAGCTTGAGCTTTGTTTTTACCTGTAGCGATTAAGACAATCTTTCTAGCGTTCATAATGCTCTTTAAGCCCATGGTAACGGCTTTTGTAGGAACTTCAGAGATATCATTGAATAATCTGGAATTATCTCTAATTGTTTGTTCTGTTAATTCCGCGACGTGAGTTAAAGAATCAAATGGTGTGCCTGGTTCGTTGAAGGCGATATGACCATCACTACCGATACCTAAGATTTGAAGATCAATGCCACCGAAAGAAGCGATTTCAGCGTCGTATTGATTAGCGTAAGCTAAATAGTCACCAACACCTTTTAAAACGTGTGTGCGAGCTTTATCGATATCCAAACCATCGAATAAATATTTATTCATGAAGTAACGATATGATTGATCGTGTGTACCTTCTAAACCAATGTATTCATCAAGGTTGAATGTAGCGACATCTTTAAATGACACTCTACCTTCTTTATTAGCCTTAATCATGTTAGCGTACACTTCGATTGGGGATGTACCTGTGGCTAAACCTAAGACACTGTTTGGTTTCTTTTGAACTTGTTTGATAAATTCTTCAGCGATTAATTTGCTGATTTCTTCATTTGTGCCAACGACAACTTTCATTTTTGTTTACCTCTTTTCTTTGACAACAATATTATCTTTTGCTTTATAAATGCTATTTTCTGGGACAACACCTCTCACCATGCTTAATGGATAAACTTGAGAATGTGGTCCAATGACTGTACCTGGATTTAAGACGGATTGGCAACCAATATCAGCATAATCGCCTAAGATTGCACCGATCTTTCTTAAGCCAGTTTCATATTCTTCTTCACCGTGGATAACAATATTCTTACCATCACTCTTTAAATTAGAGCAGATAGAACCCGCACCCATATGAGCATAGTTACCTAAGATTGAATCACCAACATAGGAATAATGTGGCACTTGAACGTGATATAAAATAATAGCGTTTTTGAATTCGCATGAATTACCTAATACACAGTTATCACCACAGATGAGGTTACCTCTAATATAGGCTCCTGGTCTAATTTCAGTATTACTACCGATAATGGCTGGAGGAATAATTGTGGCGGTAGGAGAAATGGTAACATTTTCACCGACGAGGACACCTTCTTTAAGTAAGGTATATCCTGGAAGACCATTTTCTAAAACTTTCTTAATGATCTCTTTAATTTGTGGAAGTAATTCCCAAGGATATTTAGCGGCTTCGAAATATTCTCTTAAATATGGAATACCACAGTCGAATAATTCGCTAGTTAAAACAACTTTCTTATTCATCGATGACATATCCTCTCTTTTTGATGACACTATAGATAGCGTCGATATATTTATCACATTCCGCTAAAGAACCATGTTCGACCATGATACGAATAACTGGTTCAGTACCAGATTGTCTTAATAACGCTCTACCATTATCACCAATCTCTTTATTCACTTCTTCGAATTTAGCTTTAACAACTTCATCTTCGACAGTGGCGTTCTTATCAGTGACTCTGACGTTCTTTGTCTTTTGTGGTAATAATTTAACTGGGGCCACTAACTTAGATAATGTTTCTTTTCTTTCAAGAATTTCTTCTGTGACCATGATGGCAGTTAAAACACCATCACCAGTGGTTGCGTATTTTCTAATAATGATATGGCCAGATTGTTCACCACCTAATGAATAGCCTTCGTTCATCATTCTTTCAAAGACGAATCTATCACCAACTTTGGTTCTTTCTAATCTGCAGCCGATGCCTTTTAAGGCTTTTTCAAGACCACTGTTGGACATAATTGTGGCCACAACAGTATTCTTTTCTAAAGAACCTTCGCTTTGGAGTTTGCAGGCTAATAAGTACATAATCTTATCGCCATCAACTTCTTTACCATTTTCATCAACAGCGATACATCTATCAGCGTCACCGTCAAAGGCAAAGCCTAAATCTAATTTATTTTCTTTAACGTATTTACAGAAGTTTTCAATGTGTGTACTACCAGCATTAAAGTTAATATTTAAACCATCTGGATGGTTATTGGTAATAAACACTTGTGCGCCTAAGGCTTCAAAGACTGATTTCGCAATCATCCAAGAAGCACCGTTAGCGGTATCTAAACCGATTCTTAATTTCTTCATTGAATGTTTCGCTAAAGAGATTAAATAACCGATATATCTATTTCTACCAGAAGAGTAGTCGTTAATTGTGCCAATATCACCACGTTTAGCAAAAGGTAAATCTGTTTCGCCTTCTAAACCAAGTGTTTTGAAATCACCATCTAAATAAGCTTCCGCTAAATAGGCAACACCATCTTCTAATTTTTCACCATTACCGTTAATGACTTTAATACCATTATCATAGAATGGGTTGTGTGACGCTGTGATCATAACACCACAGTCAAAGCAGTCTTGTCTAACGATATAAGAAACTGATGGAGTGGTTGTAACGTGTAATAATTCCACGTCCGCACCACTTGATGCCGCACCAGCGGCCACACTATATTCAAGCATATAGGAAGATCTTCTTGTATCTTTACCAATAACGATTCTTGGTCTATAGCCTGGTTTTTGCATATTGTATTTAGGATTGGAATAGAACCAGCCTAAGAATCTACCAATTTTATATGCTCTATCGGAGTTAAGTAATTCATTAGCTTCTCCTCTAAAGCCATCTGTACCAAAATATTTGGTTTTAATGTTTTCATCAGGTAATTCAATTTTCTTACCTTTATGAATAACAATGTTATCGTCAATCAATTCATCCGCACTGACTTTAAAGATTTGACATAATTCTTTAGTTTTATCTAATGGAGGTAATGTGTCACCATTTTCCCATTTAGATAATGATTGTCTTGAGACCTTTAAGATCTTAGATAATTCTTCTTGTGAGATGTTGTTAACAATTCTCAAGTGAACGATTTTCTCGCCAATTGTCATAATGAATGCTCCTTTTCCACTATGCCTTAACCTTATAGAGTTTTTAGCATAATTGCAACTAAATCTTGTAAACTTTCATTTACCTAGTAGTCGCTTTTAAATACTATAACTATGTTATATATAATGCAAACATTATTAAAATTTTTTGTTTACTCAATTAGTAATTTTTCTTTACATCCACTAATACTAATTAAATAAATATAAGGATATATAAAAGAAAGAGAGTGCGTGAACACTCTCAATCTATAAATCTTAATTAAATGGATAATTAGGTTTTACTTATTCCATGTGTAGTTCATGGAGAAGGACATATCTAATGCACCTTCCATGGAGACACCACCCGTACTAGCGGAGACATCTAATTTGATGGAGCCAGTTGCTTTTTCGATTCTACCATCATCTAAGACGTACATTGTGACTTTTGTGCCACCGGTCATGCCATCATTATCGTCTTTACCATTCTTGGCTTCGGCAACGATCTTAAGACCAGAGCTCTTATAAGCATAGTAGCTAAGAGTGGCTTTACCAGCACCTTCAGTAGAAACAGATTTAACTAATTCATCAAATGCGCCCGCTGTATAGATACCAGTTTCAGGTGCTAAACCTTTTTGTTCTTTGTTGAGGGCTTCTTTCATGGCTTTGACGATTTTACCCATGATTGGGTTATCATCAGCGAAGATACCTGTTTGTTTTTTAACATCACATTTACCTTTTTGGTCATATGATTTGTAAGTTTCTGATACTTTAGCAGCATCATATGTAGCGGCTCTTTCTTGAGCTTTTGCATCGTCGAGTTTTGCTTCACATGCGGTTAATGATAAAAGCATGACTGGAGCGAGAACGACTAATTTTCTTAAAACATTCATTTTATAATTCTCCCTTTTGATAGAAATATTCTACTACTTGCTATTCAATAATTGAATAATTTTTAGAAAAAAAGACCTGATAATTACCAGGCCTTATCCACTATTTTGTTAATGTTTAGTTACTTGTTCCAAGTATAGGTTGTAAGAATGCTAATGTCTAAATCACCACTGACCTTTAAGCCCAACATTTCACCAGAAACATTCATCTTGATATTACTTTCATCTTTTTCCACACGACCATCATCAAGAACATATGTATTTCCTTTTGATGATAGTTTCATGAGCATACCATTTTCATTAACATTCGCTGAAGCGGTTGTCGTGATTTTAAGACCATCAGTCTTATATGAATAATAAGTAAATTTGGCGTCCATCTTGAAACCTAATTGATCGATGGCCACTAAAGCATCACTAGTGGAACTAACTTTGAATATGCCATTAGTAGCTGGTTGATCTTTATATGTTTCTTCCGCCATATCAAAAGCAGTTTCAAATGATTTAGTAACTGTTTCTAAAGCACCACCTTCACCAAAGACACCAGTCTTCTTATTAATAGTTAATTTATAATTGACGTCAAATGTCTTATATTCTTTTGCTACTTCACTAGCGTTATATTTATTCATTCTTTCTTTAGCTTTATCTTCCGATAATTGAGCCTCACATGCGGATAAAGAAAGAACCATAATTGGTGCAAATGCAAATAGTTTTCTTAAGTTTTTCATAAAGGGAATCTCCTGATAAAAATAATCTTACTATATCAAGAAAAAAGGAACAACGAATTGTTCCTATAGCGATAACATTTTATCAGCGATACCTTTAAAGGCAAAATTGTTAGCGCCTTTAATAAGGTTATATTCATCGCCTAATTCTTTCGCGGTGTCATAACAGTTTTTGAAGATTGTTTTCATAATGTGCTTTAACTTTAAATCGACTTCTTCAAATGGCCATTTTTCATTCTTTAAGTATTGTTCAATTTCTAAACCAGATACCGCAACACCACCAGCGTTACTGGCTTTACCTGGAGAATAGATAACTTTATTTTTAATAAACAAATTAGCGGCATCTAATGTGCATGGCATATTAGCGCCTTCAAAGACACCGATACATCCATTAGCGATTAATTTCTTAGCGTCTTCTATATCTAATTCAAATTGTGTTGCGCATGGGAAGGCTAAATCACATTTAATAGACCAGATATCTTTTCTATCTAAGACTGTGACTTCATCATTTACTAAATCTTTATATTCTTTAATTCTTCCACGTCTATCTTCTTTAAGCGCTCTCATGGTTTCAAAATCAATACCATTCGGTGCATATATTGTATTATTAGAGTCGTTCATCGCAATGACTGTGCCACCATATTCTGTCACTTTCTTTAAGCAATATAAGGCAACATTACCACTACCGGAAACAATAACTTTTTTACCTTTGAAATTAGTGTCTTTATATGTTTTTAATGCGCCTCTAGCAAAATAGGTAACACCATAACCAGTGGCTTCTGTTCGACACAAAGAACCACCTAAGTCTAATGGTTTACCTGTTAACGAACAATCAGATTTACCACTATATTCTTTATAAGCTTCATAAAGGTATCTGATTTCGCGACCACCGACACCAATGTCACCCGCTGGAACATCAATATTAACACCAATATATGGATACAATTCTTTCATAAATGCGTAGCAGAAGTTTTTGACTTCGTTATCACTTTTACCTTTAGGATCAAAGTCACTACCGCCTTTTGCGCCACCCATTGGTAAACCAGTTAAGTAATTTTTAAATATTTGTTCAAAACCTAATAATTTTAAAATTGATAAATTAACAGATGGGTGGAATCTTAAACCACCTTTATAAACACCGTTAACATTATTAAATCTAATACGGTATCCTTTGTTAACTCTGATATTGCCTTGGTCGTCTTTCCACTTCACATCAAAGGTGATGATTTTATCTGGTTCGACAATTCTTTCAATAACAGCAGCGTATTTAGGGTCATTGAGGATGGAATCATCTAATGAAGTAAACATTTCATGTAAAGCCGCTTTAAATTCTGGCTGATCGTTATATTTCTCGTAATCCATAATTAGATTCCTCCAATAATGAAAAAAACATATCATTTGCAACAACAAATAAATAATACTTATTTAATATGAATACTATACAAAAATGATATGTTTAAGATTTTATGCGAAAGAATCAGATATATTAGACGATGCCTTCCGCGAGCATTGCGTCATAGACTTTTAAGAAACCAGCGATATTAGCGCCTAACGCTAAGTTCTTTGGTTCTCCGTATTTCTTAGCGGTTTCATAGCATTGTCTAAAGATGTTCTTCATAATGCCTTTAAGTTTTTCATCAACTTCTTCCGCTGTCCAAGATAAGTGCATAGCGTTTTGGCTCATTTCTAATCCAGATACTGCGACACCACCAGCATTACTTGCTTTACCAGGTGAGAAGATAACATCATTTTCGTTAAAGAAACGGATAGCCGCTAAATCGCATGGCATATTAGCGCCTTCCACAACCATATAGCAGCCATTAGCTTTTAATTCTTTAGCGTTATCTAAATTGATTTCACCTTGGGTCGCACATGGTAAGGCAATATCACATGGTGTCTTCCATAAGTCTCTACTGACTTTGCTATATTTAACATTTGGATATAACTTCACATAATCGTTAACGAATTCACCTTTAGCTTTAGCAAGTTCGATAATCTTATCAACATCTAAGCCATTAGGATCACTAACACAACCATTGATATCAGACATACCAACGATAATAGCGCCTAATTCTTTAGCTTTTAAAGCGGCCATTGAACCGACTTTACCACTACCGGAGATAACAACTTTCTTACCTTTAATATCATCATTAAAGTAAGTTTTTAACATTTCTTCAGCGAAATATAATAAGCCATAGCCTGTAGCTTCTGGTCGATATAAGGAACCACCATAGGAGATGTTTTTACCAGTGAAGACACCAGACCATTCATTTCTAAGTTTTTTATAATAACCAAACATATAGCCGATTTCTCTAGCACCGAAACCTAAGTCACCCGCAGGAACATCGGTATTAGGGCCAATATGACGGAACATTTCTGCCATAAAGGATTGACAGAATCTCATCACTTCAGCGTCACTTTTGCCTCGTGGATCAAAATCAGAACCACCTTTACCACCACCCATTGGTAAACCAGTTAAGGAGTTTTTAAATGTCTGTTCAAAACCTAAGAATTTAAGAATTGATAAATTCACAGACTTATCAAATCTCATACCGCCTTTATATGGACCAATCGCGGAATTAAATTGGACACGGTAACCAGTATTGACTCTAATCTTGCCATTATCATCAACCCAAGGTACTCTGAATTGCACAATTCTTTCTGGGACCACTAATCTTTCAAGAATAGCGTTCTCTTCAATTCTTGGATCCTTATCAACAATGAAATCCATAGAATCTAAGAATTCTTCTACTGCTTGGATAAATTCTTTTTGTTCAGCGTATTTGACTTTCACATCGTCTAAAATACGGTTTAAATATTCGTTCTTATACATAAGTAAGACCTTCTTTATGGAAAAATAATAGCACTATGAAAAACAACATCATACAAAAAACGTATCAAAATTATATATTTTTTATATATCTATCCACCTACTTCAAAAAAATTTTTTAGATGGTCATCCCCATATTTATATTTAGTATATCTACTAATCTACATCTACATTGAGTATAAATATAAATAAATGGGGATGGTCATCTTGAGCAAAAAATATGTGTTGTTTTCTAACTTTTTTGTGTTCTAAAATGTAGTCACTTTATGGCAAAGAAATCTTACAGCAAATACAACTTGAAAATCATCGAGGCATTAGAAAAGCTGCCTCCCACAATCGAAGATAAAAGACATGGGTTCATCATTTCTGTTGAAAATGACAAATCAAGGAGTAACGAGACTAGATTCCAACATATTGCCAAAAGCACACATGAGCTTAAAGTGAGAGACATCGAAACAATAATTGAAGGAATAAAAAATTACATAAGATTCACTAAGAGCAAAGAATTAAAAGATACTTATTACTACTACATTAAAAGAAAAGGAGGCAATAAGGGTTTTATCCAATTGGCAATAAAACTAAAAGAGGGGGAAAGTAAAATTTATTACATAAAAACTGTGTTCATAGCTTATAAAATAAAAGACTATTAAACTTAGAAAAGTTTGATATAATGATTTTGTCAAAGGTGGAGAATCAGTGCGCGACCACGACGCATCTAGAAATAGATGGCTACTGCGATCCGGGATGGTAACTGCCCCGGTTGACAAAACAAACTTATAATTACCGAAGGTGGAGAATCAGTGCACGACCACGACGCACCTGGAAATAGGTGGAAAGGTGATCCGGGATGGTAACTGCCCCGGTCGGTAAACAAAAACGTTCCGAGAAAAAGGAACGTTTTGTTTTTACGCTTTATCGTGAACTAGTTTTACCGCTAGGCAAATAACTTCTGTCGCTAACTTAAGTTCTTCTAATGATGGATAGCTAGGACAGATTCTTATGTGTTCATTATTAGGATCTTTATGATATGGATAAGAAGCACCAACATCTGTAAGTGTTACTCCTAATTCTTTGCATGTTTTTACGACTTCTGAGGCGTTTTTAACGTAAAGGGATATAAAATATCCACCTGTTGGTTTACTCCATCTAGCAATGTCTTTTATTTCTTTTTCAAATATATCTAAAACGATATCAAATTTTGGTTTTAATAATTTAGCGTGTTTATTCATATGTTCTTTAATGGCTTTATCATCTTTAAAGAACAATGCGTGTCTATATTGATTTAATTTATCATAACCGATGGTTTGATATTTTAATGTGTTCTTAATATCTTTGATGTTATTTTCACTGCACCCTAAAGCGGAGACACCTGAACCAGGGAATGTCATCTTAGAAGTTGATGTAAACATATAAACAATATCTTCATTGTTATACTTTTTACATTCATCATAGATATTTAATATAGGTTCATATTGTTGATCAAAAGATTGTTGAGCGAGATACGCTAAATCCCAGTAGATTCTAAAATCATTAGAGGCGGGTTTTAATTTCGCAAATCTTCTTATCACTTCATCACTATAATTAATACCAGTTGGATTTGAATATTTAGGTACACACCAAATACCTTTAACTGTTGGATCTTTAATATATTGTTCCACTTTGTCCATATCTGGACCATGTTCATCCATTGGGATGTTAATCATTTCAATGCCTAGTGATTCACATATTGTAAAGTGCCTATCATATCCAGGAACTGGACATAGCCATTTGATATGTTTTTGTTTAGAAAATGGAAGGCCGTTATTAACACCATGAAGGACACTTTTTTCCACAAGTGAGGCCATGATATATAAAGAAGAATTACCGTAAACAATAATGTTTTCTTCTTTAATACCCATGATATTAGAAAACATCTTCTTACATTCAGGGATGCCGTCTAATATTCCATAATTTCGATAATCAGCATTATTAATAATTAAATTAGAAGATGAATTTAATAAATCTAACATTGGTAAAGATAAATCAACTTGTTCTTTGCAAGGCTTGCCTCTAGCCATAGAGATGTTGAGGTTTAAAGACTTATAGTGGTCATATTGTTTTAATAATTGTTTGTCCATATTGTTTATAATTTTATATTCTTCAATCTATATTTAATCATTTTTTTATCCAAATCGAATAGTTTACTTTTTGATGGTGTTTCAACTTCTTGTAATATTCCATAACTGACATATTTATTTAATAGCTTTAATGCACCTTGTTTAGTCATTTCGATTTTGCAGTTATTTAAAAAATCTAAATAAGTGAATTTGCCGTTATAAGTAACCATTATTTTCTTAAGATAATTACTATCTGTTTCCGTTAATAGCTCACCCTTATTTTTTAATAGTTGTTCAATGAATTCTAAGTTTTGGTAACAAAGAATACAGTCACAAGACATAGAAAATAAATAAAGCAAGAAATATGAGATATCGTTATGTGCATCTCTACTTAATTCAATCGCGTGATAATAATTATTTTTTGTTTGATTGATAGCTTCTGAAATAATTGGAGGATGGTATTTCTTATCCCCTAGTAGATATATCCAATAAGAAACCATTCTCGCGATTCTACCGTTATAATCGAAATATGGATGGATATAAAGAATATAGTAATGACAGACATGTGGTAAATACATCATGCTACTGGCTTTTTTCTCTTTTAGTTGTTCGTTAGCAAAACTAAATAAACTATCCATACATTCTTCAATCATCGAATGTGGACAGCCTTTATAGCCCCCTACTTCAACAGTATCGTAGCGGTAATATTCTCCCACTTTTAATTTATCATCATCTTTTAAACATCCTTCACTTAATAAGTTATATAGATGATATAAGTTTTCTTTATTAAAACTAGGAGCGGTTTCAACATATTTAATCGCCTTATCCATGTTTTTAATAATGATGTCATTAAGGCATTCTGGAGTTTTATCTTCTTCTAAAAGCTCTTTTAATCTCCTTCTTGTAGTGGGAACGTTTTCAACGTTTAATGATCCCTCTATTTCTGAATAGATTCTAGATTTATAAATATTAGTGGATAATCTATCACCGATAAATAATTTATTAGATGAATAGTCATCTTGAGTTAAAGATAGGTAACTATTCACAATAGAATGAAGTTCATCACCAATAGAAAAATAAATACATTTATGATTAAAAGTTTTTAAAGGAAGTTTAACAATCCTTTTATCTTTATTTTCAATTAATTGTTCTTTATATAGCAAATATTGACTATATTCATATGGTGATAAAAATACACCCGCGGAATTATCGTATTCTAATTCTTTCTCAGTTAAATATTTAGGTCCTAGTTGTACTTTAAAAGCATCTTCAAATTTATTATTCATGCCTTCATTGTAAACCGTATCGTAAACCAAGTAAAGAAGTTATCGTAAACCGTACCGTAAACTAGAGTAATCTTAATACTTCGATTAATCTTTCTAATTTATCCATACCTGCAGCATAGCTAATTCTAATATAGCCTTCACCACTGTCACCAAAGGCGGTACCAGGCACAACAAGGACATCATATTCTTGTAATAGTTTTAAACAAAATTCTCTAGAAGATAAATTAAATTTCTTAATAGAAGGGAATAAATAGAACGCTCCTTCAGCGGTAAAACATTGAATGCCTAATTCTTTAAATGATCTTAATAGATATTCTCTTCTATGGTTATATTCTTTAACCATGTTTTCCATATCAGAAACACAATAATCTAACGCAGCGATTGCCCCATACTGCGCCATGGTAGGAGCACTTAACATAATGTATTGTTGAATCTTTAATATTTGATCTAAGACATCTTTAGGAGCACAAACATAGCCTAGTCTCCAACCAGTCATCGCAAAAGCTTTAGAGAAACCGTTTATTAATATTGTTCTTTCTTTAAAGCCTTTAAAAGAAGCGATAGAACAATGCTTCTTACCATATGTGAGTTCAGCATATATTTCATCACTAATAACGTATAAATCATTCTTTAAGATGAGAGGCGCTATATCTTCTAAATCTTCTTTGGTCATGATTGCCCCAGTTGGGTTATTAGGAAAAGATAAGAAGACCGCTTTGGTTTTAGAAGTAATATGAGAATCTAATTCTTCTTTTGTTAATTTAAAGTTATTCTCTTCTTTAAGTGGTATCACTACTGCTTTACCACCACACATCTCAATATCAGGGATATAGCAGATATATGTTGGTTCAGTAACGATTATTTCATCTCCTGGATTAATGATAGCCATTAACGCTGCAAGTATGCCTTGAGAAGAACCCGCGGTAAGTATCATTTCATCAGGTTTATAATCAACATTAAATCTATCTAATAAATATTTAGATATCTTATTTCTTAATTCTGGTAAACCTTGGTTAGAAGTATAGAATGTTTTGCCTTTATCTAAACTATCTTTCGCAGCATCTATAATTGCTTTAGGTGTTGTGAAATCAGGTTCACCAACCCCTAAAGAAGTTACTTCTGGTCTTTCAGAAGCATAGTTAAAGAACTCTCTGATGCCAGAGGGTTTCATGTTAGAGATGAGACTAGATAGTTTTTTCATAAGTAAAAAATACCACCCCACAAAAAACTAGTCCATAAAAACTAGTTTTGTTTTTACTTTGATTTGATTATTTTCGGCGTTTTGAAAGAAAACCATTCGGTGAAATGAAAGAATTTCGTTCAGTGATTTGAAAAAAAGTGCAACGCATTTGTTTTCGTTGCACTTGCGTTGTAATTATGCAACGAAATATAACGTTCCTTTACCATTGCCTTCCTTTTTAATAGCGCCTTGCTCGATTAGTTTGTTTAAAACTCTAATTATTTTATCTTTGTTATAACCAGTGAGCGCTTCTAGTTCAGCCCTTGTGTATTTGATATTGGCACTCATATTGGTCAACAACTCGTTTTCGGTCATTGTTTTTGGAGAAATAATATCGGCGTTTGGAAGACTGACAGAAATAGCGTATTCATCTACATCGAAAACAGGTTTAGAAGATCGATTTGAATAGCAGGAAAGTGTTCTTTTAATACCAGTCGCAAAGGCTTCAATGATTCCAATTCTTTTAAAGACACTAGCAACAATTGGATTTCTTAATTGAGAGAATGCTCCTCTCAAATATTGTTCTTTTGAAAGACCAAACATAAGACCTCCTGGAGAAGATACTTCAATATGGTCTACATACATAGCAACTTTAGTGTTAGCAGGAATATCGTATGTTCTATGAACAATTGCGTTAGCGATTATTTCTCTAAAAGCTATTAATGGAATTAATTCTTTAACGGTTCTCTTGTCTCCATTAATTTCTTCTACTACATAGTTCCTTTTAAACACTTCAATGGATTCGTTAAACTGTCTAATTAAAGATTTTCCGACAAGGTTAACTTCTTCTTTGATTGTGTTATCGTCTTTAAAAACTCTAATTTCCACACCAGGAAAATTATTACTATCAGATAATAAACTGGCTGCATTGTTATAACCCCTAGTATTAATAAGTTCTAATGTTTTAAGAACATCATTGTTAAAACTAGAAATCTTAATTGATTCTTTTAGTGCTTCTTCTAAATCCTTAAAAGATAAGCTTGGTCCATAATAATCAATTTCGTCGAAAGTCTTATTAGCTCCTTCCATAACAAGCCTTTTTAACTCAATAGTGTCAACTTCTACAGAAGATGTATCCTTCCTTGTATAAGCTTTGCTGTCATAAAAATATGGAGCATTTGTTCCTTTTTTAACAAACAAAGAAATCGTGCCGTTTTTGTTACAAACAATTGAGTAATCAGGACGCGGTTTAATAGAATCGTTGATTTGATTTTCAAGGTTGAGAGCAAATGATCTTTGATCTTCAATAGGAACTATTTTTCCATCATCGTCAACGCCAAATCTAATTTCACCATCAAAATAATTAGCGAACGCGCTAACTGTCTTTAAATATGCTCTAGTCTGTTTTTCTTTAAATTCTAAGTACTTGTTTTCTTTGTCTGACATACTGTTTTTCCTCACTATCAGTATATCAAAAAAGCAACGAAAGTGCAACGCATTTGTTTTCGTTGCACATTCGTTGCGTTTATACAACGAATAATTATTTAACTATCTCAAAGAAGGTATCTGGTCTATCTTTATTGAATATCTCATTACATGTCATAACAGTAACAAGGTTTTCTGTTTTAGATAGATTGATAATATTATGGGTCCAACCTGGAATCATGTAGACCGCTTCAACTTTATCACCACTGACTTCGAATTCAACAAATTCACCAGTGTTGATATTTCTTTCTTGGATTAAGCCGTGTCCCGCGACAACGATGAATTGTTCCCATTTAGAGTTATGCCAGTGGTTACCTTTGGTAATACCTGGTTTAGTAATATTAATAGATACTTGACCACAATCTAATGTATGAACTAATTCTGTAAAAGAACCCCTATCATCAACATTCATCTTTAATTGATATTTAAACTTATCTTTTGGTAGATAAGATAAATATAAACTAAATAACTTTTTAGCGAAGCTACCATCAGGCATCTTTGGCATCATTAATGATACTGGTTGAGTTTTAAATTCTTGCAGTAGATCAACGATTTCCCCTAGTGTCACTTTATGAGTAACAGGAACAACGCAGTATCTACCATCATCTTTTAAAATAGCGTCCACGCCGTCAAATTCGCAGTGCTTTTCTTTACCTTCTAATAAATCGAACATTCCTTCAATAAGGTCATCAATATAGAGAAGTTCTAATTCTGTATTTCTATCGTTAACGGTGAATTCTTCATCATTAGCAACCGCCCAACAAAATGTTGATACCGCACTGTTATATTTAGGTCTACTATGGCCCATGAGATTTGGGAATCTATAGACATATGCTTTAGTATTATTCTCTTTAGCGTATTTAAAGAACAATTCTTCTCCCGCTAATTTACTTTTACCATATTCACTATTACCAAATCTGCCACTTAAAGATGCTTGAGTGGAACTAGATAACATAATAGGAGCTTTATTATGATGTTCCTTTAATGTTTCTAATAAGGTAGAAGCAAAACCAAAATTACCTTTCATAAAGTCTTCTTGATTTTGTGGTCTATTAACTCCCGCTAGATTAAAGACAAAGTCACAATCAGCACAATAAGCATCTAGTTTATCTTCATCACCTAAATCATATTCATATATTTCATCAATATGGATATTAGGTCTTGTTTTGTTTTTACCGTCTCTTATATTTTTAAGATTATTGATTAAGGCGGTTCCCACCATGCCTTTAGAACCAGTTACTAGAATCTTCATTATTCTTTTCTCCACACCATTCTATTAACGATATTTGTGTAGCTTTGAATGATTCTCACTACTTTCATAGAGACACATGTATCTACATAATCAGGACATGGCTTACCTAATACATTATTGTTCTTCATTTCTATAGCCATATCAGTAGCTTGTAATAATTCTTTTTCAGTAATACCAGCGATGATGAAATCACCCGCTTCAATGGCTTCTGGTCTTTCTGTAGATGTACGGATACAGACTGCAGCGATTGGACTATTAATTGATAAATAGAAACTGCTTTCTTCAGGAAGAGTGCCACTATCACTAACAATGGCTAAAGCGTTCATTTGTAAATTGTTATAATCATTAAATCCTAATGGCTCATTAACTCTCACTCTTGGATCAAGTTTAAATCCACTAGCGTCTAGTTTCTTTTTACTACGTGGATGGCAAGAATAAAGAATTGGCATATCATATTTTCTTGCTAAAGCATTAATCGCATTAAAGAGATTATTGAAGTTCTTATCACTATCTAAGTTTTCTTCTCTATGCGCGCTTAAAAGAATGTATTTATTCTTTTCTAAGCCTAAGCGTTTAAGAACATCACTCTTTTTAATCTTATCTAAATTCATAGAGAGAACTTCCGCCATTGGAGAACCAGTGACATATGTTCTTTCTTTAGGCATACCACATTCGATTAAATATCTTCTCGCCGCTTCACTATATGGAAGATTGACATCAGAGATGATATCAACGATTCTTCTATTTGTTTCTTCTGGTAGACATTCGTCTTTGCAGCGGTTACCCGCTTCCATATGGAATAATGGGATATGTAATCTTTTCGCGTTAATCGCGCTTAAGCAGCTATTTGTGTCCCCTAAGACTAAGACTGCTTCGGGTTTAAGGTCCACCATGAGGTCATATGTTTGAGAGATGATATTACCGCATGTCTCACCAAGGTTTTTACCAGCGACATGTAATAAGATATCTGGACCACCTAAATCAAAGTCTTCCCAGAAAACTGTTGATAAATTTTTATCATAGTTTTGATTTGTATAACAAATACATGTATCTAGATATTCTCTACTTCTTTTCATCACCGCGGCTAATCTAATGATTTCTGGACGTGTGCCACAGATGATTAAGAGTTTGGTTTTACCGTTATCTTGCCATTTGAACATATAGGGGCCTCCTATTTTTCATTTAATCTATCTTTAATATAATCTAAAGACGCAATCTTTGCTTTAGTTTCTTTAACATCTAAGATTTTAGTGTTATTGGAATTGAATTCATCAATCGTGGCTCTCTTCTTATCACCTTCAATAAAATATTTATCATAATTTAAAGAACGGTTGTCCGCAGGTACGCGATAGAAGTTACCCATATCAACCGCTTTAGCGCATTCTTCTTTGGTTAATAATGTTTCATACATTTTTTCACCATGTCTGATACCGATAACTTTAATATCGGATTTCTTACCACCAAAGAGTTCACAGACTGCTTCCGCTTGTGTACGGATGGTACACGCTGGTGCTTTTTGGATTAATAAGTCACCATTTTCACCATTCTTAAAGGCGAATAAAACTAAGTCAACCGCTTCATCTAAGGACATGATAAATCTTGTCATAGATGGTTCTGTTAAGGTAATTGGGTTACCACTTCTAATTTGATCAATCCATAATGGGATAACACTACCTCTTGAGCACATAACATTACCGTATCTAGTACAGCAAATACGTGTTTGACCACTGTTACGTGATTTAGCGATAGCGACTTTTTCTTCTAAGGCTTTAGAAATACCCATCGCGTTAATTGGATAAGCCGCTTTATCTGTAGATAAGCAGATGACACATTTAACACCCGCTTCAATTGCAGCGGTAAGCACATTATCAGTACCAATAACATTTGTTCTCACAGCTTCCATTGGGAAGAATTCACAAGATGGAACTTGTTTTAATGCTGCAGCGTGGAAGATATAGTCAACACCAGGCATCACACCTTTACAAGATTCTAAAGAACGAACATCACCGATATAGAATTTAACTTTAGAAGCATGTTCTGGATATTTAACTTGTAATTCATGTCTAAGATCATCTTGTTTTTTTTCATCTCTAGAGAAGATACGGATTTCCGCTAAATCGGAAGTGATAAATCTTTTAAGAACCGCACCACCGAAAGAACCTGTACCACCGGTAATTAATAAGACTTTATCCTTTAAGACATTGATATCGTTATCAGCGTATTCTTCTAATAATTGTTTAATTCTTTGAAGTTTTAGTTGATCCGCTTTATCTTCATCTTTTTCATATGAACAATATGTTCTTAAAGAAGTATGAGTAATATCACTAGCTTCTTTTTGTGTTAATTTACATTTATTTCTTATTTCTAATAATGTCATAGTGTGCCTCCATTATTGATTGTAAGCACATTATAAAAGAAATATGCAAACTTTGCAAACTAAATAATTATTGATATCCATAAAATCAATTATATTTCTAAATATTTAAGCAGTATTTGCGTATTTACTAATTATTTATCCTTAATAAATATAATACTCACTGAATATTTTTTCCGTATTGGGCAATAATATTCAAAAGATTGTTGCTAGTAGGCAATTATCACAGCTGTTTTTAATGTCTATTAAGATACTCTTATTATGGAAGAATACTTACTTGTTCAATTTCTTAAATACCTTAATTAATAATAAGATACCCACTACTAAAGCAAGACCAATGGCGACACCAGATAAATCAATTAAAACATCAATAAATGTACCGCTTCTTAATGGAATAAAGAATTGTATTAATTCAGATATACTTGCCAAAGCAACACCACATCCTAAAGATATAAGCGCTAACCAGTACCACTTCTTATCATAGAAGAACATATAGATAGCTAAGAATGTGAATATTTGAGTCACACCAAACATCATCGCATGACCAATAGATTTTCTAATTGTTAAATTAAGATCTTCATAATCATCTTTAGTAATTGCGCCAGCTTTAGTGATGGTAAATGTTGTCTTTTTACTTAATGAAGGCACTAACTCGGAGGTGATAGTAATATCAACAGTTCCTTCTTTTTTGAATTCTAAAACAACACTGCTACCTTGATTAACAATATCAACCATTTCATCATTAGATGCGTTAACAATGATATTTAGATTATCAGCGGATACTTCGTAATAGACTTTCGCTGTCACTACATCACCCACAAAGGCTGTTAATTGTGTTGGTGACCACATTTCACGTTCACCCATAGTAAAGCAAGTAGTAATGCTTTCTGGTAATTGTTTCTTTAGTGTCACTACTTTACTAACTGATTGACCTGTCTTTTTACTTGTCGCAGTAATAGTAACTTGTTCATCAGTATTTGATAGTTTAGTAAAGCCCCACATTACACCATTAGTGTTCACCTTAACATTCAAGTTATTAGAGCTTTCCCATATGAAATCTTTTGGATTTAGAGAACTATTATTGTCTTTAATTGTTAATGGATAACAATACTTATTGCCTTTTCCTTTATCTTTAACGTAATCATTTTCATAACAAACATCACTGCCTTCTAATTCTAAATTAGAATACGGAGTGGGTGATGTTCCTGCTACCACTGTAATATCATAGTTATGAACTGTTAAACCACCATCGCAATATATAGAGATAAGGCTAGTCCCTTCGCTTATTGGATGGATGACACCAAATTTATCAACTGTAGCGACACTTTCATCAGATGAATCAAAATGTAGCTTTGTAAAATCATAGGCGATTGAATAACGATATGACTTATCTGTATCTTTATCAGTATCTAGATATGACAAATTAATTGTTTCTGGATGACCAATAGCGATTTGTTTATTTTTTATTTCTGTGTAAAACTCTATTGGACCAATATTATCAACAACTTTAACTTTTACATCTTTACTAATGGTTTTATCACTATTACTAATTGTGATAGTAGCTTCACCTGTTCTTAAACCATAGATAAAAGCGGTATCAAATTTTGATTCAATTCTTACAACATCATTTTGTTCTGTCGTGAAATTAATCGCTTTATTAGTAGCGTCAAATGGTCTAAAGTTTGCGCTTATTTCTTTACAATACCCTAATGGTATTTCATCTAATTCATAACCAGGAAGTTTGTTATATGTACGTTCAGTATCAATTTCTGGATATAAAGCGGTAATAGGAATTACTTCCACTTCTTTATGAGTCACACCATTAATGAGATTAGTAAAGATATTACTAACAAAACGTGACCATTCATTAGTGACCTTATCACTTAAACATGAATAAACAATAATAAAACCATTAAAAAGAATGGCTAAAGAAAGCATGATCCATTTAGAGATTTTAAATCTATTTGTTTTCATTATTACTAACCTCTAAATTTTTAATGCGATTATTAATAGCGATATGATTAATAACTATCATTAATATTGATGCGATTAACATAATCGCTGTATCAATAATAATTAAACTTATCCAATCTAAATTAGGCACGACTTTATTTAAGACAATAAATAATGGTACTTTAGCGATAGCGCCCACTCCATACACGATTAACTGTGGTTTTAATATTTGTAAGCCATTAGCGAAAGCACTAGCGAAATAAGAGATAATCGTCGTTACCGCCCATAAGGCAAACATACCCGCTTTAAAGAAGTCGACTTTAATAGTTTCATCACCTAGCCATAAATTAAATATGAGCTGTAAGAATGATGCCGCAAGAGCAGCGCCAACAATAAATAATATGACCATATAGACTGTCATCTTTTGCGTGCGTTTCATCCAGATATAATCTTTATTAACATCCGCTCTTACGGTTAATGTCCATAAAGGTAAAGATATTGCGCTACCCACCATAGTGATCGCAGAGAATATCTTTAGATATGGTTCATATTCAGTAACTACAGATGCCCCATATGTATGAGAAATAATAACTTTATTTGTCGAATTAATAATCAATAAGAATATTTGAATTAAGAAATATAAACCACCTAAGGTAATAATGCTTCTAGCCACAGGGAATGACCATTTCTTAAGCGATGGCTTACAGTCTTTTAACGATGTAGTAAAAAGAATGATAGTTAATATAATTAAAGGAACATTAACGGAAGCAATATAGAAGCCAGAAATAGCGATTAATGCTTCATCCATCTTTTCTATACGAATAATAGAAACAAATATTAATAATAAAACTGTAGATAATAATGGAATTAAAGAAGCGATTGTTTCTTTTTGTAATGCTTGATAAATATTTAAAACAATCTTCAAGAAGAATTCTAAGCAGATTGATATAAAGGCAAGAGTGAACGCTAATTGGAGAGTTTTAAGAGGCACTACTTGTTCAGAAATATTAAGTAAGGTATTGAAATTAATTGATTCAATAATATGAACACCAAATGCTAAAACAACGATGATAATCGCTAAATTAGTGATATAAGCACATGAGATATATTTACGAACATCATCTCTTCTATTTTCATTTAATGCGGCCACTACTTTGTTTTTTAAACCATTACCAATACCGATATCAAAAGTTAATATCCAAGATAATATTTGTAATATAACTAGCCATGCACCTAGTGCTATCGCACCATATGTTGTTTCGTTGCCGTTTACACCCATAATAGGAGTCATATTAGCGAAGTATTTGATATATAAAGGATAAGTAAATAAACCAATTAAAAGCGCTAATACTTTAACGACTAATGAACCAGATAAATTAGTGAATGTTAATTTAGTGCCCGTACTAGAATTAGTAACTGATTCATCTAATGTAGTAACGTAACCGTGTTTCACATAGCTCTTCTTAATTAAGCTAGCAATTGGATACATCGCTAATACCCAGAATATTGAGAAAGCATACATTGGTTCACAGTTAGTGATAATGACAGTAAAGACTAAGACAGATAAAGCCGTTCTTAAATTGTTCTTTTTAAAGAAATACCAGAATAAGGCAATCACAAAGACAATTAAGAAATATAAGCCCATGATACCAAAGGCGCCCACTAACCAACCAAATGTTGATGTTTGAGCAATACCTATTGATTCATATACTGTATCAAATAAATTAGGACCATATCCTATACCATGGCTAATTAAGAACAATTGGAAACCATATTGAGGGGAATCTATTCTTGTTTTAAATGAACCATTAGCGGTACTAGTGTTAAACATCTTAGCGAACACTTTACTAAAGAAAGGTACATTACTAGAAGGATCACCTAAATAGATAAATAAGAACACTAACGCTAAAGAGATGATTAATGAAATATAGAAAGGTAATCGATGCTTCTTTTTAGCGAAATATAAAGGTGGGCAGCATATTAATAAAATTAATCCAGATGTAGAGAATGTAGATATAAGTGTTAAAGCAAAAACAGTGATATTAACCCAGTTAGGTTTTTCTTTGACTAATAATTCAAAAACAATGCCAATAATTAATATTAATGAGAAGATACCTGGTTCCCAGAAAGGACCATAGTTACGAGGATCACCAACATCAATTCTAAAATAGACATCTAAGAATGAGCGATATTGTGCTTCATTAACGGATATAAATGTTGATGTATAGAATGGTAATTTACCAATGGTTAATGTTGTTAAGAATAATACTAAAGCGATAACTGATAAAACCACTAATGTCTTATTAAAGAAATCAATAAACTTCTTAATAGGGACAGTTAAAGCAAAACAGAAACCAAATGTAATTAATAATAGATAATGGCCTATCGTGGATAATGAATTAACATGTCTCCAATAATAGAAAGAGAATACCGCTAAAGCGATAATAGGAATAATTACTGTATATATTAATGGATTCTTATATAGCTTATCTTTAATTGGATGTAAGAAAGATTTATATAACTTTGTTGGTGTTTTAATAAAGAACAAAACAATAAAGAAAACAGTAAATATAAATAATGTGATTAAAGTAAATCTATTAAAGTCACCTTGTCTTGTCGTTGTTCTCGCGTGACCACTGGTTAATAAGATAAGAATAGCCACCAAAGTTGGGAATAGATAATCTTTAATAAACTTAAAAACACCATTAATAATGGTTGGGCGTTTGTTATTTATGTTTTCCATATTAACTACCCTATCCATTATCAGTTTCCTCATTTATTTTCTTTCTTTCGTAATTAAAGAAAGCAAGTGTATAAATATAAGCGATTAAAGAGATAATCATAAAGACCATAAAGCATATTAAAGATAAACGAGACACAAATAGACCCGCTTTTAGTTGTTTAGTAAAGAAATATGATATTAAGAATTGATAACCAAACAAAAGTAAAGCACTAGGTACTTTAATAAACCATTTCACTTTTCTGAAATCATAGAAGATGACTAATGCAATATAGATTAATAAAGTAATGGTAATAACAAAGATGGTAATAAACGAATAGAAGTCACTACCTTTATCATCTTTAAATCTCGCTGATACTGTCGATGAGTTAGAAGTTATATATTTACCTTCAACATATGATTTATATGAACTTACTCTCATCCAAGCATCGTTATATTTAAGATATGATTTGTTATATGTATCAATAAAATCTAATGCATCATTAACAAAGTATTCATCAGTGGATGTAAACATTAAATCAGTGAAGCCGTATTTATATAGGGAAGCACTACCAAAAAGAATATAAGAACTATCGAATAGATGATTAAAATGGATTCCAGAATCAGCGGCTATGCTTTCATGAAGTACACCACCGATGATATATTCCTTGTTCTCGTTTAATGATAATTTGATCTTTTTACCAATCGCGTCATTAGCTTTTAAGCCAGTGATGTTTTTTAAAAATGATGGAGAGATATAAATGTAGTTTTCATTAGTGATACTCGCATAACTACCATTGGCTAATCTAAATCTACTAGTAGTAAAACTATCATTATAAAAATCACCATAAACAATATAAGAACAATTGAATTTTATTTCTTCATATTGGACTTCATATTGTTTATTGCATACATAAGTAACACTTCTACCTAATTCTTTAATACGATAGGCATTAAAATCATTAACGGGATTAATAAAAGATAATCTAGAAGCTTCTGATTGATTAGCTAAACTATATCTAATATGGATATTTGATCCTGAATCAATTTGTAAATTAGTTAAGGCTCTTTCGTTAGCCACTAATGAAGAACCACTGAAACCATAAATAATAGAACCATCAATGATAATGGATAAAAGCAAAATCAAAACGAAGATTACAGCGTGAGGAATCTTATTGATTAAGCGAGATAATGGATTACTATTTGTCTTCATTTCTTAACAAGTTGATATAGATTGATGGGGAGAAATGTTCTTTAGAAGATTCTAAAGCATTTTTAAACATTATAGACCTATTCTTCTTATTATCTAATGCTTTTTTAATAGCACTAGATAAATAATCTATATGAAACTCGTCAATTAAATAGCCATTATAACCGTCTTTTAGGTACATTTTTACATCACTTACGTCATTAGCAATAACTGGTCTAGCATAGCCTAAAGATTCACTAAATTTAGTGGGGAAGCCTGATTGAGTGACTAATAACATTGGATCTCTTAAAATAATCGAATAATCAGACACGTAATATAGTTTTCTTATTTCTTCTCTAGATAATTGTCCGTGGAATATAGTAAATGAATTAATGATATCTTTATCAGCATTTAGATATGGATATTTATTAAAGAAATCATCTTTAGAAATACCAGCGATATTAAATATAAAATCGTTTCTAATTTTATAAATATTAATTAATGCTTTAACTATCATATCTAAAGCATCTTTCTTTTGGGGATAGCCAGCGAATATAAAAGAAACCTTATCTTCTTTTCTATCCACGATGAAAGATGAATTTTCTTCATTATCATCAATTAAATTAGGAATAAATAATGTTCTTATTCCCTTTTTAGCGTAATATCTAACAAACCAATCAGATATCGCTATAACTACCATATTCTTTTTCACCGATTTATTAATCATATGGTGATTAAGAATTAAAGAAGGAGATAAATTACCTACCTTCTTTTCTTTAGGATCAGCATATTCAACGATATCGATATAGACTTTAATATTATGCTTTAAAGCGTATTTATTTAATAATTTAATACTTCCTGGTTCTAAAGTATCGATAACAAATATCTTAGTGGTGTCATCTAATGTCTTTAGATATTCTTTTATTCTTTTTTTAGTTTTAATAAATAATTTAATTCTATTTATTGGTTCATATGTATTAAATAGTTCTACTTCACTATCAAAGGCATTTTTAAATAAATCTCTTAACTTTAAGATACGCAAGTATTGGGCTAATGTTTCTTTAGGCTCTTGCCTAGTAAAGAAGATAATCTTATTACTCATAATAACTTTATTTATTTATAAATGACTTATCTGGATACATTCTTAATAGCTTTTTAGTAAATGTAATAAATGGGAATAGGAGTCTTATGTAGAGTGGCACTAAGACGATCTTAGTAATATTCTTTTCCCACTTTTTATTTATTTCTACTTTTTCTGGTCCTTTTAATTCTTCAGGTAATCCATAAGTAGGTATTTCACAGAACTTCGCTGTATTAGGCTTTTTCATTGAATTACCACCATGTGTGGAATGGACATCCACACCGATATTTCTAATCTGATTATATTTAGGGGCAATACCATATTTATTAAAATATCTTAGTGACATTGCCATATGGAAATCCCATGATAAATATCTTCTATTATGGTCTTCTCTATATTTCTCCATTTTGAAGTTTCTTATTTGTTGACTATATAACCATTTATATTCATAAGCTTTTTTAATTTTCTTAATATTGTTTTTATCATTTAATATTTCAAAAGATGTTAAATAATATTTATTAAATTTATGAGCCCATGAGGCCCAGCCACATGGGAGCATATGTTTAGTAAATATATAATCAGTATCTAAATATTCACTTTTACTTTCATAATTCGTGCCACATATCCATAACACTTCATCATTATTTTCATATTTATTAAGCATTTCTTCGCAATATCTAAAGAATGATATTTCAGGTAAATTATCATCTTCTAAAAATATGGCTTTATCTTCATCTTCAAATACTTCTTTAGCGCCCATCGCGATGGAATTAAAGACACCTTTATTTTCAGTAGCGAACTTCTTAATGACTTCGCAGTCCCAATCAATCATGTTTAGGATTTCTGTTCTGGTTTGTTCCACTAGGGCTTTCTCGCTATCATTACGACCGTAATCAGAAAATAGATATAACTTAGAAACCCCTACTGTTTTGAATACTTTTAAAATACGTTCCACAGTGTTAGAACGTTTAAATGTAAATAAGGCAACAGGAATATTAAATTTATTATTCATTTTGTTCTTTCTCTTCAAATATATCTTTTCTTGTTAATATTTTAAATATTGTGACAAAAAATATTTTGATATCTAAAAAGAAAGATACCTTTTGATAATATAAACCATCGTATTCACTTTTCTTTTCTGGAGAAGCATTAACTCTACCATTTATTTGAGCAAGACCAGTAATACCAGGCCTTAAATTAATAGAACCATTTTCTTTACGGTATTCATTAGTTAAATGATCCACACCTAAATCTATTAATGGTCTAGGACCAATAAAAGACATCTGACCAATAAAGACATTAAATATTTGTAATACCTCATCTAAAGAAGTAACTCTTAAGAATTTACCAAAGCCTGTTAAATATTGTTGTTCGTTTATTATTTCTGCGCTTGTTAGATTTTCATCAACACCATATTTCATTGTTCTAAATTTAAGAACACCAAAGGATTTACCTTTTTTGCCAATACGTTGTTGAATAAATACTGGATGGCCCTTAGAAGCGAATAAATTAATAATTAAAAGTATTAAGATAAACCAAGATAAGATAATGATTGCTAAAAAAGAAAATAATATATCCATTATTCTTTTAAAGAATAGATATATATATTGTGACTTTCTTAATACATACTTTTCCATTTGTTAATATATTAATTATTAATTATAAAAAAAGAAACATTTATTTCTTTTTATGTTTCTTCCTTAATAATCTAATTAATAACCAATTAGGTAATATTCGCATTAACTGTTGACCCCAATACATATATAGATAATCACCATATGTCACATATCCATTTTTATAAGCTTTTTTAGCCACTTCTATTGTGGCTTTTCTATAGGCTTTACCTCTTCTTCTTTTAAAATTATCAGCGTTACTTCTAAATAATAATAATGATTCCCCTATATTCGCGCCTTTACACCCCATATTCATCATTCTAAAGAATAAGTCTTTATCTTCCATATGTTTGATATGAGGATATGAACCCACGCGTAAGACTTCACTTTTTTTAAACATAATTGTGGGATGATTAAATGGTTGCCTTTTATGCATGTATTTTTTAATACCTTCATCAGTGGTTGGAACCACTCTTGAAGATATTATGACATTAGGGTCATCATAAAATTCATCAATATTAGTGCCCGCGATTGATAATTCTGGATCGTTATTAAATAGTTCTAATAATCTTTCACATCTAGTGGGTAAAGATATATCATCCGCGTCCATTCTTGCGACTAGTTCGTTTTTGCAGAATCCCAAACCGTAGTCTAACGCTGCACCTAGACCACTGTTTTGTTCTAAAGCGACTACGTTAATATGATTATTAGAATTAGAAGCATATTTATCAATAACAGCATCCAGCCTTTCTGTTACTGGTCCATCTTTAACGATAATAAAATCATTAGACTTAACAGTTTGATTAAGCATACTTTCGATGCTTAAAACAAGATATTCTGGTTTATCTTTGATATAGACAGGTAATAGAATCGAATAATCCATATTCATAGATTATTCTACATTAAAATATTATTCAATTATTATTTTGGTTGTTGGACTTCGAGTTTGATGATATTAAAGAAGATATCATTACTGCTCTCAACAGTGGCTTCAATTGTTAACACTAGTGCTTGATCTAAAACCACAACATTATTGTTTTCGCCACCTGTTAAGAATTGAGCATAATCAGGAAGATTAATAAAGTCACTATAGCCAAAACCACCTCTTACGCCCCACTGGTTATTAACCACAAACTTAAATGCTTGATGTGCTTCTACACGAACTTGGTTAAGATAGAATGTTTTGTCGCCACTTTTCATCATGACCATACCACCACTTGTGACATCCCAATCATTGAAATCACCGACCATGGTAATGGAATTGACTTCATCTTCCACTGGTGGTTCTGGTTTATCTTCATGGAATACACGGATAGTTACAACACCACTATAGACATCACTATCATCATAGTTGACATATAAATATTTATTGTTTACTTCTTTACGGTAATATCTACCTTTATATGAACCATAGTATTCATAATCAGCGGCGAAACCACTGTTAGTGAGTTTTGTTTTATATGCTTGAGCTTCATCGTATTTAGTATTTGTAATTTCTAATACATATGGTTCATGATTATATTCTTGGCTACCAAACATAATTCTTTCACCATCGTATTCAGGAATACCTAAGTCTAACAAAACTTTAGGGAATGTTGGTTTAACATATGTATCTGGTAAATCACCTGAATAGATGAAGTCCATCATTCCACCGATATTTTGATTATCCATAAAGGCAATATATAACCATCTACTTGTAAATTTACCTCTAACCATAATGTCATATAAGGTATCGGTTAGACTGACTTCAATAGCTTCATCATTATCTTGTTGTCTAACAAAGTATCTTAAAGACACTAAATCAGTTATTTCTGAAACAAGACCGTCATTTTGATCAGCATAATATAAATGAATAGCTAGTTTTTCACCAGAGCCATCAACAAAGCCACTTAATAATTCTCTTACTGTGACAGTTGATGGTACTTGATAGTTACTCACTCCACCTGATAAATCACCATTCATCGCTCTGATACTAACAATTTGTTGTTGATGTTCTTCTTCATCTTCTTTACAAACTAGATTATAGATAATGTCTTCTTTTGCAATCTTAGAGAAGTCATTATAACAATCTTTAATCTTGCTATTTACTTCACCGGTTTTATTAAAGAAAGCATCAGCGTTAATCTCATTAGTGTTTAATCCTAAGTTAGTAAATAGGGCGTTCGCTATTATTTTAGCGGGTTCGCCTTCTTGTCTAACTTTCTTATTTTTGTAATAGGTACCATCTTTATACCAAGAACAGGCATCGACTTTATATGAACATCCTTCATTAACATATGAATTGAAGTCTTGATGGGTATCGTCTTTCACTAATCGATGATCATTATCCATGCAGAACTTTCTCCACTCGTTAATCGCGGAGTTCTTTACTTCAACGTAATCATATTCATATGTATATCTTCCATAATATGGTAATTGTCTTTCATCATTCTCTGTTACCATGCTCATAACATAGTTAGGAGAGTTATTAGCCATATCATAATCTAGTTCTATTCCCACGTACCATTTAGTGGTATAGCTTTCACTACCTTTTTTAAGATTGATATCAAATGATACATCCGCGGTGATAAGATCATTTTCATCAATATTGATATCCAGACCTAAAACAAAGGTGTAGTTATATTTAAATTCATCACCACCATCTTTTTTATGGCCGGTATTAATATCTACATAGACATCACCAGTAATAGTGTCATAGTATTTCTTATTAAACTCATACCCGTTTCCAATCTTTTCTAATACTTTCTTGATATATTGGAATTGAATCATTGGGGGTTGATTATAAGAAACATCATCTAAGAAGTCATCTCTTTTATCTTCGTCAGTATATAAACTAAATATTGTATTAAGACCACTTTCGGTATTATTACCACCTATTTTATTTCTTTTTAGTTTTAATAAAGATTTCTTACTTGCTTTAGGTGTTTTAAGTGATTTTTCAACACCATTAAAAGCGTATTTAACTTTTTCATATGGTGTGGTAGGTAATTTAGCGCTGCACCCTATTAAAGACATAGTCAAAACACCCACGAGGGTAGCGACAAAATAGCTTATCTTCTTCATATGTATTAAGAATCTCCTTGGAACCAATATATTTATTGATTCAAATTATCGTATGTAATGCTGAAACTATCTACATAATAGCATGTATTTAGAAAATAGATAGAGAAATATGTTTTAGACACAATTTAAAAATTGTTTAATACTATTTTGAGCCTACCTTCTAGCAACTGCTTTAATATTTACAATTGCCTTATGTTAAATCTTCTTTAATGACTCGTAATCTTCAGGAAGACCAATATAATTAAGAAACTCTTCTTTAGTAACGCAGTGTTTAATTCTGTTGTAGCATTTATTGATACAGGATGAGATGTTTTGAATGAACTCGTTATACATAGTTCTATTTACAAAGTACTTTATGCTTATAATCAACGCTAAAATATCACTTCTACCCTGGATCGGCTCCCCGTTTTTGTTTCTTTTACATTTTACACAATTATGTTCAGGTAACGGAGGAATTGTGATTCTTTCGTGCACATAGCTACACAACATTTCATCATGAGTACACATATTTCTAATATCAGAAAAGAGAGCGATCATTGATTTAGCTTTCTTAACAGGTTTATTGTCTATTGTCCTTTCTAATAAAGAATCAATAATTACGCTTTGATCACTTGGTTTTAGGATATAAAGAAAATCTCTAATAACACCCATTGTTAAACATTTAGAAAGAACCCAAAAGGGAATGAATCCGTGTTTTTCTTTATAATGTCTGACAGCAGTATTTTTACCTCCGAAAGTTCTAGTTTGTTTTCTTATCTTGTTAAGATTTTGATCAAGGAATGGGCTAGTTTTATCAAAATTAACTGATTTAAGATATTTCTTTTCATCGACACCATATTTAGTAGATATTTGATTACTTAAGGCAGTTTTTATCTTTTGTTCAACAAATAATAAGTGCTTTAGAATTGTCGTTTTCAACGCTTTATCAAATGAATAAACTTCATAGAGATCTTCAAAATCGACATCATCTCTATATTTTCTTTCATCTTTCTTATAGAAAAGGTTCTTGTAAGCGGTAATACAATAATAATTATTCTCATTAAGCAATCTCTTTGCTCTTTGTTTTTGTGAAAAAGACAATCCTTTTTTTCAAGAATTGTTATTAATTCATCTGTAGATTTAAAAACTTTTTCCATAAAAATAGTATGCAATAATCTTATAAAATAATAAAGAAAATTAGATAAGCAAAGTCAAGCAAAAACTTCATTCCACGACAAAAACAACTATCAAATTATGTAAAAATCAAAAAATGATTTATAATCTAAATAGT
>CACYSA010000004.1 GCA_902777015.1 uncultured Erysipelotrichaceae bacterium | reverse complement strand
AGGGCATCCCTTCGAGTCCCTACTTAACTTTGGTGATAACGTTAAAAATCCTACTTAACTTTGGAGGGGTACCTAGTCCCCCTTAAAGTTTGGAGGACTTAATTTAAAAGGTCCGATTTAACGGACCTTTTGTTTTGGATATTAACTTATTTAATTGAGATATTGATATCACCAGTGTCGGTTTTGATCTTGCAAAGACCACCTTGAGTAGAACCTCTTGGATAGTTTTTACTACCAGTATCTGAATCAACATCGAAGATCTTGCTTGTTAATAATGTGCCTTTAACACTACCTGTATCTGTTTCAATATCCAATGTTTCAGCATCTGCATCTTCGAAACGGACGCTACCAGTTGATGTTTTGATTTGGATATGTTTACTACCTACAGAATTAGTTAATCTTACATTACCTGTAGAAGCTTTGGTATTGAGATTAACGAATGTCGTATCGATTAATTTAACACCACCTGTACTTGATTTGGTAGTAATATCACCTGTTGCGGTAATCTTATTAAGCGCAATATCACCAGTGGAAGTTTCAATATTAATGTTTTTAGCGGTCAAACCATCTAAAGAGACATCACCAGTAGAAGAATTGATTTGAATTTTTTCTTCAACGTCAGAATAGACTTGAACATTACCTGTGCTCACTTTTGTGGTGAAGTTTTTGAATGAGATTTTATCAGGAGTTCTAACGAAACCTGTACTACTCTTAATATTGAAGTTTTCATAGGCTTTTTCAGGCACGTATACGGTAACTTTCATATTTCTAAAATCCCAATCAAACCATTTTTCATACCATTTGCGTTCATCCACTAATTTGATTTGTAATGTGTTGTTTTCCACTTTGACATCGTGATGTTGCTTTTCTTTTTCATCACAATCAACTTTGGTTTTGCCATCGTTTGATAATTTGATTTCAAAGTCAGCGGTCGCAAGTTCAGCGTTGAATGATGTATATTCTTCTTTAATGTCATAACTATTTTGAATATGACCCGCTCCTGAGCTAGTTGACATTCTAGTAACTGCAACAACAGTCACGACTGTACCTGCCACTAATAAGGCAGAACCAAGAATAATAGGTAATAATATAATCTTTTTCATTATTTTCTTCCTCCTTTTCTGATGAAGGCTGCTTTAATGCCAATCATCATACGTTTTGTTAATCCAATTGTTAATTTTGTAGAACCATAGCAGCCAAAGATCATTAAGATTGCTCCACCTAACGCCATCACACACATACCAAGCATTGCGAAGTTAGGTTCTCCATTACTTAATGTCATTACAAAGCTAATACCTGACATTGCTGATCCCGCCCATAAGGCTGTTTCAACTGTATAAGTCACTATTACTAATGTCCATAAGAGAATGAATCCCACTAACGCTAAGACAAAGCTCACAATGACAACTGGTAGCCAGAACGGGAAACTACCGATGATGATGGCGATTTCCCAGCCTCGTAACGAGCGCTTAGGTGTCATCTTGTGTTTTACCAGTGTGACTAGTTTTGTATCACCAGCGATTTCTTTGACTACTTCATCGACTGTACCAATCTCGGCTACTGCTTCTTCTTCGCTTTTACCTTCATCAATACGGTCATTAATCATTTCTTCATAGAAACTAATACGTTCTTCGATGTCTTCTTTTGGTAACCCCACTAATTGTTCCCTTAGTGCGGTTAGAAATTCGTATTTGTACATACCTAACCCTCCCTATCAATAAAAGAATAGATATCCATTATTTCTTTCCATTCGTTTTTAAAGTCTTCAATCCTTTTTAAACCAATGTCAGTAATGTGATAATACTTTCGGAGCCTGCCTTCATATTCAGTAGATCTGACAATCAGCATGCGTCCCTCCTCTAATCTTTTAAGAATTGTGTATAGAGTGGATTCAGAAAGTTCTAATATCGGTTTAAGGTCTTTAATAATCTTATAGCCGTATGAATCTTCGTTTTTAATTGCTGCGAGGACACAGACATCTAGCACTCCTCTTTTTAATTGCGCATCCATTTCATACCTCTTCTTACGGTATACATCATATCACGAGGTATTATAGTGTCAAGCATTTTATTACACATTTTTTAAAGAATTTTTTATTAATTTTGAATTCATAAAATAAGATAATAAAAAACAAAAAAGAACCGATTGCTCGGTTCGATTTTTATAGTTTGGGGCGAGTGATCAGATTCGAACTGACGAATGCCTGGTTCACAGCCAGGTGTGTTTGGCCTCTTCACCACACCCGCCAAATGCTTAAATATGATAATATTTTTACTAGTCTTTGTCAAAGTCTTTTTTAGCAAAAAATACCCCGCTATACATTAACGAGGTATTTATTGATTTTATATAGATAATTATGCGAGCAAGAATGCCTTATAACCTAAGTAAGCTTCGTAAACGTCAACTTTAGAAACAATTTCCATTGGAGCGTGCATGTTGAGGACTGGAATACCAGCATCGATAACGCGCATATTGTAGTTGCCTAAGATATAAGCGATTGTACCACCGCCACCTTGGTCAACTTTACCAAGTTCGGCATTTTGCCAGTTAACATTAGCGTCATCCATGGTCTTTCTAATGAAAGCATAGTATTCAGGCATGGAATCATTACTACCTGATTTACCACGGCTACCAGTATATTTATTGAAGACCAAACCTTCACCTAAATAAGCAGCGTTCTTTGGATCATTAACAGAAGCATATAATGGGTCATAACCCGCACTGACGTCAGAAGATAACATTTCACTATTTTCCATGGCAAGTCTAGCGGCCCATAATGGATTGTTATTACCTGCTAAAGCAAGTAATTTAGCAATAGCGTTTTCAAAGAATAATGAGTGAGCGCCTGTAGCACCAACACTACCGATTTCTTCTTTATCAACTAAGATACAGCAAGCAGTTTTCTTAACTTCTTTTGTATCTAATAACGCTAATAAAGATGTATAAGCACAGCTTCTATCATCGTGGCCATAACCGGCAACCATGCTTCTATCTAAACCATAGTCTCTAGCAGGACCAGCTGGAACGATTTCGATTTCAGCGGAGACAAAGTCTTCTTCTTCGACATCATATTTTTCTTTTAATAAGCGTAAGACATTGGCTTTAACTGGTTCTTTTTCTTCTTCATTTAATGGCATGGAACCTAATGTGATATCAAGGTTTTCACCTTCAATAGCTTTCGCTAATGTTTTAGCCATTTGATCAGCGGATAAGTGGATTAATAAATCTGTAATACCAACGATTGGATCTTTTGGATCATCACCGATGTTAACATCAACGACTGTACCATCTTTCTTACAAACAACACCCACTAAAGCAAGAGGAATTGTTGTCCATTGATATTTTTTAATACCACCATAATAGTGAGTATCTGCTAAAGCGAAACCTTTAGATTCATAGAATGGGTTTTCTTTTAAGTCGATACGTGGGGAGTCAATGTGTGCTCCTAAGATTCTTAAACCATCTTCAATTGGTTCTTTACCAACGATGAAAGCGGCAACGTTTTTCTTTTTGTTAATGAAATAAACACGGTCACCCGCTTTAACGCTTTTTACGTTTTCAACGTTTTTAAAACCATTGGCTTTTAATAATTTTTCAGCTTCGATAACCGCTAATCTTTCACTTTTGGCGACACTGAGGAATTGCTTATAGTTTTCAGCAAAGTCCATCACTGCTTTGTTATCTTTATACTTTAACCAAGCATTTTTACGATACATAATACTTTTCCTTTCTCATAATTAAATAATGTCATTATTGTATAACATTTTTTCGAAATGTTAATCAATACGACTATTTATTTTTATTTAATAATTCTTTTATGACTTTTCCTAAACCTTTTTTCGCTGTTTCACGATAACCAGAATGGAGGTCTTTTCCTGTCATATACATTGTTAATAACGATTCATCAAAAGTAACTTTAGCGGTTTCAATTGGCATTATTTCCACAATAGAAGCAGCATTAATTGCTTTTAAAGCAAATATTGCACATCTTTCGATACATGGAATTTGTACATAACCTTTAACTGGATCGCAAGTTAATCCTAATGAATGTTCTAACGCTACTTCAGCGGATTGAGCGATTTTCTTATATTCATAATTAAAGGCTGTCGCTATCATTGCTGCGCCCATCGCACAGGCTACACCAATTTCAGCTTGGCATCCTGCTTCCGCGCCTGAAATAGAAGCATTACTTTTAGCTAATAAACCAATAAGTCCTGCCACTAAAAAACCTCGACGAATATTTTCGTAAGGGACTTTCTTCATATCTAGATATTTAACAACACCTGGAATGACACCAGCGCTACCACATGTCGGAGCGACAACAATCACACCACCAGCAGCGTTTTCTTCACTCGCAGCAAAAGCGGCAATTGCGACATTAGTTTGGATATCGTTTTCTTTATGTTCTTTAATCATGTTTTCATACATGAGTTTGGCTTTTCTTTTTAGCTTTAATTCGCCAGGAAGAAGGCCTTCTGCTTCAATACCTCTTTTAATAGATTCATGAATCGCATCATAAATCGAATCAACGTAAGGCAATATATCTTCACCTTCATGATATAAAACATATTCCCATAAAGAATATCCATATTCACGGCAATACGTCATAATCTCAGAAAGTGTTTTATGTGGGTATAAATCAGTACCGTCTTTCTTATTTTCACCTTTTACATTAATGACACCACCACCGATAGAGACAATTGTTTCTTTTCTTAAAGTGCCATCAGGTAGAGTGATCTCAAAGAGCATTGTATTAGGATGTTTAACATGTTTTCGACCATTAAAAGCGATACGGTGTGGGACATCTTTTAAATATTTATCCATGATGTAATCTGTTAAGTGGCCTTTACCAGTCATCGCTAAAGAACCAAATAACGTGACTTTAACTGATTTGATTTCTGGATATTTATTTAAAACATATTTAACAGCGTTAACAGGACCAATAGTATGGGAACTACTTGGACCATGACCAATATAAAACACTTCTTTAATTGAACGCATATTAATCCCCTAATTCGTTATGAATTATTTCTAAAGCGTTTTCTGTCACTTCATCTTCATCTAAATTAGTCATATCAATGTAGTGAGGGAAGAACACTAAGTCTTCATTTCTTAGATTGTTAATATATTCCGCAAATTTATCTAATGATTCTTCTAGATTCATTGAACGATGAGCGATATGTCTATTCGCTAATCTGTCTAAGAAGCGTTGATATAATAATGGAATATCACCAGTTAAAACGATTAAAACTACTTGATAATCATATTGATCAACAAGGTTTTCTAATTCCATTAATTCGTTTTGTCTAAAATTAGCTTCTAAGATGATATCTGTTCCAACATTAGCGCATTGTTTAAAGAAATATATCATGTCATTAGTAGCGGTAATTGATAATAAACGATTATCTTCTCTAGAACTATAGCCAATAACATCACACGCTATTTCTTTTAAAGAATCTTTGGTAATGAATGGGATTTTTAATTGCTCACTTAAAGAAGCGGCTAATGTTGATTTTCCGGCGGCTAAATCGCCAGTAATTATAATAAGTTTTTGCATACAACTTAATAATACTGGTTTTCTAAATAAAAGAAAAGGCGCATAGCGCCAATTCTATCTATGTTTAGCGTGGAAGCTAACACCCATAGCGTTAGGTCCACAGTGGCTACCAGCAGTTGGATTCACCACTTCATATTCAATATTTAAGTCTTCGCCGAAGTAATCTTTAAGCATCTTGCCGAACTCTTCAGCAATATTTAAGGCATCAGTATGAGCGATAATGACGCGGTGCTCTTTGATGTTATCTTCTAAATCGATAACGTATTGTAATAATTTTTGTAATGTTTGTTTACGTCCACGGCATTTATCTTTAGTGGCCATTTTACCATCATTACCTATATAAATAATTGGTTTTAAGCCAATGATGTTGCCAAAGAAAGCGGCGAAACCTGAAACACGACCACTTCTACCAAAGAATTTCAAATCATCAGCGTAGAAATAGAAAGCTGTTTTATCAACTTCAGTAGCCGCCCATTTTTGAATATCTTCAGTGGAAGCACCATTTTTATATAATTCACCAATGCTTAAGCAGATATTGTAACTACCTAATGTAATGCCTTTGGTATCGATTAAAGTTAATTTTCTTTCTGGATATTTTTCTTTTAATTCTTCCATCGCTAAACGGAGTGAATTAAATGTCGCAGACATCGCAGCGGAAAAATGCACATAAAGAATATCATTACCCGCGGCAAATTCTGGTTCGAAATAATTAATATATTCAACAGGAGAAAGGGCGCTTGTTGTAGGAATTGTGCCTTTTCTTAATTCGTTATAGAAAGTCTTATAGTCGAATTCTTTAAAATCAACATAAGGACGTATTTCTTTGCCGTTTATTGTGTATGGCATAGAAATAAGTTTGTAGCCATATCTAGCCGCTACTTCTGGAGTGATATCGGTATCGGTATCTGTATATAATGTGTACATAATTTTTACCTCAAGTTCATTATAGCAACTTTATATAAGGTTGATTATTTACATATTGTTACAATTGTAATAAACAAAAAACCAGCGAACACGTCGCCGGTTAATTGAGCTTTTTCAAGTATTAGTAGCCTTTATTTTCTAAGATTTGAGCCGAGAAAACGGTGAAACCTGCAACGATACTTAAGATACCATAAACAATAGTTTCAGCGGATAAACGATAATCACCAATGGCGGGTGTATGATTAACAGCTCTGAATACCACGCCTGTTAATAACATGAAGATACCACCGACGACCATGATAATGCCTGCGACATAAGATAATTTCTTTGTTAAATCTTTACCAATTAATTCGTCAAAGAATACGAAAGCTAAACCTGCGAGTCCTCCGATAAAGACGAATAAATAACCGATAAAGCCTAACACTGTTGGTTTGAAATCAGCATTGCCAAAGAACACTTCTTTCCAATCAAAGACAACTGCTTTGAAATCAGTGTGAACGATTTCACTTCCGGTAAATAAAGAAATGAAAACAATTATCGCAATAAGAGCGGCACCATATCTAAGAAAAGAATGGAGCTTAAGATATTTATTATTTCCCATAAAGTCACTCCCTTTTGTACATACAAAATTATAAGAAAAATCTAAATTATATCAACACTGTTTTTATTTGGGGTAATTAAGCTTTCAAGATATTCGATATCATAGAAATTACTAGGAATGTTATTTACATAACCACCTTTACCATCAGATTCAATTAATGATTTATGACCAGTTGGCACTAAAGAATAATCTGGCGTTGCACCTGGTTCAAAGCCATTGAATTTCTTTTTTTCTGCATCGTATGAACCTAAATGAAGTCTAGAAGAATGATAAATATATTCACTATTTGGCATGTAATGAATATTAACAGCACATTCACCACCACCAGATTTTTCACCAATGATCTTAACGCCTAATTGTTGTGCATAGCATGGGAAAGCATTACCACATGAGAATGAACAATCGGATGTTAAAAGATAGATATTAAAACTATTACCAAAAGTTTCATAATCTGTATATTGACCATCACCATCTGCATCAACGCGAACATTATTTACTGTAACAACATTAGATGCTTCATCATACATATTTAAAGAAGCTTTATTCTTCTTAGAAATAAGGGCTAATAATTTAGCCATCATTCCAACAACGCCACCTCCGTTAGTGGAAATATCGATGATGACATTTTCTACACCTCTACCTCTATATTCTTGTAATTTATTTAAGACATGGAAATATGTATCAAATCTATCAGCGTATTCACTAATAGAACCATCTTCTTTGAAAACATCTTTTGATTTACCAAATTTGAAATCATCAAATGTGAACATGACAGTCTTTTTACTTTCACTAAAATAACTGAATTTTGTTTCATAAGCTTCTGGTAATTTATCATAACCAGTCTTTTTACAGATTAATTGTTCTTTCATTTCCCATAATCTGGAGCGTAAGAAAGATCTTTTCATCATGCCTGGACCACCATATCTTGTGGTTTTATCTTCACCCCAAGCAGAATTAGCGCTGACGAAGACTGTATGATTATCATCAAATGACGCTAAAGCAGAGGAATAAGCATTTCCTCTTGTTAAATTATCTTTAGCGTATAAATTGTTATATAAACCTTGTTGTTTAAAGTATTGCTTAATGGAACTAATCTCATAGTTATATTTAAGGCCATAGAAATTTTCCATGGTGAATAAGAACATATTAGTGTTGTAATCAATTAAATAATCTGGAATTGTTTCACCATTAGTGATGGCCGCCATTTCTTTGTCTGAACTGGTGACATTGCCGTTTTCATCTTTAAATTCTTTAGCAAAGTTGTCAGCATCGCTAGTCGCATAGATATTCTTATAATTATAAAAATGATATAGACCAGAAGAAGAGGAGAAAAGATTATCATAGAAACCTAATGGATAATACATTTCACCATTCTTTCTAAAATGTTTAAAAGCGGTATTATCAAATTCATATGTGGCATATCCTGATGATCCATTGATTGGAAAAGCATCACCAGAAATGTCCATCGCGTACATCATTGATTTAGTGTCTCTATCATAGACTTCATCCTTAATTACGTTAGATATTTCTCCCGCTTTCATGACTTCTCCATACGAGGTAGAAATCATTGCTGCGAAATATAATTGTCCGCCTTTAGAAATGGTCCAAGTTAAGGTTGAACCAGTGCTACTAACTTCGCTATTTGCGCCTTCTTGCAAATAAGGATCATAGAAGGAAGCATATTGCTTTAAAGATAGATAAGGAATGTATTTTTCTCCATCAATAAATTCGGCTTTAACAGTGTTGCTTTGAGCCTTTGTAATATCATTTTCTTTAATTGCTTTTTCTAATAAATAAACGTTTAATTGTTTAGCGGTTGTGTCATATGTTTTAAATAAAGAACATGAGCACAAAAGCATGGAAGATATGATTGTTGTAAATATAATATTTCTTTTCATTTTGATAACCTACTAGATATTATTCTATCGCTACATCTTGTTTTGGTTGTTCTTCGTTGAAGATCCAGCCTCTGCTATGAGCGAAAACATGGACAATAAAGTATACCGCCATTAAAAGTAAGGCACCCATGCATGTGTCTGATAAGTAATGTGCACCAACTAGCATTCTGGAGAACATCATTAATAATGTAAAGGCAAAACCAATATAGAACAATAATGTTTCTTTACCCTTCAATTTTGGATAGAAAGAAGAGAAATATGGTAAGAACATCATTAAGATAGCCGCACTGCCTGAGTGGCCACTTGGGAATGATTTGAACTCTTCTTTTGTGATATTAATTCCTTCATAAACAGGGTTAGTAGCTAAGTAATCTTTATAAGCTTTATAAGACTCCCACCAGTTATGGAAAGGTATCTCACCAGAATAGACTACATAACGGAAACGAGGACGGTGAATGAATAATTTAATGACATAACTAACAGGTAATAAACCCACTGTAAAAATGACAATCATCACTAAGGTTAAAGCCCATAATTCTTTACGATCTTCTTTAAAGCAAGCACGGAAGCCAAGATAGGCAACACCCGCGAAAAGAACAGCAGAAATAATGATGCCTGGTAATCTCAAACTTTCGTTGTTAAACGCGTTAGCGGAAGGGACATCTTTTGAACCTAAATAGATAGAAACTCCATAAGCAACAACCGCTAAAACATAGCAAGAAAATCTAATTGCAGGATGGAGATCTTTTCTTTTAAGTGTCGCGCCGAATAAGCCGCCACCTAAGAAGGCTAAACCAGCGTAACAAGGAACTGTACCAAAGGCCGCCATAATAAGACCGAACATATTTCCTTTTGAATAAATAGCTTGATTAATTTGCAAATCTAAAAATGAACCAACAATTAATCCGACGAGTAATATGCTGATTACAATAATGAAGTGTCTTTTTTTAACCATCTTGATAAACCTCTAATAACCTAATAGTTATTGTACCATCTTTTAAGAGTTATATCATTTGTATTTTTTTCCTAAATATGGCACAATTCTAACGTCATATGATTTGCAAAAACAATTTATACAAATTATTAGAAAAATGCTTCACTTACGCTATCTGTCAAGAAGAAGGCGTTGAATTAGAAGGTCTTTTTTATGACTCCATCGAAGTTAATGAAGAAAACTACGCTAAATTCAAAGAAGCATTAGATAATATCAAAGATATTCTTAAAGAAGATTTAGAGTTCTTTATGAATAGCGATCCTGCCGCAACATCGATCGATGAAATAAAAATGGCTTATCCAGGATTTAAGGCCATCGCCACTTATCGTATTTCACACGCGTTATATGAATTAGGATATCGCGTGCAAGCAAGATACCTTTCTGAATCCGCTCATAGTTCAACAGGAATTGATATTCATCCAGGAGCAAAGATTGATTATCCATTCTTCATCGACCATGGCACAGGAACAGTTATTGGTCAAACCTCCACTATTGGTAAACGAGTTAAAATCTATCAATGTGTGACCTTAGGTGCTGTGTCACTTAGCAATGCCAACGCTCTTAGAGGCGTGACAAGACATCCTCAAGTTGGCAATGATGTCACAATCTACGCTGGTGCTTCATTATTAGGTGCTATCCATATTGGTGATAACGTCACGATTGGTAGTAACGTCTTCCTATTAGAGAATGTACCAAGTAACACTCGCGTGGTCATCGGTAAACCTGCTCTCGTATTTACAAAGAAATAGCTCATCGAAAAAACGGTGAGCATTTTTATTGCTTTATAAAATAGATTGTATACAATTTATCATGGAGGAAATAAATTATGAATATTTATGATTTCAAAGCAAATGACTATCTCGGAAATGAAATCGATCTCAGCATTTATAAAGGACAAGTTGTTCTCATTGTTAACACCGCGACAAGATGTGGTTTTACTCCACAATACGAAGGTCTTGAAGCACTATATGAAAAATACAAAGATCAAGGCTTTGTGATTCTTGATTTTCCATGCAATCAATTCCTTGCTCAAGCCCCAGGATCAAGTGAAGAAATTCACTCCGCTTGTACACTCAGATTTGGTACAAAATTCCCGCAATTTGAAAAGATTAAAGTGAACGGCAAAGGTGCCCATCCATTATTCGAATACCTCGAATCTCAAAATGAAAAAGGTAAAGTAAAGAAGGTTAAATGGAATTTTACCAAATTCTTAATTGGTAGAGATGGTTCTTTCTTAGGAAGATTTGAACCAACTTGCAAACCAGCAGAACTCGAAGCCCCAATCGTTGAAGCTTTAAAAAAGTAAAATGAAAAACGAAGAAGCTTTGTTGCTTGAAAACCAACTCTGTTTTCCTTTTTATGTAGTGAGTAAAGAAATCACTCGCCGCTATTTACCTTTGCTTAAAGAATTGGATCTAACTTATACCCAATATATAACTCTATTAGCGTTATGGGAAAAGGATCATGTTACAGTCAAAGAACTAGGCGAAAGATTATATTTAGATTCAGGAACTTTAACACCTCTATTGTATAAGCTTGAGAATAAGGGTTATATTATAAGGAATAAAGGTGAAAAAGATGGACGCGAACTAATTGTTTGCGTAACTCCTGAAGGCTACAAATTAAAAGAAAAAGCGCTTTCAATTCCATCAAGTATCGCTAAATGTGTGAGCCTTGAAAAAGACGAAGCAAAAGTAATTTTCGAAATTTTGAGGAAGGTTTTGCAGGGTTTTTATGGAAAACAGAAGTAAAATCATTGTTAGAACAAGTATTATTGGCATATTGACCAATTTAGGTTTAGTTGTCCTTAAAGCAATAGTTGGATTATTCGCTAATAGTATTGCGATTATCATGGACGCGATCAACAACTTGAGCGATGCTCTTTCTAGCGTCATCACCATTGTTGGTACAAAATTAGCACAGAAAAAACCTGACGCCAAACACCCATACGGACATGGTCGAGTTGAGTACATTACTAGCTTAATTATTGCAGTCATTATTTTGATTGCTGGTGGCGGCGCGATTGTCGAATCTATTAGAAGTATTATCGATAATCAGACACCTTCATTTAATGTTGTTTCACTCATCCTTATCGCTGTCGCTGTTGTGGTCAAAATTGTTCTAGGATTATACTTTAGACACGTCGGTAAAAAGGTCAACAGTGAGGCTCTTAAAGGCTCAGGAATCGACGCTTTATTCGATGCATTATTATCCTTAGGCACACTTGTTTCTATCGGTGTTGCTCTTATTTGGAAAGTTAGCATTGAAGGTTATGTCGGCATTATCATTGGCCTCTTCATGTTGAAGTCTGGAATTGGCGTTTTACGCACTTCCTTATCTTCAATTATTGGTGAGCGTACAAGCAAAGAAACTAGTGACGCAATTAAGCATTTAGTGTGTGAAAATCCAGAGGTCAAAGGTGCCTATGATTTGATCGTTAATAACTATGGTCCAGACCGTGGAATTGGCTCCATTCATATCGAGGTAAATGACGATTTAACCGCTAAAGAAATTCACCCATTAACGAGAAGAATTTCTGCTCAAGTTTATGAGAAATTTGGCATCATTATGACTATTGGAATTTATGCCAGTAACAACAGTGATCCAATCATCAATAAGATTAGAAATGATATCCGTGATGAAGTCTTGAAACACGATACAATTAAACAAATTCATGGTTTCTACTGTAATCAAGAAATCAAATCAATCTCATTCGATGTCATTGTGGATTTTAAAGATAAAGACGCTTCAAAGATAATCAAAGAGATTCATGATAATCTTTCTAATAAATATCCTGATTATCAGTTCTATATCGTTGAGGACAAAGATTTCTCAGACTAATTTAAAAGCCTAAAGGGCTTTTTTAATATCTTCTAAACTTATAGGTCCTTGCCTTATAAGTTTTATCTCTTCACCAGTTAGATCAATAATTGTGGAAGGTAATCCCCCTATTGCTTTTCCTGGGATGATAACTTTAATTTCATCTTGGAATATTTGACGAACTTCTTCATCATTCATTGCTGGCTTTTCTCCCGCTCTATTAGCGGAAGGAACTAATAATGGTTTTTCTAAATATCTTAATAAATCTAACGCTTCTTTGTTTTCAGGAATGCGCACACCGATGATACCTGTGTTATGTGTCACATATCCTGGAACATTTTCTTTACTCTTTAACAATATTGTTAAAGGACCTGGCATAAACTTACTTAATGCTTTGATCATTTTTTCATCAATATAAGCATATTTATTAATTTGATTAATGTCATGAAGCATAAGAGTGTATGGTTTATCTTCTCTTCTTCTTTTAATCTTATTTAATAAGTTATAAGCATCTTCATCATCATAATAAACACCAAGACCAAAAACTGTTTCTGTTGGAAACGCAATTACTTGATGATTGTTAAGTCTTTCTTTAGCTAAGGCGAAAATCATATTATTACCCCTACTATTGTAAACAATAACCGCTTTTTGTTAAATCTCTTTTTTAAGTATAAAAATTTCATTTTTGATATTTATTTTAGTGTGCTATATTTTTATTGTTTGAAAAAAGGGGACATAGTAAATGAAACATTTAATAGTTTTTAATCCTATTGCTGGTAAAGGTAGAGAAGGTTTTGAAGAACAAATCAAAAACAGCTTTGCTGGCCTAGATTATGAAATTTATAAGACAGAAGGTCCACGTTCGCTCATTTCTTTCTTAAAAGAGTATTTAAAGAAAAATAATAAAGAAACAGTGAGAGTCTACGCCTGTGGCGGAGATGGCACTGTTCATGAAGCAGTCAATGGTATGATTGGCTTTGATAACGCTGAATTAGCGGTTTTACCTGTTGGTACAGGTAATGACTTCGTTAAAACATATGGTGCGATGAATGATGTTATTGAACAATATCGTTCATTCAAACCATTAATCGAAGGCAAACCAATTGAAATCGATGTTAGCAAAATTTCTGGTCAAAGTTTAAGAGAACCATTATATTCCGTAAACGTTATTAACTTTGGTTTTGACGCCATCGTTGGTGCGCGTGGCAATTACTATAAAGAACATGGTTTGCCAAAAGGTACTAAGGAAGGTACAAATCCTTATGACTATGCTTTAAAGCATGACGCTATGAAATATGGTAGATTCAATGATATTGAAGTTTACGCTGATGGCGAAAAACTTAATGAAAAACAAATCTTATTAGCGACATTAGCCCAAGGTCAATGGGTTGGTGGTCAATTCAAATGCGCTCCAAAGAGCGATAATACTGATGGTTTAATTGATGTCTGTATTTTAAAGACTATGACATTCTTAGGTTTAGGTATGATTATTGGTACCTACACCAAAGGTAAACACTTAGATAAACCAAGAAAGAAAATTGTCTATCGTCAAGCTAAAGAAATCAGAATGGTTGGTCCAAAAGATTTCGATGTTTGTATCGACGGGGAAATGATCTGTGGTAATGAATTTAAAGTTGAAGTTTGTCCAAAAGCTATCAAATTAGTTCCACCTGCAAAAGCTGAATAATTTTATATGATAGTATCTATATTTTGTGTCGCTGTTGCCTTGGCACTTTCTATTACTAGTGCCTTCACTTTTTGGCCAGTAACTGCCTGGTATGACTTTTATCGACCATTAGTGATGTTAATCGCTGGTTACTTTGGTGGCTTAGCAATAGCGTGGATCTTCTTTGATTTATCAGGAAGATTAACAGTTTCTTATAAAAAGAAATATATGAAACCATCTAACTTTGCGAGAGTGATGTTAACAAGTGGTATTGCCTATATTAACAATCACGCGAATATCAAAGTTAAAAAGATTGGTTTAGAAAAGGTTCCTAATGATTGCTTCTTATTAGTGGGTAACCATAAAAGTAAATTTGATCCAATGTTAGTGGCTCAAGCATTAGGAAAACACAACTTAGCCTTTGTTACTAAACAAAGCAATATGAAAATCCCGTTAGCGGGTAGATTTATGTGGCGAAATGGTTATATGCCAGTTGATCGTTCCGATAAGATGCAATCCTTAGAGCAATTTAAAAAAGCTGCGGAACTTATTGGTTCAGGAGCCTCAAGCGTTGGTGTTTATCCAGAAGGAAGTAGACAAGATGAAAGTGTTGTCTTAGGTGACTTCCATAATGGAGCGTTCAATATTGCGATTAGAACTAAGTGCCCTATTGTTATTATCACAATGAAGGGAACAAGTAATATTCACAAGAGATTCCCAAGAAGAACTAAAGTCGAAATGAAATGCGTACAAGTTCTCTACTGGGAAGATTACTCGACGATGAACGCTACTGAGTTATCTAACCGCGTTCATGACATCATGTACGAAGAATTGAGTGAATAATTTCACTCTTTTTTTCTAAGATATTAACATTTACACGATATCGTGTTATTATTTAAACGGAGATAATAATGGCACAATATCTTTCTGTTACTCAATACGCTTTAAAGCACCAAAAGGACGTCGGCAATATTAGGCGTCTTCTTTTGTCAAATCGCTTGCCAGGAATCAAGATTGGCAACCAATGGGCTATAGACTCTAGTGCCCCCTATCCAGACGACAAAAGAATATCTCTAGGCAAATATGTTAATTATAGAAAAACACTTGCTTTGAAAAAGAATAAGGTCCTTATTGGCGAATTAGCAAAAATGTTTGAAGAATTGTCATCAATCTATGGAAAAGACATCACCGCTATCACCATCTATGGTTCGTATGCTCGTGGCGAGCAAAAAGAAGATTCAGATATCGATATTGCTCTTTTTGTAAAAAAGATAAAAAAAGATAATACAGATAAAATGCTAGAATGTGTAGCAAAATACGAACTCGATGTTGGTAAAGTTTTATCCGCTATAGAAATTGATAATAAAAAATACAATAAGTGGAAGAAAATACTGCCGTTTTATAAGAATATCAATAAAGAGGGAATTACATTATGGAAGAGGGATTAGTAAAAGCATTTTTGGATGAAGTTGGAATCTATTTAACAAATAAAGAGGTTCTAAAGAGAGGTGCATAAAATGGCAAGTAAACTAAATACAAAGAAAATAATTAAACAAGGTAAGAAAATGGCAAAGAAGAATCCAAAAGGATTTGCTATCTTAGTCGTTGTTCTTATCATCTTAATAGCGCTAGGCGTTGGAGGCTATTTTGCCTATCGATATTTCTTTCCCACAATCGAGTTCAAACTCAACGGTAGTAAAGAAACAAGCATCGCTTTAAACTCAACCTACAAAGAAAAAGGTTGCACTGCGACATGTAACGGTAAAGATATTTCTGAAAATATCGTTACTACATATTATTTAAATGATGAAAAGAAGGATTCAATTAAGACTGATGTTGAAACAACATACACTGTTAAATACAATTTGACTTATCAAAAATATGAAGGTGAATTAACTAGAAAAGTAAAGATCACCACTGTTGATGCAATTGACATTAATTTCCTTGAATTAGGTAATAAATATACTGGTGACTCAACATTTATTAAAGCTGGCGAAACTGATATCTTAATTGACGCTGGTAGCAGAAATGACAGCGCTAAAACTATCTCTTCTTTTATTGATACTTATTGTGATGATGGGGTTCTTGAATATGTCATTGCAACTCACGCACATCAAGACCATATCGCCGGGTTTGTCGGTACAAGCACTGCAACAGGTATCTTAAAGAAATACAAAATTGATACATTAATTGACTTCGCTTTAACTAATACTGATTCTAAAGTTTATAAGGATTATGTTTCATTAAGAGATGAACAAATTGGTAAAGGAAATATTGTCAATCACTACACCGCTGCTGATTGTATTGCAGGCACTAATGGCGCACAAAAAGTATATCACGTTGCCGCTGGTATCACTATGGAAATTCTTGATCAAAAGTTCTACCATGAGAAGACAAATGATGAAAATGATTATTCCGTTTGTGCATTATTCTCACAAGGTGAAAACCACTATTTATTCACTGGTGACTTAGAAGAAAAAGGTGAGGCCTCATTAGTGGCGCTTAATAACCTACCAGAAGTCACATTATTTAAAGGTGGACACCATGGTAGCTACACCGCTAATACTGATGCATTATTAAATGTAATTAAACCAAAAACAGTGTGTATCTGTTGCTGCGCTGGCACTAATGAATACACTGAAAACGCTGAGAATATGTTCCCTGCTCAAAGGGCTATTGACCGTATTGCAAAACACACTGATAAAGTTTATGTCACAACTTTGATGATAGATTACAGTGCTGGCAAATATGAATCTATGAATGGTAATATCAATTTCCATTCTAATGCTGGGTTAGATTATCTTGTTACTGGAAGCAACAATTCTATCATTCTAAAAGAGACTGAATGGTTTAAAAAGAATCGAACTTGGCCAACCGCTTAACGCTTTCTTTAAAAATATAGCAAGTTTTAAATGCTTGCTATTTTTTATTAAAAGGGGTATACCTATCGGTATGAACAATAACAAAAAACGTCTGAACCCATATTTACTCGTTATTTTGTCATTCGTTGGCATCATTTTATTAGGCGCTGTTCTTTTGATGTTTCCATTTTCTAGAACGGCTAAAAATTATGGTTCATTCCTTGATTGTTTATTTTTAGCCACTTCTGCGACTTGTGTGACTGGCTTAAATAGCTTTGCGCAAGGTGTTGGTCAAGAATTAACTTTCCCAGGACAATTAATACTACTAATACTTATTCAAGTTGGTGGTTTAGGTTTTATCACCATCTTTACTTTCGTATTAACTTTATTCTTCCGTAAATTACAATTTAAGGATCGTTTATTTATCTCTTTAATGGTTAACAGTGAAGATATGGCCCAGGTTGTTTCTTTCATTAGAAAGGTCATTCTTATTTCCTTCTCTTTTGAATTATTAGGATTCTTACTTGGTTTACCAGTATTCTTGCAATTCTCTGAAGATATTCCACATGGTATCTGGGGTTCATTATTCACTTCTATTTCCGCTTATAACAATGCTGGTTTTGACTTATTTGGTAGCACTTCTTTAATCCGTGGTAACGGTGGCTTTATTGATGCTTTACCTGATTGGGCTTATTACTATTTATGCTCATATATTATGCTTTTAATCATCATGGGCGGCATTAGCTTCCTTGTTGTTATGGATATATTCGCTAAGCGTAAATTCTCTAGATTTAGAGTGTTCACTAAGATTTCATTATTAATGACCGCAATATTATTAGTAGCGGGTTTCTTTGTCTTCTGGATTGGTCAATCATTTAAATCACCATTTGATGCTTTATTTCAATCTGTGACTTGTAGAACGGCGGGATTTGCCACTGTTGATCAAGATAAGATGAGCATTTTGAATAGAGTTTTCTCTTGTTTCTTAATGTTCTTCGGTGGTAACCCATTAGGCACCGCCGGTGGCGTTAAAACCACTACTTTGTATATTATTATTCTTGCCATGGTTTGCTATTTAACAGGTCGTAAAGTGACTTCTTTCCATAGAAGTTATTCTAATGAAGTTATTGTTAAAGCCATGTCATTAGTTATCTTAGGCGTCAGCGTTGTGGTCGTTGCCTTCATTGGTATTTATTCTTTTGAATCATCATTAGATATGAACGCTTTAGGCTTAGAAAGCACAAAAGCTTCCGCCCTTATATATGAAGTATTCTCTGCTTTTGGTACAGTTGGTGTATCTGCAGGTGTGACTCCATATTTATCAGTTGGAAGCAAATTGATTATTATTATTTTGATGTTTATCGGTCGACTTGGACCTATTACCTTCTTACAATTAACTGGCACGAAAATGAGCTTTGATGAACAAGGCAAATATCATTACGTGGAAGAAGATTTCCTAATTGGTTAGTTGTTCTTAGGTTCTTCTTGTTGGACACGTCTATTCGTACCACGAACTGTTTCAATTAAAGCTTGCTTTTCAAGTGGTCTATAGAAATAGAAGCCTTGTAATAATGCTGTATTATCAGCGTCTTTAATGAGCAAGTATTGGTCGATGTTTTCCACACCAACGATAGAGGCTTTTAAGTCTAAGCGTTTGATTAACGCTAAGAGTTGTTTTAAGGCATTCGCGCGTTGGTTATCACTATCGATATGTAAGACTAAGTTACGAGAAATCTTCACTTCGTTGAAGCCGATTTCTTTTAACATTTCAACAGAAACGAAACGACCGGTGTATTGGTCACAGACGAGAACGATATTAAATTCTTTAGTCATCTTAGCGATTTCTTTGAATTCGTTCATGTGGTTAGCAACATCACTTTCAGGAATTTCAAAGGCTAAGAAGTGCTTTGGCATCTTAATTTCGTCTAAGTATTTCTTAATATCATTACGGAAATTCTTATCGGTGAAGAAAGAATAGTCAGTATTAAGAGCTAAACGTTTGAAGCCTAAGCTCGCAAAGAAGACAGGACCATAGTCTTTATAAAGAACTTTAATATAGTCTAGTAAAGCATGAGAAATAATTGTGATTTGGTCATGTTTAGCGGCAATATTCACTAATTCATCAGTTCTAAATGTGGTATTACGATATTCATCAACGATACGTAACAATAATTCAGCACCATAGATTTGCTTATCATTAGCGTTAACCATTGGTTGTAAGTTGACGTCGAACGTTCTATCACCGAAGGCTTTCTTAATAACAGAGAGTAAGAATTCTTCTCTGTTGGCGCTTCTTGAATAGTCACTTTCATCAAAATAGATGAAGTCTTTATTTGTGGCGTATTTACCACGTGAAGCAAATGAGTCTGCTTGTTTAACAAAACTCGCGGCATTTGGATAAACACGAGGATAAGAAACAGGTAAGAATGTGATATTCAAAACATAGTTAGCGCGGTGCGCTTCCACGGTTTGATCATGAGCAATCTTAAAGATCTTTTCACATTCATCTAAGATGTCTGTTTGACCATATTCTTCATAGAGTAATGATAAGAATTGGTTATTGTAATAATAGATATTTTCTAAACCGTTATGCATTTTCTTAATGCGTTTAACAAAGTCACGAATAATACCAATATAGCCTTCAGAGCCATGGGTTTCGATAAGTTCATCCATATTATCAATTCTTAATAATAAGAGATAACCTTTACCATTAATCTCATAGGCGTTTTCAAGATTTTCCACGAGAGAATGGAAGGAATTAATAATAAAGTCTTGGTTATAACGGTGATGGGCTTTACGGTTAAATAAATTCTTGACCGCCATAACGGTATAAGTCTTATTATGTTCAGAAAGAACTAAAGAAGTTTCATAATTATCATTACCAAACTTCATGCTCTTTTTATTGCCAGTTAATAATGGGCAGTCCTTACATGGAGCGTCTAAGCCATAAAGAGTTTTATAGCACTTCTCCCCTAATTCTAGTTTTGGAAATAATTGTTTCATCGTACCACTAGCTCTAAGAAGAGTTCTATCTTCATTAGAAATACGATATGTGGAATAATCAGATAATTTAAGAATAGAGTCGATTTCATGATATGAGCTTTCGACTTCTCTATCACGTCTTTCAGAAAGAATGAACATTGCAATCTTATTAGAAAGGACCACTAAGGATTCTTGGACATAAGAGTCAATGAAGAATGGTTTATTCTTATTAAAGAAATAAACAACAGCGACTACTCTTTCACTATCTTTAACAACATAATAGAAACCGCTTTCTAGACCCACTCTATCGAGGTGTCTACCTAAAGCGTTATTCGCATGATTTCTAAAAGCGAAATAATATGAATAATCATCATCTTTAGCCTTATCCATGATGTCGACGAATTCTTTAGCGATACTACCGTCCTTACTTAAAGGTGGTAATTCTTTATCGGCGACTTGATAAGCGATGTTATAGACGTTTTTTACTTCGTCAAAGGAAATAATACCAGTGTAGTCCATTTTGAAGTACTGAGCGACTGTTTTGAGCACTGTTTCGATTTCTTTGACGTTTGTTTGGACACTTTCTAAGCCCATATCCATATTTAGAAGAGGAGCAATGATCTTGCTCATCTTATTTAAGTTCATGGAGTTTTTAATAATAGCGTCATTTTCTAATGTATTTAATCTATTTGGTAAATAGAAGAAGATATCTTTATTTTGACGTTTTGCGTATCTTAAGTCTGGGAATATTTCATGGACATCAGAATATGGATAGCAAACAATAGAGAAGTGCGCAGATAAAGTAGTCACACCTTCCACGAGACGTTTAGAAATAGATGTATTACGAATACATGTTTCTAATTGTTCATTAATTTTACTTAATGTATCGATACGTGGGAGATAGAGATAAACACTCTTCTTATCTTCATTAACGGAATATAAAGCGTTTGGATAATCGTTAAAGTTTTCTCTTAATACTTTGAAGATATAAGAAATATCATCATCTGTAAGTATTTCATCACCTAATTCGTAATAGACTTCAATTAAGACATTACGATAATTTTGTGACACAAAGATGATGTTTTCTAATTCTTTCTTAAATGATTCAAATGAAACAACTTGATTCATGATATCAACGTAATCTAATTCCAAATTAGTGTAACCACTTTCACTTGGAATAAGAGTGGCACCATTAAGTTCTCTTTTAAGAACATCAACGTGTTCATTTAAAGCGGTGATTTCTTCATAGTGTGTATTTGGATATGAAATAAATGTGTTCTCATTATTAGAAATATTTTCAAAGTTTCTAATCGTTGTGGCGTATAAACCGTTAACGAAGACTTTTTGGAACTGTCTTGACGCTAATAATGTATAAACAACGTATATGACAATCATCAAAACGCTGAAAGCAATAAGAAGGACAACGTAAACGATATTATGAGTCCTTGAATAAATCATGGTGAAAATAGATACCGTGATAATTAATAAGGCGAAAATGATAATTGGGAAAAGAGTCACAAAACGGAAATAATGTTTAATTGAACGTGTCTTTTTATTACGTTTTTCCATAACCTTACCCCCTACTCACCGATAACTTCGTTACGGCCAATATCACCAATACAGGTGACAACGGCTTTACCGATGTTAACGTATTCTTTCATTGCTTTTAAATATGTATTAACGTCACTCATGTCATCGATATATCTTTCGACAACTTTAATAGAGACGAATGGAACTTTAGATAATTCTGCGGCCATTGCTACACCTGCGGAGTTATTATCAAAAACGATATTATTTTCAAAACCTAAAACATGATTAAATTCTTCAAGATGTTTGACTTGTGCTTTACTATGATAATCAACACTTGTGGAAACGTAGTTTGCTTCTTTATAAGCACTGTAGGTGCGCTTTTCAAAAGCACTACTTAAATATGAGATAACATCTTTTGAACCTTCAAATACTTGTTGGAAACCTGGGATTTGACCAAATTTAACATTGTCTTCATTAATTTGATCAACATCACCAGCGATACAATATCTAGATAAGCAAATATCTAATGGTTTTAAGTCCTTAGTGTAGGCGATACAGCGTCCCACCACTAAGACAAGAATAACGAAATATTTTTCAATTAAATATAAAGTTAAAGCACTACTGAGGTAGTTAGTTTTGATTTGGTCCACTAATAAGACTTCTTGGTTAAAGATTGTGCCAATAATCACTTTATATTTGCCAAGAACTGTTTCTTCTCTTTTATTAGTGACAACATTTTCGAAATAAAGGATATCGTCGTGATGACTACCGATAATCATGATCATAATTTAGGAGCCTCCTTCTTTTCGAATGGGTTATTATCTAAGAATCTTTCAAAAGCTTTCTTTTCAAGAGCTTTGGAATAATAGAAACCTTGAATAGTGTCGCAGTGCGCTTTCTTCAATATTTCTACTTGTTCTTTATTATCAACACCTTCGGCAACGACTTCCATGCCGTTAATCTTACATAGACCGATTAATAATTTAACGATTTCACGTGATTTAGTATCGGTCACGATATCATCAATAAACGATTTATCAATCTTAACAACGTCGAATGGAATCTTTCTTAAGTTACCAACGTTAGAGAAACCAATACCAAAGTCATCCATTAAGACGCGGATACCTTTTTCTTTAAGCTTCTTAATAATGGAAATAGATAAGAATTGGTTAGCTTGAGATGTACCTTCAGTAATTTCAATTTCAATTAAATGTGGAGGAATTTTGAATTCCTCTAAGATACCCATAATCTTATCTAAGAAGTTTGGAGAATAGAATTCGAATAAAGAGAAGTTAACGGACACTGGTAATGTTCTTCTACCTCTTCTGATTAAATCATTAAGATCTTCACAAACGTGTCTTAAAACGTACATATCGATATCATGGATTAAACCAATCGATTCCGCCTTAGCGAGGAATTTAGAAGGGGCTAATAAACCGTATTCTTTACTATCCCATCTAATCAAAGCTTCTGATGAGATAAATTGTCTATTATTTAAATCGAATTTTGGTTGATAGAAGATGACGAATTCATTATTTTCTAAAGCGGTATATAATTCATCAACTTCATCAGAGGCCACTGTTTTACGGAAGGCTTCTTGATAGAAGGTAACTGTTTCGAAGTTCTTTTCTGAACGGTCTCTAGAAAGTAAGGCGTTTTCAATTTGGTGAGTTAATGTTTCTTCTTCACTAATTTCAGTGACACCAAAGAATGGTTGCACCCATGTATGTGTGCAGTTTGCTTCACCAAATTCATAAATCTCTTTACTTAAGATTTCACAAATCTTTTGAATAGATTGTTCATTTTGTTTAATGCAGTAGATTAAGAAAGCACCACGAGAGAAGGCAAAGACGAAATATGATCTTTTAACGCCTAATCTAATTGGTAATTCATCTAAGAAAGAAGCGATATGGGTATTTAAAGAATAGATTTCTCTATTTCTGTTAACGTTTTGAGTAACAGAAGAAGATGAGAAAGTGAAAGCGATAATATGCTTATGCACTCTCTTATCAATCTTTAAACGTAATTCAACTTTCTTTTGGAAAGCATATAAGTTATTAAAGGTGCTTCTTTCACCTAAGTTATATTCATTATCGTTTTGAATAGTGACGATCATGCTTCGACCATTGATATAGAAATAAAGGATGGTCATATAGATGATGGTCATACCAAATGTTAAGGCGTTAAAGAAGTTAGGAGTGAATTTATCTTCACCAAAAATATTGCCCACTAAGACAAAGCCTAAGAAGATGAACATTAATGAGAGGAAGACACCAACAATGATGACAGTGATGAATAAACGTTTATTTTGTTTCATTACTGCTCTCCTCCTTTTTTCTTATTAAGCATCTCTTCTAATAGTTGTTCTTTAAGTCTCTTTTTATCTTCTTCTGATAAATTGAGTTCCTTACCATTATTATTAGAAGGTGAAGCACCACCTTCGGTGGCCTCTTCAGGTTCTTTATACGCTTTAAAGATATCAATAACGGAAGTAATGATTAAATAGAAGGCTGGAATAAGAAGTAACACTAATAAGCCAAATGGTGAACCAACAAAGCCAAATACACCACCTAAGAAATCACTATTAGCGACAACACGTCCTAATAATTCTTTTTCAGTAAATGCTTGATATTGGCCTTCTTTAGATAAGTTACCATCGGTATTAATACCAGCGACGATAAAGATATATTTACCTTTACCTTTTTCAACACCTGGATTAACGTGCATTTCTCTAAGTCTATGGGTAACGATAGGTAATTCACTTGGAGCGTGAACTCTATCGGTCAATGTTGGATCAGATGGGATATTATCATTTAATGGTGCTTGATAGACATCCATAAATGTTAAGTCCACTTTTTCTTTCTTTTGATAACGTTCATAAATCTTATCAGCGTCATCTAAGAAAGTGATAATCGCACTTTTAACTTTATAATCAGGTTCCATAGAATCGGTTTGAACAACGAATGTGGCGTAACCAAGTCTAATTTGTTGACCATAGTGTTCGTTTTTATGAACCATGCCATCGATTTGGCCCACCATGAGGAATGCAAAAAGCGCAAGGAAAATACCAGTAAAGACCCATTCAATGATCTTTCTAGCCTTACTCTTTGGTTTTTTCACTCTTTTTTTCTTCGCTTCTTCACTCATGATTATTTCCTAAATCCTTTACGTGAAAGTTTAGATTTTACGACCTTTTGTGGTCTATTTTCTTTTCTTTCAGCTTTACGAGCTTTTCTAGCGTCCACTTTATTAAGTGGTTTGGCTTCTTCTTTAGCTGGTTCAGCTTTTGGTTGTTCTTGTTTTGGCGCTTGTTTAGCTTCTTCAACATGCGGTTGTTCTTTAACGATTGGTTGAGGATTATCTAATTGTGGCCAAATTTGTCTTATGATATCGTCATAAGTTAAAGGTTTACCCACTACCTTTTTAGTAGCTGGCTTTTTATTAACAGGTTCATTAGCCTTTACAGGTTGAACAGGTTTTGGTTGTTCTTGTTTTGGTTCCACTTTTGGTTGTGGTTTAGCTTCAGCCTTAGGAGCAACTTTAGGTTGTTCCACTTTTGGAGCATTTGAAGACTCAGCTTCTGTTTTTGGAGCCTTTTTATAGATGATAGCAATTGTGCCATCTTCTCTTGTAAACTGAACTTTAATTAATCTTTGATTACCTTTAGCTTTTGGTTGAACTTTGTTACCACTAGCAACTGCTGGTTTAGCTTCGGCAGGTTTAACTTCTGCTGGCTTTTCTTCTTTAACAGATTCCTTAGCTTGTTCTTTGGCTAATGGTTTTGGATTGTTAAGTTGTGGCCAGACTTCGTTAGCAGCATCATCAAAAGATACGGTAGACACTAATGGCTTATCATCTTTATTAGCGATAGCAGCGGCTATTTGTTGTTCTTTAACAGGTTGATTAACTGCAGCAGCTTGTTCTTGCTTATTATCTTCTTTAGCTAATGGAGTTGGGTTATTAAGTTGTGGCCAAATCTCTTTCGCGGCATCTTCAAAACTAACAGTAGGCACTAAAACAGTATGTGCTTTCTTGCTATCTTCTTCATTATTAGCAACGCTTGCCACGATTGGTTGCTCTTCTTCTGGGATATTATCCTCTTTATTAATAATAACCTTATTATTTTTATTTGGTTCGGCTTTAACAACGACTGGTCTATCTAATTGTGGCCAGATATCTTTAGCGGCGTCATCAAAACTAACTGATGGAGCTATAACGACTTGAACGTCTTTATCTTCATCTTGTTGTTCTTGTTTATTTTCTTCTTGAGCAGATTTAGAAGAAGCTTGCCCTTCTACTGCTTCAGATTTATTAGATCCTTGTACTTTGTTAGCAGGTTGTTTTGCTGATTGAGCCGCAACTGGTTGTTGTTCATCAGCTTGCTTATCTTCCGCTTCTTGATTAGCCTCATTTAATTGTGGCCATATCTCTTTCGCGGCATCTTCAAAACTGACAGTAGGCACTAAAGCTACTTGTGGTTTATTTTCTTCTTTAGATTCAACTTTTTGAGCTGATTGAGCTTCCTTAACAGGGGCTACAACTGGTTGAGGTTGTTGCTCAACTTGTTTGTTAGTAACAATTGGTTTTGGATTATCAAGTTGAGGCCAAACTTCTCTCGCAGCTTGATCGAAAGTAACTGTTGGAACGTAAACAATCTTTTCAACTGGTACTTCTTTAGTTTCAGATTGTTTATTTTCATTAACAGGTTGTTCATGATCTTTTGCAGCGTCAATGATTTCTCTTCTCGCAGCTTCAAGGAGATCGCTTTCTTCTTTTCTAATTGTTTCTTTTTCGAGTTCGAGAAGTCTAAGTCTAGCTTTTTCACGCTCGACGAGAATGTTCTTAACAGATTTTTCAAAGGCGTTGACTTCTTTTTGTCTGCGCTTTAATAAATCATTAAGTTGTTTTTGATCTTGTCTTAATTCAGACTTTTCAGCATATTCATCCGCATAATATTCTTTTTCTTTCTTAGTTGGATGTAATGGTAAGTCTTTTCTAATCTTAGATTCTAAATATTCTTGATAACCAGCATCCACTCTTGCGAATTCGATTGGTCCTTCAAGTAATGGACCATAGATAAAGGCTTCGTCTTCCGCGGATGTTAAAATCCTTGGCTTATATGTCTTAGTGTTAACTTTCTTATCTCTAGACATTTCTTTGCCTTTAAGAGTGATGTAGTTAGCGAATAATGTTCTATTTAATTCATTTAATTCTTCATCATTGAATTTGGAATAGTTTTCATCAATCTTATAGTTCACACCTAAACGGTCATAAGTTTCGATGAATCTATAAACTTCATAACAATGATGGTATTTAACATTCTTACGAATGATGTTTGTTTGCATGATTGGATTACGGACATCTTTTTCTGTCTTCATCTGTTTCATGAATGGTGAGTTATAGAAATAGAGAATATATTCTCTTGTTTGTCTAATTCTTTCAACATAAGCACTGTTGACTTTGGCTTCATCATCATCGTTTTTATATGAGACTTTGACTTTGGTTTCGATTTCAACTTCCGCACCATCGATGATGGATTTGTTTTTGAAATATAAATATTCTTCGTTACGGAGTTCAGCGAATTTAGTGACATATTCATAACGTTTAGTGATGAAGAGCATTAATCTCCTCACGAATGTGGCGATGAATCTATTTTCATATGTATGGATATCATCTTCAGCGTACATACTTAAAAGTTTAGAAGGAATAACGTTTCCATATTCATCGATTTCTTTGATGTATTGAGTGTGGCTCGCTAAATGTTGAACGGATTCGTTATTGATTTTTCTAGCTAATTCAACTGGAGTTAAGCTACCTTCAATTTTAGTGTTTAATCTAGGATTAGAAATGATTTGACCTAAATCAAAGATGACACCTTCAATGACTTCAATCCATGATTTATCAAAAGATGAACTCGCTAAACGGTCTAACCTTAAATAGGAATTTTTACCCGCACTTAAAGAATCAAAGATTTCTTTTTCATGAACACCTTTGATGATGGTCTTTAAGTGTGAATGATAAGACCTATTTATTTGTTTAGTGGAGTTAATCTTTGCTTTTTTCATGACTATTTAATTAGTTGTTTTTAATTAAACCTTCGATGTAAGCGTGGGCCATACGGAAATTGCCCTTGCCATACATCTTATCAAGTTGAGAATCTAATTCTTTTAATTCGTCTTTTAAGAAGGCGATATTTAAAGCTTCAAATTTCTTTAAGACTTTGTTGGTGAAGATGAAGTCATAACCATCGACTTCTTTACCACCACAACCGACATAAACAGGAATAAATGTTTCTAATTGTTTAAGAATACGGTTACCAAAGGCGAGTTTGAATTTCTTAATGACGAAGTTATCAAGTTGTTCAAATTTATCTTTCATATCCTTACTAATTGGATATTGGCTAATCGCGTCATCATATAATCTTCTGATTTGGCTATATGGAATGGACATTGATTCTTGTAAAGGTGCTTCAAATGGACGACCTTTATCGTCAAAGAATAATGAAACAGCACGGTCATAGACCTTATCAGAAATGGTAAATGTACTATCGTCGTTATTCGCTGTACCGAAGAAGACAACGTTTTGAGGAATTAATAATTTACCTTCGTTTAATTTAACAGGGTCATTAGCCTGCATCGCAGGAATTAAGTCGATAACCCAGTCATTAGGATCTCTCATTTCCATGATGGATAAGAATTCAGCGAAGTAGTATTCAATACGGGCTAAGTTCATTTCATCGAGGACGATGATGTCTAAGTCTTGTCTATATGTGGTTGTGTATAACGCTCTTAAGAATTCAGTTTCGTTGAACTTCTTAGTGAATTCGTTATAGTAACCTAATAATTCACTTCTATCTTTCCAGGATGGTTGAACTGGAACAATCGCACTATCGAAATTAAAGAATTTACCAAGAGCGAAGGCTAAGGATGTTTTACCTGTACCAGAGATACCTTCTAAGATGATTAATTTAGAAGCCGCCATACCGGCGAATAATTGTTTAATAACATCTTCCTTATAATATAACTTCAATTGACTAGCAGCGAAGTTACGGAAAGCATTACATAATTCTTCAAGAGTTAAACCTGGACGATTTGGGATGTCCATGTTAGTGCCTCTATATTTGTTATCAACATGGATAAGTTTTGGGAAGCGGGAGGACACTTCTTCGACAACTTCTTTGCTTTCTTGGTCCATTTGTGAAGCTTCTGAACCTTTTAAGCCCATATAACCAACTTTAAGATTGAGGATCTTATCTTTTTCTTGGATGGCTTGAAATAATTCGTAGTTAAGTCTTTCAACTTGTCTTGCTAATTCTTCTTTGTCTAATTCTTTTTTAACAAATCTTACATATCTTCTAAAGAAGATGACGATTAAGAAAATTAAACCACCGGCTAAGCCAATTAAGAGTAACAACATGATGACCCAGAAAACCCAACCAACAAAACCGAAGTCTTTATAGTGGGCTCCTAAGTATGAATTATAGGTAGTAAAGTTATTACCTAAATCAGTCCATGGTGAGATAAAGGCTTTATATAAGAAAGTACCAATATCCCCCATTACTTTAAGGAACATTTCTCTTAAATATTCAAAATAAGCAATCATTACAAGATCCTCCTTAGTAATTTAAAACTTATATTGGTGTCAAAACACGCACCCATTGTTTGATTGATACACGCTTTATCCCAACCTTCTAGATAGATAGAGATAACGATTTCTGTTGGCTCGTTATGGTAACAAGGAATGACTACTTCAGTATCTAAGCCATCAGCATCGTTTAAGGTGTATGAATCTTCAACGGCGATTTTAATATCTGTTGAGTTATTTTTGTTAAATGTATATGAATCGATTCTATTTTTAGCTTCAAATGAATTACCAAAAAAATGGCCTTTGAAATCCACTGGCTCAACTTCACCTTGCGGATCAACTGGTGCATCGTAAACCGCTTGATTACGGTTTTCAACTTCACCGTATATAACTTCTTTTTTATTGCCATTACCATCGGTATAAACATCATAATAACCATCACCATCGTTATCTAAGATTCCACCGAAATAAACATCTTCGTTTTCATTCTTGTATGGATCGATGACGTAATATTTGTAATAGTCTTCTTCGTTAACCAAAATGGACATCCTTAAACAATCACGGAGACTATTAAGGCTGTCTTTAATTTGTTCTACGCTCGCATCCGAGTATTGCTTATGTAACTCCTGCGCGCGTAAAAGATTAGCGTCTTCATTGTAATTGAATAGACAATTACTAACATCTAAAGAAGCATAGTAATCCACGGCGGTCGATAAAAGATATATTCTTTTTTGGAAATAACCAGTAGGAGCTTCTTCTTTAGGAATAATGCCATCTAACGCTGGGGAAGATGAATCATAGAACAAAGGAGTATCACCTTTTTGATCAAACCAGTCGCTTCGATACATCGAACTAACTGGAGAAAAAAGGAATTCTCCTTCAATCAGATCTTCTGCAGTTAGTTTTTCTTTAAAAGTATCTAATTCTTTTGATGTCGACATTAATAATTGAACGTTACCACTCAAATCGATATCAAAAGAATTAACTTTTAATTTATCGCTACTTGCATACCAGGCCAAAGATAAAGAAACGGACAATGTCGAAATCGCGATTGCCCCAATCATAGCGGTTAATACAATTCTTCTTTTGTTCATAAATATTAAACCCTATTTGTTTCAAATCTTAATTGGAAGTCAAATTTGTGTTTCTGTTCTTCGTCTATGACGGAGAAATCCCAACCTTCTAAGTATATTGTAGCATCAAATTCACCGATATAACCAACACTTTCTCCACCAGTGATACAAACTGATGTTGGATGAGCAGGATCTTCATTAGATAAAATGCCATTACCATCCTTATGTGGTTTCACGGTATCGACACCTTCATATTGAGCTTTTTTAAGATCTAGCTTATCTAGATTTTCATAATATGCAGGTGCTTCAGGAGAATGTTTAGCGGTAAAGGTATCAGGAGTAAGGGAGCCACTTCCATTGATATCCACTAATTCATCAGCGCCACTATAATGACTATTAATGATTCCAGAATCAACACCATCCAAGATTTCATATTCACCATAAACTACTTCACCATTCTCATCAAAATCATAGTATTGGCCAAAACCAATATTAAGAAGGCCAGCTACTTTTGTAAATCCAGCGTTTTTTGATGATGGGTTAAATATGAATCCGTTGTTGTTGCCATAAATACTGGCATCACGATTAACAAACATTCTCATTGCTTTAGACACATTACCACTCGAACTATCGGAAGCACGTGTTTGTGCATATGATAACCAAATTTCTTGTCCTTCAACATTAATTTGTGTTCCAACACCGTTAGTCTTAAATGCTCTAAAAGCAAATGTTATTTGAGAATAAGAAGTGATAGGTGCAGCGTTGTGTTGATAGTCAGGAGCGTGAACATCCACTGTAGGAGCTTGCTTTAATTCGACAGCACCACCAACACCATAGGTATCAGCATCATTGCGATTGAATTCACCAGATGTAACTGGAGTTAGTTCATTACTAGCATAACCTCTAGCATTAAGATAAATGTTCATGAGATCTGAAGTTAAACCTTCGCCAGCAGGCGCGAAATAATAATAAGAGCCATTGTGAAGCTCCTCAGTCATTCCTGCTTCTTCGGTTTTTAATTCAGGTATTTCAACACTACTTTTAACACCAATTTGTAATTGACCATTATCGAAGACTGAAGTACCAGAATACATTAAATTAGCACGTGTTGCATATGCATACCACGCTAAAGAGCTACTTACCGCACCACCGATTGAAACAACGGTGCATAAGCCTAATAATCCAAGGATTAGATTTTTTGGACTAGCTTTCCCCATGCATTCCCCTTTCTTTAATCTTCTTATTTTTTGCACCAGCAAAGTCACACATGTGCGCATGGCTTTGCTGGTGTAATGATCTATTTATAAATTATTCTGCAAATGCATCTTGTACGGCAAATTGAATACCGACATCAAATTTGGAATCAGCATATTGTGCAGCATTCCAAATCGCTTTGTAATTAGCTGTTGGCGTGGCATGATCTGATAATTTTTGCCAACCTTCAACCCAAATAGTAACTCTAACTCTCAAGAAAGCCTCATCGCCTTCAACAACTGAACCGATTTTCTTGTCAACATTGCTTGTACCATTATTGTAAGTTAGGTCTGTCAATTTGTTTCCGTCCGATGAAACAAGAGCTGGGTAGGTAGTCTCTGTTTGGGGATGTTCAAATGCATCTAAATATGAGTGATTTTCAGTGATGGCTGTATTAGCTGAATAGGATGTTTGAAGACCACTGCCATAAGTAATTTCGTTTTCTGTTGTGCCTTGGCCAAAACCAAATTCAGCGCCCGCATCCGTGCCAGTATAAACTTTGTCATTGGCACCATCACCGTCTAAATCGAGTTTGCCACATGTAACAGCTGTACCACCTTGTTTAGAGATAAGCTTATTTAGTTTTGTGTGTTCTTCATCATCACTCTTATAAGCGTGAATGTGAACGCGAACAGCATCACTTAAGTCCTCTTTTTCAGCAGCTTCATTTGTGTAATCTTCTTGAATAAGAAGCTTTGATAAATAGACATCTTTTGCAACGTTCTTTTCGTCTTTTGCAGGTGTACCCTCTTCGATACCATCGCGTTCATTATAGCGAAGTTCTAATTCGAATTGAGCATAATGTTTTTTGCTTGCTTTTGCCCATTTAGTCATGTCAGCAACCCCATAATATGGCTGGATATAACCATTTTCTGGAAGATCGTCATCCTTTGACATAGCACCAAAAGTCATTGGTGTTACTTTTTTGTCATTGAGATAGCCACCAGCAACAAGCTTGGTTTCTAATTCAGTGTAAGTGATCCTTGTTCTCCAAGCATCATCACCCTCATCTTTGAATCTCATTTGAAGATTACCGCTGATACCACTGGCTTGTCCTAAGAAGGAAACATTAGCTCTAGTGGAATATTGATACCATGCAATGGTACTACCAACGGAACCTGCTAATGAGGCGCCAATTGCAAGAGCAAGAGCAGAAACAATAATTTTATTCTTACTAAATTTCATAATTGTTTTTTCTCCTAAAGAGTTTAGTCTCTTTATTTTTTGGATAATTTTTTAAATAGTTTGTTTTGTAATTTAACGTAAATTACTAAATTTTAATGATTGTAATTAAATGTGATCACTATCGTGTGATTTGACGTCGAGTCTAATACCAACGTTGAATTTCTTATTGATATAACTGACTGGATCCCAAATAGGTGTGTCTGTTGCGCCGTTTGCGTTGCCTGCTAAGCCATGATCTAATTTACTCCAACCTTCAATCCAGGTTGTAACAACGATTTTCATATCTGTTGCACCTGTTTTACCGATTGAAATGCCAGTAACGGAATTATCTGGGTCTTCGACTACGACTGTGGTGTCGTCGATTTTGTAGGAGGTTTGTTTACCACCTTCAACACCATAAACGCAATCTTCTGTACCCCAGCTATCTAAGCTTTTATCTGGATTTCCATCATTATTTAAGTCTAATTTACCACCAACTACAGTTTCAGTAACGCTTTTTGCAAACAAGAAATTAGATGTTCCAGTAGAACCTGTGACCGCTAAATGGACTCTGATTGAGTCTGATAAATCAGAACCAATTCCATTAGAAGCGTCATCTTCAATAATCATCTTATTAATATAGACATCGTTTTCTAATCTTGTTTCTGTATTAACGCCATCAACATCAACTGACTTAACAAGAATTTCAAATCGAGCATAGTTAGAGCTGTCCGCTTCTAACCAATGATCGTAAGTGCCACCAATACCAAATTCTGGTTGTTTGTAGAACTTATCAAGTGCAGCGTTTTTAAGTTGAACTCCTGTAGTAATAGGATTTAATCTATTACCTTGGATGTGGCTTGCCATATCGTTCTGATAATAATCATTCGCCCAATGTTCGCCATCATCGACAGAAATCTTTAATAGTTTAGAGCAATGAGATAAAGCACCTACATAAGCAACTTGCGCTCTGGTAGCATATTGAAACCATGCGACAGTTGAACTTACTGTACCGGCTAAAGAGCCTCCGATTAGCAAGACGAAACTAGGAATGATGATTTTTTTAAGAATTGGCGTTTTCATGTGCAGAAATATCGACTCCTAATTTGAGTGTTGCACCTTCTGGGTAATCGACGTCAGGCTTTGATTGTGGATCAGCGCCTTCAAGCCAAATGACGATTGTATATCTTCTCATTTCATTCTTAATGAAGTTTGAAACATTGTACTCAGCAATGGTATTACCATCTAAGAATCTTTCCGCTAAAGGATATTTATCCGTTTCACGGTTAGATGATGGATCGAAATCAGAGATGAATTCTCTATCTGTCTTATTACCATCTTTATCAATGTTATTTTCAGCAGCTTTCTTAGCGTAAACCAAGTAGTTGTGTTCACCACTATCTGGTTCGTTTTCGAAAACCATAACACGGAGAGTGTCATCAAGACTTCTACCGGTGTTATCATCTGATCTTGTACGGTCATCAATATTAATCTTCATGTCGTAAGAAGCAGTTTTACTTCCGACGTTCTTCACATAGAATGTGTACTTTAAGAATTCTAAGCACGTACCTGTTTTGATTTGACCAGTTGTCTTATCAAGATAAGTGTGTTCAAATTCACCATAGGTGTATGGTGTTTCTTCGTCATCTAAGACATCTAACTTATATTTAAAGAAATCATAAGAATGTTCAATGAACTTAGCGCTTTCATTAATACGAAGATAGGTGGAATAAGCTGTGGAATTCTCTTTCTCTAATAAAGCTAAATTGACTTCACTATTGTTTAAAGAAACCGTAAACGTACCAACGCTACGACCGAGGAAGGAAATAATAACTAAAGAAGCAATGCCAAACGATGAAATGATCGTCACAAGCGCTGCGATTCTTCTTCTTCTTCTTTTTCTTACAAACAATTTGTCGTACATAGTTAAAAAGTGAATCTCTTACCCTTTCAAGATGTGATTTAAGTTGTTTGTCCCAATGGGTATTGTAATTAAAAAGCCAGTGCCTATCATCCAATTTTCATGGCGGGTTAATTACTACTACCCTCATAAGGCAACTGGCTATCTTTATAAAGATTATAAAACCTCAACTAAATCAAACTAGTTGAGGTTGCTGGCTATCTTATATAAGACCCTATAGTTTTGCGTCGCCGGATTGCTCCGGTTTTGCTTTTTGCTCGTATATAAATTAACACGAATAAAAAACTAGTGCAATATGTTTTTTAATTTATTAACAAATTTAATTAAAGAAAAAGCGCTTGCGCGCCTTTACTATTTATTATCTTCAGCAGGTTTCTCTTCTTTGTTTCCACCTTGGAGATCTTTAAGGAGTTCTTGTCTGAGAGCCTCTTTTTGTTCATCACTAAGATCAGAAATCTTTGCTGGTTCTTTCTTTGTGGTTTTTCTAACATAAAGCATCAAGCCAATAATATTTCCAGCTAAAACCAAGAACATTGGCATTACGAAAGCAAAGAAACTTCCAACCTGTGGCAATTGGAGTATAGCCTTAATTAAGCCACTTGAATGATTGATCGCTTCATTCGGACCTTTGTATTTAGAAACTGTAATCAAAATCATGATACTTATCACTAAAAAGAAAGAAATCAATGCAACATCCAATATCACAACAGCGATTATCAATGGTTTTTTATATTTTTTCATAAGCTATAGTTATCCGTTACCTATACGTGAGTTTATTTTATAATACTTTTCTTAAAAAGCAAAAGGTATTTTTGTTAAGTATAGTATCTTATTGATATTACATTAAAATGTAAACTATTTCATTATTTAAATTGTATGTTAAAAAAGACCCTTTAGCCGATAAAGCAGCAAAGGGTCTTAATCTTAAATAACTCAATTATGTAAGTTATTGTTTGGTCTAAGCGTGTTTAGTGACGGAAGCAAAATTAACTGTTACTTCTAAATCATTCATTTCGATGCCTGAAATATTTGTTGATTTACAGTTAACATCCTCACCTTCGAAATAGCAATAAATCTTAACTTCTAAAGCACTAGCAGGTAAGTGAGATATAGTAGTTACAGATGGGCAAGCTACATCATAAACATCTGGTGCTTTAGCAGCAACAGCAGTTGTGGCTTTCCAAGTATAAGACATTGTTGTTGTGCCAGAAGCAACATCTTTAAGTGGAGCATAGATGAAGGCATCAGAGCCCACAACAACAAGAACTCTCAATGAGTTGTCAACTTTGTTTAAAGTTCCTGTAGCAGTAGCAGCAACATCACTAACATACAATAAAGTTTCTTCATCCTGTTGAGTAATTGTAGCGCCAGATGATCTAATATAGTACTTTGTTAATAAAACGTAAGCATGATCAGCGGCATCAAAAGTGGAGTTAGCTGGGCTGGATGCTTCAACATATCCAACACCTTCAGTAGTAGCAGAAACTGACCAACTTAAACTTAAATCGTTGTATTTAGCCAATGCTTGGTTGCCTTGAGCTTCATCAGCATTAGTACTATTCGCACTAACAAATGCTGGGCTTGCAATAGCGGCAGCACTTGTTGGCAATAAGGTGGCAGCTGGGATTGCAGATTCTGCAGAATCTGCCCAAACTGATTTAGCTGAAGTAGAAATTAAAATACCATCATCAGCTTTAACTTTTAATTCCATACCAGTAGCAGATACAGAATTGTTCATAGAGAACCATGCAACAGTTCCAGTAACGGAAGCTGCTGTTGATAAGAGCAACATTCCCATTGCAGGAATTATAATTTTTGTCTTTTTCATAAAATTTATTTAAACTCCTTATAGACGACAAAATCACTCAACTTATATCTAAACTGAGTGGATGATAGGTTTTTGCATCACTTGTCGTCAATAAGACTTGGGACTTTCTTATCGATTTAGCTTTGCATTTATAGTTTAAAATAATACTGTTTTAGTGTCAAATTATTTTTTTTCATATTCTTTGAATATGTTTCTATTTACAGTGGATAAATTTCAAAAGAATGTTGATTAGTTGCCTTGCTTAACAGTGATTGTTGTTCATTTTAGGAAATGCTTAAAAGAAATATTAGCGTGCGCGCGTTCCTTTAGAAAAGATCTTTCCTAATCGTTTTAAAGTGAAATAAGGAAGATCTTCTTTGTTAATAAGTGAGTATTAAATAAGATTGAATCTTGTGTTAAAGGCGCTCAATGATTCAACTACTAATGTCCCATCACTTTCTAATGTGTAGCCTCCACTGAAATGAATGGCCTTTGTTGTATCGTCATGCGCTTCGACATAGCCAAGGTATAATACATTGCTATGGCTAGAATCTGTTGGATTATCGGGATTAAACATCCAGAATGTCTTTGTTGTATCTGTACCTGTGATTAAGAAATCACCTGTATCACTATTGTATAAGTCATCAACATCTGTGATATTGAATGCGATGTTTAATAAAGATGAGGTACCAGCGTAAAGTCTCCATGGTCCAGTTGTAGTTGAATATGAAGCATTGGCGTAAATAATACCTGACGAAGCAGCACCCCAAACGAAAGATGCGGAACAATTGTTGTCTACAGCTGGTCCATTAGATGGTAACCACAACTCCGTTAGGCTTGTACAGCCATTAAAGTATCCGCCTGAATAGTTGCCTCCTGAATCTGGACCCCAAGTGCAATCTGGATTATTAAAATATACCAATTGAAGACTTGTACAGTTTCTAAAACAATATTGTCCTAGCGTTATTGAAGATGAATTAATATAAACATTAACAATCCCAGTGTATTCAAAAGCATTAGTACCAATGAAAGTTAAAGAACTAGGCAGATTCAATGTTGCATTCGCAGTAATACTTGGATGGCTAGATGACGTCATTTGGAAAGCATAATTGCCTATCGTGGTCAAATTTGTAAATTTTGAGAAATCAAAAGCTGATAAAGAAGTACATCCCTGAAAAGAATAATATGGTAACGCTTCTAATTTTGTTAAGTCTCCAGTCGCAGTAACAGTAGTTATGCTGTCGCACCCTTGGAAACAGTTATTACCAATTGAAGTTAGATCTTTTGGTAATGTTAAAACGCCAGATTCAAATTCACATTCAGAAAAAGCACTTGCTCCAAATGAAATATTTACATCTACACTATTTGTGCTCTCTGGCCACGTGAAGCCAGCGCCAGAAGAATCAATAGCTGCTCCAGAAAAAGCTGAAGCACCGATAGAAATGGTCACGCCACTGCTGAAATTAATACTCTTTAAGCTAGTGCAACCATCGAATGCGTGTGCATCGATAGTAATAGTTTTGGTAGAGCTGACATTATTATCAGTACAGTTAAAATTAATGGTTTCAAGATTTGAACAGTCCTTAAAGGCATTGCTACCGATAGTTACATCACCTTTAACATTTGAAAAGTCAATCGATGTCATGCCAGAGCAGTTTTCAAAAGCACTTTCTCCAACAGAGAAATCATCTGTAATTGGAGCTATCAAAGAAGTAAACGCACTCTGTTTGAAAGTTTCTGCACCAATACCAGAATATTTTGTGTATGTTAAGTCTATTTCTCCTCCGGTACATTCTTTCGATTGTGTCCCTGACTCATTATTTGGTACTACGAAAGCCAAATCGTTAGTATCTTTAAAAACGCCATCAGGAATTATTGCACCCGCGCTTTGTGGTAAACCCATTTTCGAATAGTTCTCACAACCTTCAAATGCATATGATTGAAGATTCAAACCTGATGTCAAATTAACGTTAACTACTTTTAAATCGCAGACAGCTGAGGTATAGCTTTTTTCTACAGTGTAGTCATTATATAAATAAAGATATTGGTCTTCCCAACTTGATGAAGACGTTCTCTTAACAATTCCAGAAAAATAAGGTTGCATCAAATATTCGCTTGAATTAGCGGCTGATTCAGTAGGCTCACCAAGAGTTAGTGAATCAATCCAGTAACCCATTTTAAAAGCTCCATATAAACAAGGTTTTGTTTTATATCCGCCATTAAAGACACCCATCGTAACAGAATCAACTGCTGTTGGTTGAACATCTTCAGATTGTTTTGTTTTATCGGCATAATCCCTATACAAGACAAGAAGAAGCCTATTGTCATTGTATTCTGTTGATTTTGAATATAGAGCAGACGTATACTGCACGTTATTAGAATGCTCATAATGTGTCACAGAATAATATGTTGATTCATATTCAGAATCTTGTTCACCACTTTCTGGCGGCTCGTCTGGTGGCGCGAAAGTAATTCTTCTAAGAGAAAAATTATTTGTGAATGCCGATGTTGTATAATCATTTTCTCCTAATTGATACTTGTTCTCATAAAAGAGGCAATCATCTGGTATTTTTAAGAAAGCTTCAACATTGCAGAAAGCAAATGCGTGTTTCCCAATTTCATTTAAAGAAGAAGGCATCGTATAGTCGCTTTCTGGCGTTGCAGGATCATTTTTATATGCAGTTATCTTTCTTACCCCATAAGCTCGCATAAACGCATAATCACCAATTTTTGTAATGGTATCGGGAACCAATACTTCTGACACATTACCGTGATAACTAGCGTAGTCGCAGAAGCAAGCGGAAAAAGCGGATTCGCCAATTTCGTTAACAGTGCGATCTTTATTTTGATAATTTTTGATTGTTTTTTTCACAACGGCAGTAACTGTGCCACTTGAGGTGGCATCGTAATTATCGTATAAATATTTAGACATCACAGCGTTACCTGACTCTCCAGACAATCCATCACAAACATATGCACATTTACCATCGATTATTAAATCTTTAGGGTTTTGTGCCTCTCCACTCTTTACCTCAACAGTAGTAAGGGTGGTATTACCATCTTTAATTTCTTCATAGTAGTGAACGTTTTCATAAACCGGAATTTGTTGGTTAAGTCCGAATTTGTTAGTGACTGTTTTTGTACTATCTCTGACATCTTCAGAAAAGCAATAGCCTATATAACCATAAGCAACGTTGCCACCATTACCATTAACTGAATTCTCAAATTCTTCGTTTCCAATTAATCTCCAATAGTTACTATCATTAACTGTACCACCCTTTCCGTTGGAAGGATTATTTCTTACAGTATTACCATCAGAATTAGTGTTTACAAGAACATTAGCCCTAGTGGACGAGAGATAAATAGCCGCACGAGAATTCCCTTGAAATGCATATTTTTGAACCATCAATGTTGTATGTTTATTCGGAAGGACGATGGTTTGGAGATTAGGATCACCTGTAAAATCGTTATTAAATCTTCCAGAGTTCCAACCTATGCATGGTTCGTTCCAGTTTCCGTTTTGGGTATGGAATACAACGCTACGCCCTTTTCTTTCTTCGATAACAATGGTTCTTAATGATTCTGTTCCAACAAATGTCTCTACATCAAAATGAAGATTTGATGTATATGGATCAATAGCTGTTCCACTAGCCAACATTTCTTGGGTGCTTCCTTTAATAATAATTTTACTAATCAAAGGACAGCCAGCAAAAGCGTGGTCCCCAGCTTTTGCTGTAGAATCAAGAATATTCACATTGCCCGCTATTTTTTTGCCGTTGTTCTTATCGTCACCACTCATACCAGTATGGGCAAAAGTTTTTGGTAAAATTAGGGTTGTTAATGAATATTTTGGCGTTGTTGGAGGGTTATTATTTGGATCAATTCGACGAACAATGGTTGGTGTTTTACTAACATCACCATTACTAGTATTTCCCATTCTATAAAAAGCATCTCTGCCAATTGCTATAAGCTGAGACTTTTGCTCATCATAGTTCCATTTTAATTCAGTTACTCCGCTAAATTTGTTAGCGCTCTGTGTTCCAAACGCAGAGTTGCCAACATATTTCAGCGAATATGGTAAATGAACATATTTGATTGAAGAGGCTAGTTTTAAATCTAAAAATGCCTTATCACCAATAACTTCTAAATCTGTTAAATCACTTAATTGTATTTTGTTTCTAAAAGTTCCTTCATTAATAGCGGTAAGATCATTTGAACAATTCAAATTACTATCAATAGAAATAAGTTTAGTATATTGCGCATTAAACATCTCCTTATTAATGACTCTTAAAGTCGTAGGCAAATAAAGGCGTTCTATGATGCCTTTGACAGATGACAATGCGTTATTATCAATAAATCTTACTGGTTGTTTAAGATTATCAGTCGGAAGATGATCTGGAATTGATAAAAACTTAATATTAGCGTTATTTTGTTTTGTTGGTCCAATATATTTAATAATCTTCACCGAAATATTGTCGCCAGTACCGCTGGTTGAATAAACCCAGTCAGCACTAGAATGAGCACCACCATCAAGACGATTATTTTCATCAACATTGTATGAATAGCTGTTTGGATCACCTGTTTCTTTGTACCATCCCCAATTAGGATTACGAGAAGCCCACTCAGTGATATCGCTTAGTTTAGCCGCCGAGAAATAGAACATCAAATCTTCTTTACAATTATTAAAAGCTAATGGGGCTATAGTGCCGTTCGTGGAAAGAAATATAGAAGGAAGGAAGACGGAAGACAAAGAACTGCACCCTTGAAATGCACGCGATGAAATAGTGTGAATATTTTCAAAAGCCAATGTTGACGCAAGCAATGAGCAACCATTAAATGCTTCTATGCCAATTGTTGTTATAGAAGACGGAAGGACTAACTCAGTCATCTTTGGACAATTTAAAAAACAAAAATCAGGGATAGTAGTCAACGTTGACGGTGTGGGTTGAGCAGATGGTGCTGTAGTATCTATACAGTTGCAGGCTTCTGATGTTCCTGAAACACTAGCACTACTATTTTGGAATCTTACTGTTGCGACTTCTCTACACGAATAGAAAGCGCCATTTCCAATTTGGTTAACAGTATATGGAATAGTTAAAGATTCTACTTTACATCCCATAAAAGCCTCATAGTCAATTACCGTAATTGTAGTCGGAATCGAAATAGTTTTCGCTTTGCATCCCTCAAAACCATTTCTCCAAATTCCAGTTACATTCTTTGGAGTGTATGTTGTTCCGTTCCCGTCTTGGTCAAAAGTGCTTGGAATCGTTAACGAATTAGTGCTTGCCTTAGCGGTTTCTTTTAGCGCTACAGCATAAGATGCACCACCATCAATCGAGTAATAGATGAATTTAGAATCATCAGCGACTGCTTCGCCATTTAATATAAATTTTGGACTAATTTTTCCACGAAAATAGTTTACATCAGAACCACAAGAAATAAGCCCACCCAAAGAAGCTAAAGCAAGACCGAACACAATGGTTTTAAGTAATCTTAAAGAATTCTTTTTCATGTTAATACCTCCAATCACGGTGAATAGACAATCGTTGGATCGCCAACGGCGCCTTCTCTACCGAACAATGAGATAATAAAATCTTTAGGAGCGTCTGGATTTGTATTATCTGTCGAAATATTAGGCATATAATTGTTAACTGCCGCGTGCAGAATAGCACTTAAATAATCTGTCGTAATTTCAAATTTACCATTCAGCCCTTCAGCTAAATTGTCATATGTAACATAGTTAAATTTTATATTTCCTTGTAAATTTCCTGTAAAAAGAGAACGATCAGAATTCACCAAAACAACATAGCATCTTTGGTTTTGGAGCATATGGCTAACAGCTTTTTCATTAATAACCAAAGGACTAGCTGGAGTGTATCTATCAACAGTATCTAAATAAATATTGGTTGAACCATCAGGATTGAAACGAGGGCCCTTTGTAAAATCGATTCTTTCAACGACATCGTTGCTTGAGAAAACATTGTCTTTAAAGCCTAATTGGCCTTCTTCTTGGCCTTGAGCACACACGTAATAAATTTTACAATTTGTTTGAGAAGATACGCCTGAATGAGTGCCAGTAGCAGAACCTAAATAGTATCTTCCTCTTGGCAAATAGAAAGTATGCGCAAATAATCTAGTTTTGCCACTTTCATAACCATATTCTATCGGTGCAGTAGCGTTCGCCGTTTGATAATTCTTTGGAACAGTAGCGTTTGTCTCATATGTTGCTTCTGTCCAAGCGCCTGCGCTACTATACACGCCAATCTCGCCTTTATTATCGCCAGAACGTTCTTGATTAACTCTATAATCAAAATATGCAAGATGATTGTCATCTGGCATAAAGAATGCATAATCAGGTTTGTTGTAAGCCCTTTGATAGAATCCATTAGCAAATTCATTTGGTTCTTCACCTGTTCCATCATTAATTCTGTAAACACCCAAAGAAGCTCCTTTTTTGCCAATATCGTTACCGCTAGCAACAGGAGCAGCAACAACAGTAACATTTGCAAAGTCAGTTAATACTTCAAAGTTAACCATATTGCTGACATAATTAACGCCATTTGAAGTTAAAGACGAAGCATAAGGTGAATCACCAGAACTATAAGACAAGTCAGGAGTGCCAAAACTTGCTGAAAAAGATCTAATCTGCAAGTTCATGCTGTCTTTAAGCATAACACCACACTCTGGTCTGCCATTAGCGATGTGAACGTTGTTTTGGTCTACCAACTTATAATTAAAATAATTAGCCATGAATTTTCCACCATCTGATGCTGGATCAACATCAGAAAAATAGAAGCCATTACTTTTGCGATAAGATGGATCTAATTTGAATCTCACAAAATAGTTTTGTCTTTGTTCACGAATATCGAAAGAATCCTTTGTCAGTTGTTCACTATTTGGGAAGTGATAACCTGGAAGCATAATGTTTGGTTTGTCCGAATTAAATGCCTCTCGATAGGTATCGTATGTAACACCATAATCATCATAAACTTTGCGATTATATTCACCAGTAGCATAGTAAATATAATAATCTTCGTTGTCACCAATAGAAACGTCTTCTGTTCTAACAATCGAACTAGTTAAACTTAATCCTGAATCGGCGTTTGTACCACTTGTGCCAGCTTCAGTAGCAATGGTAAACACGCCTAAATCCGTGTTAGAAATAACTTCCTGACCTTTAAAAGAGACAGTATTAGCTTCTTTAGTAACGTATTTATATGTCGTAGAAGATGAATTATCTTTTCTTAAATATGGCAAGTATTTTGACGTGGAAATAGGATTATATGTAACGCCCTTTTCACCACCATTATATGTTTGAGACCCATTAAAAGAATTGCTATTAATAATGTCTTTGTATACCGTTGTAAAGTCTAGAACACCTATATCTTTACCAAAACCAGATGATACATCTGCTTCTTTTGCGACAATATTTTCAACAGTTCCACCAACTAGGCCAATTAAACCTAAACTTGAGCCGTTAGCAACTTTGTAATAAGAACTATCTCCATTATTTAACTCAAACGCACCACCGCACACATAGCAGTCTTTAGCGGTTCCGTCGCAGTGACCAATAAGAAGACCTATATTATTGTTGTGTTCTTTACCAACATAAACGTCCATGCTGATAAAATCAGCATTTTTTGATGAAAGCGTAAAGTCGAATTCAAGAGTCATGATTACTTTTGAATGTTTCAAACCATAATCGTCGACGCTAGAAACAATTAAAGAGGCAATTGAAGATGCTTGAATTGGATAAGCTGCATCTTCTCCTGGTGAACCACTAGCAGGTCTTTTGCTACCAAAAAATTCAAATACTCTTTCCAGATTAGGAACGATGTTTCCAGATTCATCATATTTAATTAAATCGCCTGAAATCAAAGATGAGTAAGTATATGTTTGACTTGGAGGACTATTAATACTAATTGTTGGAGGGATAGTTCCTTGAGCATTATACGAATCATATTTAAAAGCTGGATTACCTTCTCCATCTTCATAAGAAACATAAAAATACGCAGCCTTTGATTCAGCAGAATCTTTATCAAAATTTGTCACGTTAGCCGTATCAACAACGGTCACCGGATCATCGTTTTCATCTAATTCGATTTTGTATGGAGTGTAGATAAACTTAGTGCCATTACTCAAAGTACTATCCGGGCCATATAGATTTGCATATTCAGCAGTGTAGCCTGAGGCATTAATCGTAACATTAGTAAGGAATAAATCTTTCACAACCGAACCATGTGCAATATATCCAAATAAACCAGCATCTTCTGGGCTAGCATAAACTTTCAAATTCTTTATCTCACAATTTTGGCCCCAGAACTCACCATAAAAAGGAAGCGCTTCTGAGCCAATAGCGTTGATTGGATTATTAGTAGAGTTGGAATTAGACATATCTAAATAAGGCTTTTGTTGATCAGTTTCATCTACATAGCACATAGGAACGCCATTAGAATCTACACCACCTAAATCAACCTTTCCGAGTGCAAAATATGTTTTTTTACCATAGACACCTAACGCTTGGAGTCTAGATAAATTATATAAATGTCGAGGACGTGTAATAACATATGGGTCAGCAAGGGTCCCACGACCACATTCATAATAGGATCGTAATGATACTTCACCAGCTGTACCATTGCTCTTTGCGCGTTTGACAAAAAGCGCGATTGAAGCACCCACAGCAAGGCACATTGTTACCGTCGAAAACGCAATTAAGATAGAAGGAATTACTTTGCCTGTTTTTTTCATAATCCTAGCTCTCCAAAACTTGTGTTCCAGTAAAACGGAAACCAAAATCGCGGAAAAGAAGATATGTTTTTCCTAAACGATTTTCATTCATAAAATAATTCGAATACTCATAATCATAATCAATGCAAATGTAACAATGATAAAAATCATAATCATCGTCCTCATCATTGCAAGGAGGAATAACAATATCGCCGTCTGTATGGAGAGGGCATTCAACAACCGATGAGTAATCTTCCTCACCATCGTCATCAATATCGCTATTTACAAATTTAGTAAATTGAGGGACATCATCAATCTCATAATCTGTTCTTCTATGCAAGCTTGGATTTAGTTCTGTTCCCCAAGCGGCATCAAGGGATGCAAAAGCGTTATTAGTAAACCAGGCATAAAAACTATAGAAATCAGATGCATATAAACTATACGTTTCTTCTGAAGCATCGTTTGGAAGATAACCTCTTAGATTATTTAAAGTATCGTCATATTTATCCTCAAGGTTAAAAATGCATCGAGGGTATGGTGTGACATTTCTTTCAACTTGTAATCCAACTCTGATTTTATTGACGTTTCTTAAATCTAATTCAACATCTAAAATCACCATTGTATTTTGATTATAAATAGCTTGTGGCAAGTAATCTTTCATTTCTTGGTAAGTACTATGATCAACACCACCGCCCGCATATTCAATACTAACAAGAGTTGGATCTAATGGGTTGTTACACACAACAGCATTTCTTCTGTTTTGAAGTTCAATAGTTAACGTATTTAAAGAATAGGTAAATGAATAAACGCCACTCTTTAAGCACATAATGCATGTGCCAGATGTTTCACCACCCAATACTTTGAACTGACCATTTGTAGAATTAATAGCGGTACTGTATGTGAAATAATCAGCGGTGGCACCACTTATTGTTGCTTTGTCGAACAATATAAATTTTGAACCAGCGGAAATAACAACATTTGAAATAGTGACATTATGTTCTGCAGTAATGTCATCTTGATTGGCAAAAGCAATAGCACTATTTGTCGACCATCCACGGTTATCTCCACAGAAAGTATTATCACCAATTATAAAATAACGGAAATTAGTGCCGGCCGGACAATTAATGTATGTTTCGGAGAATCCACTATAATCCAAAGGAGTTGGATCATCATTTTCGGAAACGGCCGGAACCGGATCAACAGCGTTCGAATAAACGTGATTAACGGTGTTGGATAGACTAATAGAAGTAGTATTGTTAACATTTATAGTCAAATCATCTATATTGCTAGAACCATACATTAAAGTATGATCCTCAAGTACATATTGTTTTATCGTTCCATCTCCTTCATAGTTAATGAAATCTGTAGAACCTGAATAATAAGGATAAACATATTTATAGGCAGAAAGTTTTCTAATCTTAACGTTCAAATCGCCACTAACCATTTCAATATTAGATTCGGCGTTTGGTATGGCAAACCAAGCAAAAGTCGCCACGGCAACAGCCGTTACGTTAACAAGTAAGAAAAGAGTTGTCAAAATGAATTTACGACGTGAATGACTATTTCCCTTCACATCGTTACTCTCTTTTTTTCTAAATATTTTTTTAATCTTGTCCAAAAAACTCATTTTTATCTCCCTAAGTAAGTTTGAACACAAAATCAGTTAATTCGAGCCCTTGATAGCAATTGCTATCTCCGTATGGATCAAGAGTATAATAATTTGTTTCTTCGTCATATGAATAAAATGTTGACGAAGTATTGTCGAATTCTATTGAAAAATAAAGAATGGTTAAATAATTCTCCGTCTCAGTAATATTCATCGATGTAACATTAATTGGCTGGGCAAGTTCTGTAACACTTTGAGAATATGTGAAAACGTCACTTAATTCAGCACCATTGAAATTGTTAGAAAACCCATATGCAACAGATTGGGCTTCAGTTAATTCTGTTTCGTTATAGATTGTTGGAACATCATATGTGGCGCCATAAACATTTATTGCCCAAGATAGAGAAACGTTTGTAGATGAATTGATTTTGATGTTATCGTTTGTGCTTTCATCCCAAGATTCTATTGAGAAATCGCTAACTGTGCCGCTTGTTACAACAATGGCATAAGTCAACCTATGAGCTGGCCATAAATGAGAAATGCTAAGAGATTCATCATCTTCTACCAATGTAAAAGTTGGATTCAACGACGCTTGTTCGTATCCAGAATAAACTTCACAAGCGGTATTATAATTACCATCTTTGTAAGTATTTGTGTTTTTAACTCCAAAATAATCAAGAAAGTATAAATGTATGCTTATTTCAGGAGGAGTTTGAACTTTAATTGTTGGGCCAGTGGCTGACACAGAAGTGTTGGAAGAAAACCATGCATAGGTAGCAGAAAAAACAGAGGCCAATGAAAAGACCGCGGTGGCAGTTGCACCAATGATTTTCATCCTAGTACGAGTTTTGTTTTTGCTCCCCATAAATTAAAACCAATCGCCTTTTTCAAGTATGCCGGGTTCTCCCGTAAGGCAACTGGCTATCTCACTAAAGAATATAAAACCTCAACTGCTATAAACAATTGAGGTTGCTGGCTATCTTTTTTCTAAGACCCTATAGTTTTGCGTCGCCGGATTACTCCGGTTTTGCTCTTTTCTCACATATATATTTATCACTACCGTTTCAAGTAGTCAATACATTATTTATAATGAGTTCCCATTTTATATACCGAACTTAGAAAAAAGTTGAATATTAGTGGTAGTTTTTGACAAATTGACAATTTCGAAAAAAGTTGAATGTTTTAGTCAGCTTTAGCGTTTATAGCAAACGTCTCAAGTAAGTCTAGGCAATTTATCTCTCCACCAACATTAGAAACGGTAACACCATCTTTTACTTCAAGCAATGTAGGTGTCCCAGCTATGTATAAATCACTAACGTTGTTTACACCTACAATTAGCTCGTCAATTGAGCATTTTTGAATATTGTTTTCAGGCTTTTGAGTATCTAAAAAGTAGGTTTTCACTACACTAGAATTAGCAAATGTAACAACGCTTTCTTTTATCCTTTGACATGAAGCACAGGTATCGGAATAAAAATACACTACATAATGGTTTTCTGGCTGAGATAAACAATCTGCAAGAGATATACTTTGTCTATCAATAATGTCATAGATATTTGATGTAGATTGTACGCTAGAACTACCTGCTGATGAGCAAGAAAGCGGAATGGCCACAAATAGTAAAGAAAAGAATCTCAACATTTTTTTCATACAACTATAGTATACACTTTTAACCTTGTGTTGGATAAACCGAACCATTATTAACTCTAGTGCCATTAATGGATATCGTATATCCAGTTGCAATGTTGCCAACACTAATTGAGGTGTTTGCAAGATCTTCTTGAGAGATTGAAATACCCACTACTTTTCGTGTCGAATCATCATATGTAGCTGTACTAACAAACTGCGTTGTTCCAGTATTTCTTGTCAGAGAAACAATCTTAGTAAGAGTCCTAATTTTTGAATTTAGCACCTCTCCCAAAACCTCTGGTATGTCGTTAACTGTTTTGTTAACACCATCCTGTTTAATCATTGGATAAGATGTGCTTAATATCGTTCCATTTTCATTGAGCGCATCTAAAATATCGATGTTCCATCGTGTTCCATCAATACAATCGATTGTTATATGCATTAGCCGTTCTCCACCTGCCGGAGGAGCCACTAATGCCCCAGGCGAATCGCCGGTTACAATGAAAGCATTATCAACAGGAGTATCACTGTATTTCGATCCTTTAAATGAATAAGTTGTTAATGAAGAACTATCTACTATATCAATAGCATTCGCGCTAATAGCAAAGCTAACACTACCGGTAATATTAGTTGGCAAATATACACAGAAAGTTTCGCCACCAGTTGCACCTGTTGCGCCTGCTGCCGCAAAATCAACGCCATCTGGGAAAGCTAATGAATTAACGTTTGTAGTCACGTTATACGCATGAACAGCATCATCATCTCTAGCGAATGCACCAATATCTAGATAGACAAGGTAAGCACCAAAGTGACTGTTTTCAACAGAACCCAAACAGAATTCGCCACAGTTAATAGGAATTTCAAAATAGTACATGACGTGTTGGTCAAAATCGTTATGGACTTTAATCCAAGATGTATCAAAAACAACAGAATATGTATTTGGGTAGGAATCCACCATTGTATATTCTTCTTCGGAATATTGATTACCTAAAGGTGTCTTAGTATCAATTACATATTTGACCTTTTGATTGTAAACATTGTAACTATAAGGAATGGTATATTTACCATTACTAAGCTTATAAATATAGGCATGATCTTGATTACCATCAGACAAAATTTGTTCGATTTCATAAATGTTAGTAATGTGATTATTAGTGTCTCTTCTAATTAAGTGTAGCGAGAAGAAACTATCAATCAATGTTGTACTTTCACCAGATAAACTACCATAGGTGCCAGCGAAAAAGTTAACAAAGCCTCTTTCTTTAAGATTAAAGTCAATTGATGAAGCTGGTAATTCATAATCAGTATGATAACTTGTATTAATTTGAGCATATCTAGCGGTAACTAAATAGCTTTGACTGACTTGATTGTCCATGAAGTGTAATCCATAGACTTTGTTTGCAGAACTATGCTTCTTAAGCATATTTTCAACTTTTTCTTTTGATGAATCATATTTTTGGTAGTTATGATTGTTATCATCAATAGTCGTTTTACCACCTGCATCATATGTCCTTACATTAGACAATTTATACGTGTTTCTATTAAAGTTGCCAATGCTATCTGAAAGTGAGTACATACCAGAGATACGCACTGTACCAGCACCATAATCGGTATTGCTAGACGTATAAGAAGAACCACCAATGATGTAGCCAGTATTGTTATCCGCTGGTGTAAAGTCTTCTTTAACGTTTAAAGGGAAATATGTGACATCTTGACCGCTATAATCCATGTAGTTATTAGAAGCACTGCCATCATTATAAGCGTCAGGACCATCAGCGATAACTATGTTTCCAGAAAGAGTGTCGTTAAGACGATATTGTGAAAAGTGAATTGTTTCTACTGTTGGATTTATTTCGTTTCCGTCTGTTTGAGTATGTGTCCAGCCATTACTGTAATAAACATATGTCGTTGTAGGCTTGAAAGTAACGCTTGAAAACCATCCACCACCAGAAGCAACTTGTACACTTGTTGATAATGTGCTGTTTGAATAGGTTAGGTAATAATAATTTGATTGGCCAGTAGAACGATTAGCGCGCACTTCGTAAGTGTGACTATTAACAGCACCAATAATGTTTGTACCATAAGTGTAATAGATAGTTAGGTACATTTTTGTATTGCCTGTATTGTTGCTTAAAAAATAAAGGTAACTAGTACTGCTTTCTACATAGAACTGAGCAGCGGCATCTTTTGAAGTTGTGTTTGTTACAACAGAACCATTTGCGCTAGCAGCACTAATATAGTTGCTGCCGCTTTTCATATAATAAATCTCCTTATCTGTGGAGCTAACTAATGACCATTGATTTGTGTAATAAATTTGATAGGAACCATTGACGATTTGCATTCCGTTTGTGTCTTGTGTGATTGTCCAAATCGCATTTGAATTAGTAGATGTTCCTGTTCCCAAAGAAAGGGTACCGTTATTGTTATAAAGATAGCGATTGTCGCTACTGCTGTTGTAATTTGTTCTAATATAGTAATTGTTGCCAGAAACTAAAACAAAATGCCATGTTGTAATAACACTGCTATTTGAACCATTTGTAGTATTTCTTAGCGAAGAGCCGTCATAAGTTAAGTAATTTGTGCCATCAGTAATTTGATAACCATCGTGGGCATATTGATACTTCTTTTTGGTAAAGTGACCACCAGAAAGATAATGGATGCCATCTTGTTCTAAACCCATTTGGAATGCGCCCATTTTATTGTTGTAAGTACCCTTATTAGTGTTTTCATTATATTCATAAACAGGGTAAGTTGTAGATGTATTAGTTGCGGTTGATCCTACTTTAGTCAATTCTCTATTGTATGTTTCAGTGATCTCCGTAGCAAATGCAGTGTTCTTGACTGTATAAGTGCTCTTAATGGTGGCTAATCTATCATATAAGTCATCAATAGCAATTGAGCCACCCCAGTTAGCACCTTGGCCTTCACTATCTTCACTATCGTAGAAAGCGGAGATGTCTTGGCTGTACGAACCACTACGTGATGTTTTTGTGCTATAGCCTACTAAGCCATAATCAGAAATATGGTCGGTGATTGAATTTATGGCGGCGGTTGTGCTTTCACCATCAACATCTAAAGTAGCATTGCCACTGATTTTGACACCACTCATAGTACCGTCAACATATCCTGCCGCTAAGCCGATGAGTGTCTCATCAGTCATGCTCTTAACTGTAATGTTGTTTAAAGTTAAGTTAGAGATACTGACTATTGAAGAATTATATGTCACATCATCGATTAATGGTGATTGACCAACAACGCCAAAGAAACCAACAATAGTTGGCTGCGTTGTGCCTGCTAAAGTTGTAGAACTTGGTTTAGTAACACCAAATTCACTGCCATCAACAGTAGGATCATCGTTAACAATTTTTAGGTTTGATAACGTTTTATTATTACCATCAAAATGGCCTAAGAATGGATATTCATCAGTACCTATAGGCGGTAAAGCAATACCAGTCATGTCAATATCATTTTTAAGTTTAAAGTATTTTTGTACGATGCTTGGGCTGTTATATATACCCATGTATTGTAACCACGCTAAGTTATAAAGGTGGTTTCTGTTTGAAATGATGTATGGGTCATCAATAGAATTGCCTGAACCACTTTCGTAATATGATGTTTCAGAACCCGCATCAACGTTGATTTGGCCAGCGCCACTACCAAATGCTAAATCTGGAAGATGCGCAAACCAAGCAACAGTTGCTGTTGCCAAAGATATCAAAGAGAACAATGATAAGGATGTTAAGGAGATTATTTTGAATTTCTTATTCATCATTAAACCTCCAAAATCCAATCGCAATAGAAATCAATAGCGTTATTGTTTTCTTTCGCCAAGATATCAACACCGACGTTATTGGTTAATAATACTTCTCTAGCAGCGGGATAATAGTCCATAATAACCGCTACATAAGTAACTGTTCTATTAGAGTTACCAGTGAATAGATTGATATTGCTGGTGTAGCCGTTATATGTGTTATTAACAATCGTCACAAAAGATGTTTCTTGACCTAATGAAGACTTTTGAACGTTATCAAACGGGAATGTAGCATCAGTATAACTAGCGCTTTTGAACTGTACAGATGTAGAGAATGGGAAATGGCTAATGTTTTCAGCTGTGATTGTTGAAACATATTGTGCATTATCCGAATTCGCTTTGATAACAATATCACTTTCACTGGTGCCATTATTAAAGCCAAAGAGCAACAACATTGGTTGAGTTTGGTTTAAATCGGAGTAATTATCCATTACAGGTGCTACACCATAGTTAATACCGCCTGATGAAACTGTACAAGCTGGGGTCTCATAGAACACTAACTTACTATCAGTACTAGCGGCAAGATTACATTTATGGATTGTTAATATACTTAAGAGGTTACCTTCGTTATTAAGGCGAACACTCATGCCAGAAGCACTAACTTCCGTATTCATTGCAAACCAAGCATAGGTTCCAGCAAAAGCGGAAGCTAACGAAAAGATTGCCACACCAGTAGCAGACATGATTTTTAATACTCTTTTGTTAATCTTCCACATAGTAATAAAAACAATTGCCTTTTGTGGCAACTGGCTATCTCTTTAAGACCCTATAGTTTTGCGTCCTTACATTACTGTAAGTTTGCTTTTCTCGCCCTTATATTACTAAATAATATTTATTATTTCAACAAAAAAACGTTACTTTTCCTAAAAGTTGAATATTTTAACGAGTTTTTTAAGTGTTTTTTACATAGTAAATTATCACTTTTTTGTGTATTTATGGCATGAAAAAAGACCAGTAAGAACTGGTCAATTTTCTTTAATGTTTTACTATGCTTTATAGAGTCCGTGGAGGTTGCAGTATGCATAAACTGCGACTACTTCTTCACCTGGTAATAAGGCAAATTGAGCGGCAGGAGCTTGGCCTGGTTTTAAGACTTTTCTTTGATTACCTTTATTTGTTTCTAAAGCAATCCATTCGATGTAATGAGCATCAATCATTGGGTGTTCAACTTCACCGACTTTAACACTGACGATGTTACCGCATATTCCATAGACCGGGACATGTTTTTCATGAGCGCCGTCTTGGGTGTTAACTGGGATTTCTTCCATTGGTTCACCACAGCATTTTGTGGGGCAACTTGAACAATCATTAACAAGGGCTACAATCTTGCCACATACTTTACATTTTAAAAACTTCATACTAGTTATATCTCCCTTATTTAGTTTTCTAATCTTATTATATTCGTTTATTTAGAATATAACTATATAAATGCTTTGATTATTAAATTTGCCCATTACTCACTAATTAAAAATGACATATTTAATTGTTGATATTAAAAATATTTCGATAAACATCTAAGATGGATTTTACTTCAATCGAATAACTTCTAGCAATTGATTTTGATTCTTCTAGCACAGGAACGAACGCTTTTAATGACGCTATGAGCGCTTATGGCAAATCATTTAATGCAGAATCGTCTGTAACAATATTTTGCAACAGTTCACTTTAAATGTTACAGTTGCTTTTATTTAAAAAGCCATCGACTTAGCGATGGCAGTTTCTTAACAATGAATACCACTATTCTTGCGAGTTATCGATTTGTTTTGGTTCTTCTTTTTGCACTTCTGGATTTAATAATTTAAATGAGACAAGTGGGATTAAAGAGATCACCGCTAAAGCGAAAGTTAAGAAATAAATATTAAAGCTTAAATCCATGGAAGCAGTATGATTACCGTTATAGTTATCAACATACATGAAATCAGAGATGATATATACAACAGCGTATATCGCGGTTAATACTGAGAATGTATATCCACTGAATTTATACATCGCTGTAATGCGATCATTTTTATTCATAAAGAAATAAATCATTTCTAAAACTGCACATATGAGCATTAGTAAACTAATGGCGAATAAAATTGATGTCATTAATACTGGAGTATTATTACCACCAGATAAGTTGACAAGAGAGACCACGAATGAAATGACCACTAATGAGACAGTAACAATAATAGATACCACTCTTAATAAAACATTTTTAGAGGCAGTTAAACCAGCAATAAATAAAACAGCGATGACTATTGCAAGTAATGCTAATGCGGTTGTACCTGCTGTTCTATAACTTGCTAAATAGATACCAGTGGAGGCACAGACAACTGCTAAGAATAAACCAATAAAAGTTAATATCATAGCTAAGACAGGGAACTTTTTATTTTCGTTTTGCATAATTATTTTCCTTCTTTCTTCTACTAATAAGACGAATCTTATTTTGAAAACTGCTAAACATTTTCTTAAGTCATTATATCTTTATTAATAATTAAATAAAAATAAATAAAGTAAAACTGTTGCTATTTATTTAAAAATTGGTAATATTACTAGCATAGATTGATAGAGGCGCGACCTTTAAGAGTAATAAGTCGAGACGGTAGTCGATGAAGCTTATGAAAGGAAAGTTCGCCGAAACCACTAGTAGACATATTAGTGAGTTGGGGTATAAGACAATATCTTATGCACTCCTACAGTTATTGTAGAGGAGCTATTGATGAAATCCTGTTAATTGAGATTGCATCGATAGAATGCAATCTTATTTTTTAGGAAAGGGGTTTCATCAATGAGACGAAACAATTTATTAGCGTTATTCACGCTTTTATCATCATTATCTTTATCCGCTTGTGGTACAAAACAAGTTGATAATTCCAAATTAGTTATTGGTATGGAATGTGCCTATCAACCTTTTAATTGGACTGAAAGTAAGTCTAATGAATTTACTTTACCAATTGATGGCACAAATGAATTTGCCGATGGCTATGATATCGCTGTCGCGAGATATTTATCTAAAGATTTAAATAGAGATGTTGTTATTAAAAGAATCGAATGGGATGATCTTATTCCTTCTTTAAATAATGGTTCTATTAATATGGTTTTAGCGGGTATGTCATCCACTGCTGAAAGAAGAAAGACCATTGATTTTACTGAGCCGTATTTAAAAAGTGATTTAGCGTTTTTAATTAAGGAAAGCAATATTCCAGAAGGTAACTCTAAAGATAATCCATTAAGTTATCAAGGTCTAAAAGACTTATTTAAAGGTCAATCATTAGTCTGTCAGGCTAATGTTGTTGGTGATGATATTATTGAAGATTATTTCGCTAGTGATGCTTCTTTAAATATTAGACATAGCGCTGCGCAGCAAACATATCCTTTAGCGGCTTTAGATGTACAACGTGGTATCTCATTCGCTATGCCTGCAGAATTACCAGTTGTTGAAGCTATGGCGAATTTAGAAGGACTTGGTGTCTTATACTGTGATTATTCTTTCTTAAGTGAAAGTGATTTAGAAGGTTTATCCGTTAATATTGGTCTTAAAAAAGGTAATAACGAATTAGCTGATTTACTTAATGCTTCTTTAAAAAGATTATCTCAGGAAGACAGAAGTAAGATGATGGGTGATGCTTCCACTAGAAGCAATGGTTAATGAAGATGATTGATTTTTCTAAAATAGGTGACATATTCGTGAATAACGCTTGGCTATTATTAGCGGGTGTTATTTCCACATTAATATTATCGATATTTGGCACTGTCGTTGGTTTATTATTAGGCGTCTTTATTGCGTATGGCAAAAACATTAAAGTAAAGCCCACTACTATTTGGATTAAAAAAGTTGGTCTAAATATTATTAAAGGAATTTGCGTTATTTATTCTGTTGTCCTTAGAGGTACACCAATGATGGTCCAAGCATTAATATTTAAATATGGCTGTGCCGCTTTAGGATTTAACTGGGATGTGATTAGATTACCTGGTATTGCTAATGATGTACTTAATGGTTGGTTTTTAGCGGGTTTAATTGTTATTACTTTTAATACCGCTGCCTATATGGGTGAGATTGTTCAATCTGGTTTAAACGGTGTTGATATGGGTCAAGTTGAAGGAGCAAGATCATTAGGTATGAATAATAGAGATGCTTCCTTCTTTGTGGTACTACCACAAGCGATTAGAAATTCTTTACCAACGATTGGTAACGAATTAATTGTTAATATTAAAGATTCATCTGTTTTAAATGTTATTGCCACTACTGAGCTATATTATCGTATGAAAGTGATATCTAGTGCTTCATATGCTTTCTTAGAAGGATATCTCATCTTAGCGGTTATTTATTTAGTTTTAACTTTAATAGCGGCAGGTGTCTTAAAGCTAATTGAGAAGAAATTAGATGGAGAAAAGATTTCTCTTAATCCATTTGCGAGATTTAAAAGAGGTTTGTTTGCATGAGTAATGAAGTAATTTTAGAAATTAAGAATCTCGCGAAATTCTTTGATTCCAATCGCGTTCTTAAAGATATTAATTTAACCGTTAATAAAGGCGATGTTATCGCTATTATTGGCCCTAGTGGTTCTGGTAAATCAACATTTTTAAGATGTTTAAATTTATTAGAAGAACCCACTAGAGGACAATTAACATTTAAAGGCAATAATTATTTTAATATCGAAAAATGTAAAGATGACTTTGTTGATTATGAAGCATATAGAAATGCGAAAGCTAAATATCAAGAACGCTTAGTGGAAGCGGAAGATAATTTAGCCATTTATCAAAATAAAGTCATCGAAGGATATAAAACTAAACATAATTATCTAAAGATAAAAGAATGTAAGAAAATCTATGAACAAGTTTTAAAAGAAAAGCCTAATAAGGCTAATTATTTTGATGAGGCTAGTTATAACGCTTTTATTAAAGAGCATCCTATTAAATCAATTAATGAAAAACAAAGAAATAAAATGCGTAGTCAAATGACAATGGTTTTCCAAAGTTTTAATCTCTTTAATAATATGGATTCATTAAAGAATTGCACTATCGCGCAGGTGCGTGTTTTAAATAGGAATAAAGAAGAAGCGAAGAAGAGAGCAATTGAAGAATTAACTAAGGTTAATATGCAAGATAGAATGAACTATCGCCCTAGAGCACTTTCGGGTGGTCAAAAACAACGTGTCGCTATCGCAAGAGCGTTATGCCTTGATCCAGAAATAATCTTATTTGACGAACCGACTTCCGCTTTAGATCCAGAAATGGTTAACGAAGTATTAGAAGTCATGAAGAAACTCGCTAATGAAGGTAGAACCATGATTGTGGTCACTCATGAAATGAACTTTGCTAGAAATGTCGCTAATAAGGTCATATTTATGGAAGATGGCTATATCGTTGAAAGTGGAGATAGTAAATCATTCTTCTCTCATCCAAAAGAAAAGAGAACAAAAGAGTTTTTAAAAACTGCGAATATAAATTTATAGTGTTGATTTATTGCTTTGGTGTTATAATGCAGCCAAAAGAACGGAGCCTCCTAGACAGGACTAATCTGGCGGACTAGTCAAGGGCTCTTTTATTTAAAACAAAATATAACTATATTTTTATATTTTTGATATTATGAGACAAAGGTGACAAATATGGATAAAGAATTAAATAAGCTTATACTTTTAGAACAAGAAAGACAAAATAACGGTATTGAACTAATCGCTAGTGAAAACTACACCAGTAAAGACGTTAGAGAAGCGTGTGGATCAATTCTCACTAATAAATACGCTGAAGGTTTCCCTGGGCATAGATATTATGGGGGTTGTGAATATGTTGACGCAGTTGAAAATTTAGCAATCGAAAGAGCTTGTGAATTATTTAACTGTAAGTTCGCTAATGTGCAACCACATAGTGGTTCACAAGCTAACGCTGCTGCTTATAGAGCGTTATTACCAGAAGGCGGAAAGATTCTTTCGTTAGTCCTTAATGACGGAGGACATTTGACTCATGGTTCTCCTGTTTCTTTCTCTTCTCACCTTTATAACTTTGTCCACTATCCATTAAAGAACGGTCATCTTGATTATGATGAAATTGAAAGAATTGCGGTAGAAGAAAAACCAAATTTAATCCTAGCGGGTTATAGTGCTTATCCATACACTATTGATTTTAAAAGATTTAAAGATATCGCTAATAAAGTAGGTGCCTATTTTATGGTGGATATGGCCCATATCGCAGGTTTAGTGGCTACAGGTTTACATCCTTCCCCTATTCCTTACGCTGATGTAGTGACAAGCACCACTCATAAGACATTAAGAGGTCCTAGAGGGGGTCTTATATTAACTAATAATGAAGAATTAATTAAAAAGATTAATTCTGCAATATTCCCATATTATCAAGGTGGGCCATTAGAGCATATTATCGCTGGTAAAGCAGTTTGCTTTAAAGAAGCAATGAGTGATGAATTTAAACAATATGTTAAACAATTAATGATTAACACTAAAGCATGCGCGGATAAATTTAATGAATTAGGCGCGAAAGTATCAGGGACTGACAATCATTTATTCTTAATTAATGTTTTAGATACATATGGCATTAACGGTAAAGAAGCCCAAATTGCTTTAGAAGAAATCGGTATTACCACGAATAAGAATATGATTCCTAATGATACTTTGTCTCCAGGCAAAACAAGCGGCTTACGTATTGGTTTTGCGGCAGTGACCACTAGAGGGTGCACTAAAGAGCAAGCTGAACAAGTCGCAATCATTATTAATGATTACCTAGGTAATAAATTAGATAAAGAAAAGGCCAAAGAACTTGTCTTAGGCCTCACATCTAATTGGAAACAAATCCAAGATATTTAGTATCCAATTTTAAATATTTTTTACTATTGTTTCAAATCATTCATCAACAAAAAATCATTAAATTTAATATGTCTAATAGCGCTTGTTGAATAATCGATTGGATCTGTTGTAATAAGTATCTTTTCATTTAAATTATCCAAGCCTTTAAAAGCGTTAAACTCTCTATCATAAGCTTTAGAATCAGTCACGCTATAAGCTACTTGGACAAAGTATGTTTTGCCATCTTTAGTAGCCATAAAATCAATTTCTTTTCCATTATTAGAAAAAGCAAACAATTCATAGCCCATATATATGAGTTCGTTATAAACTATGTTTTCCAAGTTATGATCTAAATCATATCTGCCATTGCTAACTCTTATGGAATTAAGAGCGACGTCAGCGTTATAAATTTTGCCATAGAATGACAATTCTTTTTTAGCTTTATTAGAATACTGAGGAAGCTCATCAATTATATATGCCTTCTTTAAATAATCCACATATTTAGCAACAGTCGCGGTTGAAATTTCAGGATAATCATTTTTAATGTATTTATGAATCGATCTAATGGAAAATATTCTAGAATTGTTTAAGAGAATATAATTGACTATTCTAATAAAAACGGCCTGTTTTTTGATTTTGTATCTATTTATTAAGTCATTTAAAACAATTGTGGAATCTAAATCATTGAGATACCTTTGTGTACTCTCTAAACTATTGACTTCTAATCTACCTGGGAAACCTCCCCACACCAAATATTCATTTGGGTCAATCGACATTCCAGTAGCTTTGGCATATTCAATTATTTCTTTATAAACAAATGGACGAACTCTAATAGATACAAAGCGACCGCTTAGATATTTTGTGATTTCTCCAGATAATAATTTTGAATTGCTACCAGTAATAAAAATCGAACAATCAGCAAGTCGTAAATCTTTTACAGCAATCGGCCATTCTTCTATCTCCTGAATTTCATCCAAAAACAAATAGCACTTACCTTCTTTTCTATTATTTCTAACGTAATCGATAAGAGAGCTAGCGGTTCCTGCTTTAATTAAATCAGACGCTTTTTCAAAGTTAAGATAAAGAACGTTATCAGTCCTTTCTTTTATTTCTTCAATTATTTCTTCCAAGATAATGGATTTCCCTGATCTTCTTATACCAGTAATGATTTTTACAAGATCACTATCATAGAATTCTCTAATTTGCTTGAGGTATTTTTCTCTTTTTATCATTATTTTAGACATACGATTCACCTGCTTATATTCTACTAAACACTTTTTCGACAATCAACAAAATTGTTTACTGCAACTAAACACTTTTTCAACAAATAGCAAAACTGTTTAGTGAAATGAAGAAGAACAAGCTGAACAAGACGCTATCATTATTAATGATTATTTAAGTAATAAATTAGATAAAGAAAAGGCCAAAGAACTTGTCTTAGGCCTCACCTCTAATTGGAAACAAATCCAAGATATTAATTATTTGTTATTTTCACGAACAGCGCCGAAAGTATCTTTTAAAGATTTGCCTTCGCCTTTCTCGGCGCGTTCTAAAGCAGACTTAAGCATTTCATCAAAGTCTTCCTCACTCATGTCTTCAATAGATGGGACTCTAGTTGGAAGAGTAAGCGGAAAAGGTAGT
>CACYSA010000003.1 GCA_902777015.1 uncultured Erysipelotrichaceae bacterium | reverse complement strand
GTTGATGAAATCCGTCCATTAGACGCCCAAGTCGACTTATTACCAAGAACTCATGGCTCTGCCATGTTCACCCGTGGTCAAACACAAGTCATCTCCATTACAACATTAGGCGCTAAGAGCGATGCCCAAATCATCGATAACTTAACCGAAGAAGATACACGTCACTGGATGCATCATTATAACTTCCCACCATATTCCGTTGGTGAAGTTGGTAGAATGGGCTCCCCAGGTAGAAGAGAAATTGGTCACGGTGCTTTAGGTGAAAGAGCTCTTTCCTACGTCATTCCAAGCGAAGAAGAATTCCCATACACAATTAGAACAGTGGCAGAAGTTGTTGAATCTAATGGTTCATCATCACAAGCTTCTATCTGTGCTTCATGTATGTCATTAATGGCCGCTGGTGTCCCAATCAAAGCCATGGTTAGTGGTATTGCAATGGGCTTAATCAGTAGTGGTCCATTAGATGGCAAACACCCATATACAATCCTCACCGATATTCAAGGTTTAGAAGATCACTTCGGTGATATGGACTTCAAAGTGGCTGGTACTGAAAAAGGTATTACCGCTTTACAAATGGATATCAAGATTAAAGGTGTCACAAGAGAAGTCTTAAAAGAAGCCTTAGCTCAAGCCCATGGTGCCAGAGCGCAAATCCGTGAAGTAATGGCTAAAGCCATCGCGGAACCAAGACCAGATGTCGGTAAATACGCTCCTAAGATGGATACATTCTTCATTGATCCAGACAGAATCAGAGAAGTTATCGGTACAGGTGGTAAAGTCATTAACGAAATCATCGCTCAATGTGATGAAGTTAAGATTGATATCGAGGATAATGGTCAAGTCACTATCTACCATATGAATAGAGACACCATCAACAAAGCTAAACAAATGATCTTAGACATCGTTAGAGAAGCTAAAGTTGGTGAAGTCTTCGAAGGTGAAGTTAACCGTGTTGAAGACTATGGTGCATTTGTCCACTTATTCGGTAATGTCGATGGTTTATGCCATGTCAGCCAATTAGGCTATGGCTATATCGATAAGGCTCAAGACGTCGTTAAAGTCGGTGACATCCTCAAAGTGAGAGTCATTGAAATCGATGATAAAGGCAAAGTCAAAGTTTCTCATAAAGAATTTGCTGAAAAGCCAGAAAACTATGACGAAGCCCAAGATAAAGCCTCACGTCCTGAACACATTCATCGTCCAGACAAGTCCTTCAAAGGCCCAAAGAAATTCAAAAAATAAACTAAAATAGTTATTAGAATTGACCATCTATAAGATGGTCTTTTCTTTTGCCATTATCAACATCGTCAAAAGAGTTGAATATATTATTAAATTTTAATAAATATGGATATATACTTAAATTAACAAAAAAGTTGCTCAATAATTAAATACCGATGTGTGATTTTTTATTGAGTGATTCAAATACTTTTTTACAGAAAGGATTTTTTACAATGAAGAAAAGAAACATTCTTCTCCCAATGATGGCCTTATCATTGTGTTTTGGTTTAGCAGCGTGTAAACCAGCAGAAGGCCAACAATCTGCTTCCCAACCAGGTTCTCAAGCAAGCGTTCCTGCAAAGGAAACCATTAAAGTCACTGCAGCGGGTGACAAAAAGACAATTGCAATCGAAGAAACATTGCAACTTACTGCCTCAGTCGAAGGTGTTACATGGGCATCTAGCGACGCTAAAGTGGCGACAGTCGACCAAACAGGTAAAGTGACCGCTGTTGGTGCTGGTGAAGTCGCTATCACCGCCAGTAAAGAAGGCTATTACAAAGGTTCTATTACTTTAACAGTTAATAGAGGCCAAGCCTTAGCGACATTACATATGGAAGATGCTGATCACTATGCCGCTGATGGCTGGTGGGGTTCAGCCGAAGATGGTTATCAACCAGTCTATGATAGAGCTGATAGCAATGCATCCGATGCAAAATGTATTGCTCACTTCGATGCTGGTGATAAAGAAACATTAACATTCAATAGTAGCGCTGCAATTAACGCGGAATTAGTGCTCACAATGGCTTCCAGTAGTGCGATTGAAGATATGAGTGCGGTGATGAGTATTAAACTCAATGACGCCGCTATCACATTAGCCGGTGGTTTTGAAGGCGGTTCTAGTAGTGAATTTGGCGAATATTCACTCGGTACACAAAACCTTAAATCTGGCGATAACGTCTTATTAATCGAATTTTTAGCCTCTGGTCCATACTTAGATGATTTAGCTTTCTATTCAAAGCAACAAGCAACCATCCAAGTTAAAGCTGCTCCAGCAAAAGAACAAATTCAATTAGCCGCTACATCTATCGCTGCTTATATTGATACAGAAAGTCAAATCCAAATTAGTAAACCAACTTCCTTAGAAGGTGTGAGCTTTGTCTCCGATAAAGTAGATGTCGCTAGTGTTAATGAACAAGGTAAAGTTACTGGTCATAAATTAGGTACCGCTAATATTACCGTTAAGAAAGATGGCTGGTATTCTGCAAGATTAGAAGTCGTCGTTGATAAAGCTGGTGTTGAAGGCGAAATCAGAGTGCAAGCTGAAGATGCCGCTGAAATTCCAGAAGGATTCCATCAATACACTGATAGAACTACAGGTATTCAAAATGGTCACTACGGTGGTGCTTATATTACCGGTTATGATGTTAATAGTGAATGTTCACTCTCTTACACATTTGAATCAACAAAAGATCAATATATGGAATTGATCATTGCTGGTGCTTCTCACTATCAAATGGCGGAAGACTTTGTCTTCGGTGTTGACTGCACCCTCAAACTCAACAGCAAAACAATCACTTGCAAAGATGGTGCTAAAATTGAATCTAACCAAGTGATGGGTGCTCCAACAGTGGAAGTCTCAATTGGTATCGTTCAAGTTAAACAAGGCACAAATACATTCGTGATCGAATTTGCGGAAAGAGCGCCAGCTTTAGACGCATTCAGATTCATTCCTGCTAGCGATAACTAATATTTAATTATCAAAAATAGGGGCTGTTAAGAAACCTGCGAAGTAAAACAGCTCTTTTTTTATTTTTTTAACTCATTTTAATTACTTTTTATCATTTTATTATTTTTCCTTCCGTTGCTTTTAGTAGGAATTGTAATTTATGGTTTCTTAACAGTTTATCTGTTAAGTGTGATAAGACAAATGTTTAATTAAAACTTATACTAAAGTATAAATAATAGGTGATTTTATTTGTTTCTTAACAGTTTATCTGTTAAAAAGTAGAATTGGTCATAAGAAAAAAGGGCTAAATCACCTTGTAGGTTTCTTAACAGCCCCTTTTTTGTGTGTTAATCGTTTTTTCTAGTCAACAACAATGATTGTTATATATAATAAAAATAACTAAAGGATTTGTTAGATAATACATTCAAGCGAAGTTTTTTGACAAATCTAAATCATTTTTAATGAAAGAGAAAGGAATTTTAAAAATGAAGAAAACAAGGATTTTTCTACCATTTTTAGCTTTGACATTAACATTGGGTCTAGCCGCATGTAATGGTCCAAAGCCAACATCAGGTGAACAATCACAACCAAAATCCAGCATCCCTGCTCAACCAAAGATTGCAGTGACCGCTGAAAACAACAAAACAACATTAGTGCTCGGTGAATCCGTGCAACTAAAGAGCGACATCGAAGGTGTCGAATGGGCAAGTGCTGATGCAAATATCGCTACAGTTTCCACAAGTGGTTTAGTGGAATCTAAAGGTATCGGTGAAGTGAAAGTTACCGCTAAAAAAGAAGGATATCAAAACGGTGCAATTACAATCACTGTTAAAAGACCAGCCGCTACAGCGACATTACATTTCGAACAAGCTGATCACTATTCAGCGGATGGCGAATGGATTAATAGCAATCGTGGACCAGGTGAAACACCTATTTACGAAAAGTCATCAGCTTCCGATGGTACATGTATCGGTTATTTCGGCGAAGGTGACAAAGAAACATTAACATTCACCTCCGATAAAGCTGTTAAAGCCGAACTCGTTGTCACAATGGGTCACAATAGTTCATTTAGCCCATTAAGCGATGCGTTTGACGCGAAATTCAATAATGCTGCTCTTGATTTATCAAAAGCCGCTTATGAATCAGATACTGATGGTCAAGGTGGTTACACCTTCCAAGGCATCTCATTTGGTAACGTTAATTTAATCGCTGGTAATAACGTTTTAGAAATCACAATGAAAGGTAATGTTCCTTATTTAGATGATTTAGAAATTTATGCTGAAAGCGCCGCAACAATTGCTATTGTTCCAGCTCCAGAAAAAGAAAAGATTGTTATTACAAATCCTGAAACAGACTTAACATTTGAAGCTGAATCCACATTACAATTAACATGTAATACTCAAGGTGTTACTTGGGCATCTTCTAATGAATCAATTGCCACAGTTAACGAAACTGGTTTAGTCACTGGTGTCGCTAAAGGTAGCGCCACAATTACCGCAAGAAAAGATGGCATGTTAACTGGTAAAGTCACAGTTAATATTACTGAAAAATTAGTGGACGGCGAACTCATCGTTCAAGTCGAAAGTGGAACTGGTGAAGGTATTACCTTCAGAACATCATATAACACTGATACTGAAATTGTTGACGCTTGGCCACAAGGTGCAGTCTTAACACTTAATTTCACAGCTACTAAAGCTGGTGCCTTCGAACTCTATTTATATGGTAGAGCCTCTGGCGGTTATCAATCAGAAACAACTGATAAACCAGCAGAAATGATGGAAATCAAAATTAATAATACTGCAGTCCAACTCTCTGGTGAAATCGCTCCAGGTGCCTTCGCCTTACATAAAATCGGTGAAGTCAACCTTAATGTCGGCGCTAACACCATGACAGTTAAGAACCTCGGTGAAACAATTACCACAATTGACTACTTCAGATTAGTACCAAAGGCTGCTAAATAATTCATTACAAACTAAGACCTCTCATAAGGGAGGTCTTTTTTAATGCAATCATTGAATTTAGATAACTTTATTCATATAATGAATATGATAGAAAGATATAGATGATTATGAAACAAATACATGATGTTTTAATCATTGGCGCTGGTGTCACTGGCACAATGATTGCAAGAGAATTAAGTAAATATCAGATAGATACTATCATTATTGATAAATCTAATGATGCTGGCAATATGACCAGTTCCGCTAATAGTGCGATTATCCATAGTGGTTATGACCCAGAACCTGGCACAAATAAAGCTAAATTTAACGTCTTAGGAAATAAGATGTATCCAGAACTCGTGAAACAATTAGATGTTCCATATGTTCCATGCGGTTCTTTAACCGTGGCTTTAGAAGAAGAACAACTCGAGACTCTTAAGATGCTCGCTGAACGCTCTAAGATTAATGGTGTTCCAGTTGAACTATTAAATAGAGAACAAGTCTTAGAAAAAGAACCAAACATCAACCCAGAAGTTAAAGGTGCATTATTTGCTCCAACAGCCGGTGTTATTGATCCATTTAATTTAGTGGTTCACGCCATGGAAAATGCCATTGATAATGGTGTAAATTTCTTAAGAAATCACGAAGTATTAGATATTAAGAAAGAAAATGACTACTTTGTAGTCAAAACAAACAAAGAAGATTTATATTCTCGTATCGTTATTAACGCTGCGGGTGTTAAGGCTGATAAGATTGCCGCGATGATTGAAGAAATCGATTGGGCAATTACTCCAAGAAAAGGTGAGTATTATTTATTAGATCACTATAAAGAAGGTCTTGTTAATAGCACAATATTCCCGTTACCAAGTAAGAAAGGTAAAGGCATTTTAGTTTCCATTACCTCTTCAGGTAATTATATTGTTGGTCCAAGTAGTGAATTAGCAGATCCAGATGATTTAGCTACTGACGCTCCAACATTAGCCAATATTAAGCAATCCGCCTCAATGATGGTGCCTTCTATTCCATTTAGAGAAACAATTAGAGTCTTCTCTGGTTTAAGAGCGACATGTACTCGTCATGATTTCATCATTGAACCAGCAAAGAGTGAAAGAAACTTTATCAATGTTGCGGGTATTGAATCTCCTGGCTTTGTTTCTTCTCCAGCGATTGCTCAATATGTAGTCGATGAATTAATTAAACCAATCATGGAATTAAAAGATAATCCATCCTTTAATCCATGCGTTAAACCATATCATCGTATGCATTATTTATCAGAAGAAGAACAAATCAAAACAATTAAAAATAATCCAGAATTTGGCGAAATTATTTGTAACTGTGAACATATCTCCTTAGGAGAAATAAATGAAGCGCTTTCTAGAAGCTGTCCTCCAGTTTCTATTAAAGGTGTGAAAAGAAGAACAAGAGCGGGATTTGGTAAATGCCAAGGTGGCTTCTGTCAACCTAAGATTCTTTTGCTTCTAGCAAAACATTATGGTGTTTCACCAATGGAAATCCCTCTTAATGAAGATGGTAGTTATATCATTGATCATTTAATCAAGGAGGCTAAATAATTATGAGACAAATTGATTTAGTGATTATTGGTAGTGGCGCAGCTGGTATGGCCGCGGCTATCGAAGCCAAGAAAAATGGTGTTGATGATTTATTGATTTTGGAGAAAGACGGCCAATTAGGTGGCATCTTAAATCAATGTATCCACAATGGTTTTGGTCTTACTGAATTCAAAGAAGAATTAACTGGACCAGAATATTTACAAAGATTCGTTGATCAAGTTAAAGAACTACAAATCCCATATAAACTAAATGCCCAAGTTATCGATTTATCTAAAAATAAAGTCGTGACATATTCTTCTAAAGAAGATGGTTTAGTGAAATTACACGCTAAAGCCATTATTATGGCGACAGGCTGCTATGAAAGAAATGCTGGAGCGATTATGCTTCCAGGTGATAGATGTAGTGGCGTGATTACCGCTGGGACAGCGCAAAGATATTTAAATATCAACGGCTTAATGGTTGGTAAACGTGTTGTCATTCTTGGTAGTGGTGATATCGGCTTAATCATGGCGAGAAGATTGACATTAGAAGGCGCTAAAGTCTTATGCGTTAGTGAAATTATGCCTTATAGTGCGGGTCTTAACCGTAACATCCAACAATGCTTAATTGACTACGATATTCCTTTATATTTATCTAGAACTGTTAGTAAAGTCATTGGTAAAGACCGCTTAGAAAAAGTCATTTTAAGCGCCGTAGATGAAAACCTACAAATCATTCCAAATACAGAAATGGAATTTGAATGTGATACTTTAATACTTTCTGTTGGTTTGATTCCTTATATATCCTTATTAAATTATATTGATTGCCCAACAAGCTCTACGAAAGGGGCAGTTGTTAACCAATATATGGAAACAATGATTCCTGGTATCTTTACCTGTGGTAACTGTTTACACGTTCACGATGTCGTTGACTTTGTCAGTCAAGAAGCCCGTTTAGCGGGTCAATCAGCGGCCCTATATCTCCATAATGAAATTAATAATAATGAAGATAAAATCAATATAAAGCCAGGAAATAATATATCCTACGTTTTACCACAATTTGTCTTAAAGAATAGTGTTAATGATTTGACATTTAAATTCCGTGTGAGAAAACCACTTAAAGATCAAGTTGTTCTCATCAAAGCAGGAGAAAATGTTCTTGGTAAAGTCGTTAAACCCGCTTTAATTCCATCAGAAATGGTGATGGTAAATTTAAGCAAAGATAAATTAATTGATGTTAAAGATGAGATCGTCATCTCCGTGGAGGACCGCTAATATGAAAGATTTAACTTGTATCGTTTGTCCAAGAGGTTGTCGTTTACACGTCGATGATGACATGAATGTCACTGGTAATTTTTGCCCTCGTGGTAAAGCCTATGCTATTAGTGAACTCACTAATCCTGTGAGAACAATCACATCATCAATTAAAGTTAGTAACCGTGAGTACACTTTAGTGTCTGTAAAAACGACAAATCCAGTACCTAAAGATAAAATCTTTGACGTCATGAAAGAGATTGATAAATTAAGCGTTGAAGCGCCAGTGAGAATTGGCGATATCGTTAAAAAAGGTATCTTAGGTCTCGATAGTGATATCGTCATCACTAAAAATATTGATTAAATAATCAGCATAAATAGTTGCTAAAAATTAGCAAAGTAATCATTTTGTAAACACCCATTAATCTTTTATTATTAAGAACTTAAAGGTATAATATCTTTAAGTTGAAACATACTAATGAAAGGAGAACGCTGTGGAAGACATTATTAAAGTGTCCGCTTTAGGTGGGCTTGATGAGAATGGCCGTGACTGTTACGTTATTGAAATTAATAACGATATTTTTGTTATTGATGCTGGTCTTGCTTTACCTGATAAAACTATTCCTGGTGTTGACTACCTTTTAGCAAACGCTCAATATCTTATTTCTAATAAGGATAGGATTAGAGCCTATATTATGACTCACGCTCATGATGAAAACATGGGTGCTTTAAAATATTTCTACGATGACGCTCCAGCGCCAATTTATTGCACACGCTTTACTAAGCACGTCATCGAAACACAGTTCAACTTTAATGAATTAAGAATTCCATTAGATTTTGAAGTTGTCCCTCCAACAAGTTCACAAAAGATCGCTGGTAGAAATGTTCATTTCTTCCAAACATCACATAACGCTGCTTATTCCTTTGGTGTGGCTATTGAAACCACTAAAGGTAATATCGTTTTTACAAGTGACTTTATCGTCGACTATTCTGTTAAAACACCAGCTTATATCTTTGATATGAAAGCTTTAAGTATTCTTTCAGAAAAGCCAACATTCTTATTAATGAGTGAATCTAAAGGGGCAAATTATGAAGGATACTGCTCGCCTCGTCACCGTGTCATTCCATTAATTGAAAGGTATTTCAAAACTAATAGAAGAATATTTATTAACTGCTTCTGGCAAAACTTCTTCAGAATTAGTGAAATCATCGATTTATGTATTGAAAATAATAAAAAGTTTTTCTTCTATAACGATTTCACCAGACAAATCATGAAGATGTTGATGGATTTTAATCCAACAAGAATTCCATCTAGTATTATTGTTAATAAAGAAGATTTATTAAGAGTTAGAGAACAAGAATTAGTCATCCTCATGCTCGGTAGAGGCGAGGAAATTTATAAAGAATTAGTCAACATCGCTGATGGTACAGGCGAAGATAAGCGCGTGAGATTAAATCACCGTGATATCTTTATTAACGCGGCCTTACCAACACCAACTTTAGAAACAATTGCCACAAGAAGTATTGATTATTTATATCGTACTGGGGCAGATGTGGTGTGGATTAAAAAGAATCAAATTACCGCGATGCATCCACGTCAAGATGATCTTAAATTCTTCTTATCGGTCTTAAAACCAAGATATTATTTACCAGTTCGTGGTAATTATATTAACTTAATGGCTAACGCTAAATTGGCCTTATCAATGGGCATTGGCTTAAATCACACTAACGTGTTTATCTTAGATAACGGCATGCAACTTTGCTTTAATGAATTAGGTAGACCATCAATTCTTCCTAATAATCCGGCGATTATGCCAACTCACCCAATCTTAGTTGATGGTAGTGGCGTTTCCACTAATGTGGCAGAAAATATCGTTAATGACCGTCGTCAACTTAGTGTTGATGGTGTGGTGGTGATTGCCGTCACAGTTAATGTCGAAGAAAAACGCATTATTGCGGGTCCAGACTGTCAAATGCGTGGCTTCGTTTATGTGAAAGAAGCAGAACCATTATTAAAATCAATCGCTAACATTTTCGTTGATGAAGTGACAACTGCTTTATCGGTTAATAATATCGATTTTGAAAACATTAAAGCGACCGCTCAAGAAAGAATTAGACGCTTCATTAAACGTGAAAATGGCCGTGAGCCAATGATCATTCCAATCATAGTTACAAAATAGGAAAAAAGCACAACTAAAATTGTGCTTTTCTTTTTGAAAAATACTTAACATAGCGCACACGTGTATTTATAATATATGTATGGCAAATAAAAAACCGTTCGTTGCAAACAAGAATCATTTCTTTATATTCATAGGCATATTCTTATGCCTTTTTACGCTGATTCTTTGTCTTAATACAGGCATTGTTGCCCGTGTTCTTTCAACACCCTTCACCTATGCTTTAGGTTCTGTTTCCTATTTGCTTTATATTGCTATTATTTGTATCGGTTTAAGATTTATATTCGTCAGGAAATTCCTCAAAATCAGATTCAATGTCTATTTCTTTGGCACAATCTTAATTTTAATTGCCGGTATTATGCTTTATACCCATTTTGTATCTTTAGATTATCTTAAAAATGAAGGAACTTATTTAGCTTTATCCACAAACGCAGAATTGAAGAGTTCTAATTATTTGATTAAATATAATGAACTATTTGAAGAAGTGAAAAGAGTAAGTGGCAAAGATTATTACTGGGTCGATACATTCTCTCCTGTTACTTATCCTTTTGCCGGTGGTATCGCTGGCTACTTCTTAGTAGCGTTATTTAATAATTTATTTAATGTCGCTTTCGGTGGCATGATTGTCGCTATTATATTTGCGGTCTTAGGCTTAACTTTATATATCTTACCAACAGTTTTACGCTCAATAGGTAAAGAAAAAGAAGCTAAACAACAACCAGTACAAGTTGAAGAAAAAAACGAGACTATTTCAGATATTTCCACTGCGAAAAAAACACCACAAAAAGTCAAAAATATCGATGTCATTAAGAGTGCTTCTGAAATCGATCCTGATAATTATGAAAGTGAAATTATGGGTCTTCCAAAAAGAAGTGCCGCTATTTCTTCACCAACCTTTATTCAACAAGATAGTGGCGCGAATAATTTCACTATTAGTGATAATGGTTCATTTGTTCCTGCTAAATTCGTGACTGATAATGGTCAACATCGTCAACAAGAACCAATTCAAGAACAACCAGTTCAACCTCAACAACCTGATAATAATATTAATGAACAATTACATCTCGACTTTGATGCTACTCCTGAATTAAATCAAGAGCTCATCCAAGCCAAACCTGTTTTTGAAGAACCAAAAGTGGCGGCTGCTCCTAGCGTTCAACCTCAACCACAAGTGGTTAATAATCCACAAGTAATGCCACAAAATCAACCAGTACAAGAGAAGCCAAAACCAAAAGAGAGAGTGAAATGGATTCAACCAAGTACTGAAGTACTTAATACATATGAAACAACTGAGCAACAAGAAACTAACCGTCGTGTTGCTGATGAAAGAAAAGAATTAATTAATATCGCTTTCTCTGATTTCGGTGTTGGTGCGCATGTTGAAGATTATACAATCGGTCCAAGTATTACTCGTTTCAACATCAAATATGATCATAACGTTTCCGCTAGAAGCGTTTCTAATATGGTGCAAGATATTCAAATTCGTTTATCTGGTGTCTCCGCAAGATTTGAATCAATTGTTGAAGGTCAATCAACATCTGGTTTAGAAATTCCTAACGCTAATGTCACAACAGTTTCATTTAAAGATGTTTATGAAGCTTTACCTGATGTTAAGAAGCATCCTTTAGCGGTTGCCTTTGGCAAAAACATTAAAGGTGATGTTATCTACGCCGACTTTGATGAATTCCCACACGCATTAGTCTCTGGTACTACTGGTTCAGGTAAATCAATTTTTGTTAACTCAATTATCGTTTCCTTAATCATGCGTAACTCTCCAGATGACTTAAAGATGGTTTTAGTCGATCCAAAGAAAGTTGAAATGTCACGTTATAGAGATATGCCTCACTTACTTTGCCCAATTATTACTGAAGCCCAAGAAGCTAAAGCTTTAATGGATAAATTATGCGTCGAAATGGAAGATCGTTATAAATTATTCGCGGAAAATGGCTGCACAAACATTAAAGAATTTAATGAAGACGCTCCAGGCCTTGGACTAGATAAACTTCCATATATCATGGTTTTCTTTGATGAATACGCTGATATGGTTGACCAATGTAAAGAAATTTCTATGCCAGTAGTTTCTATTGCTCAAAAAGCTAGAGCGTGCGGCATCCATATGTGTATTGCTACGCAACGTCCAAGTACAAATGTTGTTACTGGTGTTATTAAAGCTAACTTACCAACTCACGTTGCTTTAATGATGGCTAGCGCTGTTGACTCAATGACCATCATTGGTGAAGGTGGCGCTGAAAAGCTTATTGGTAAAGGTGATATGCTCGTTCAATCTCCATTGGTCTCAAGAGTGGGTGTTGTCCGTTTACAAGGTTGCTTTATTGCTAGACAAGAAATTAGCCGTGTTATTGGTTATTTAAAAGAACATTATGAAACCCATTATGATGAGAAGTTCTTGAACCTCATGGAAGAAGCAGAACAAGCAGCGAGTGAATATATGAACACTCCTGAATTTAAAGAACACAATAGTGGTAATTCTGAAGAAGATAGATATCAAGCCATTAAAGACTGGGTTATGACTCAAGAATTCATGTCTATTTCTCGTATTCAAAGAGAATGCGCTGTTGGCTTTAATAGAGCGGGTAGATTCTTCTTACGTTTACAAAGTGAAGGTATTGTCGGTCAAGAAACCGAAGGCAATAAAGGTTGTCGCGTTATGGCGCAAGATAAATTTGGTTCATCTAATGAACAATCTGTCGTCACTAGCGATGAGCAATCATCTTTCAGGAGTGATGATTAATGATTAGTTATTTAAAGGCTAAATTAACATCTTGGAAGAGGATTAACGTCGTCTTATTTACTGACATCCCTCGTCCTGAAAAACTATACTTCTCTTTGTATAAAGAGAATAAGCTCGTTAAAAAAGAAACAGTCAATCATTTAACATCCGTAAATTCTTTATATTTCTTTGATATTTGGTTAGACGAAGAATATGAATTAGGTAAAGATTATCGCCTTTTAGTGGGCGATTTACCTTTTACTAATATCGATGTTAATGAAGCGATATATTTCCATGATTTTGATGATCGTTTCTATTATGAAGGTAATGATTTAGGTAATGTTTATTCTAAAAATAAAACAACATTTACCTTATGGGCACCTTTAGCGAATGAAGTTAAATTAAAATTAATTTCCCCTGATGGTAATACTATAGTAAAAATCATGAATAGAGAAGATAAAGGTATTTATCGCTTATCTATTGATGGAGACTTATTAAACTACAAATATCGTTATATTATCAATAATTCTGGCGTTATTAATGAGGCTAAAGACTTATACGCTAAAGAAGTCAGTTTAAATAGTGAATATTCTGTTGTTATTGATACTGAAGCTTTACTTAAAATTAAAACCGTTGAACCACAAACAAAAATTGATAATTACGTTGACGCTGTCATTTATGAAACACATATTCGTGACTTAAATGAAGGTAACGATAACGATACCGAACATAAAGGTAAATTTGTGGGTTTCGCGGAAACCGGCCGTAAGACTCAAGCTAATCATCCAGCGGGCTTAGATTATATTAAATATTTGGGTGTCACCCACGTACAATTACAGCCAGTTTTAGATTTTGATTCTAAAGATGATATTAAGACTAATGACTGGTATAACTGGGGTTATGATACATTATCATTTTTCGCCTTAGAAGGTAGTTACGCTCTTCATCCAGAAGTACCATCTAGCCGTATTTTAGAATTCAAACAATTAGTGAATAAATATCATGAAAATGATTTAAGAATCGTCTTGGATGTGGTTTATAACCACATATTTGCCTACGAAAATAGTGACTTTGAACACACTGTTCCACATTATTACTTTAGACGTAGAAGAAACCATTATCTCGCTAATGCGTCTGGGTGTGGTAATGACTTTGCTAGTGAAAGAAAAATGGCTAGAAAGATCATCGTCGACAGTGTCATTTATTTATTTAAATATCTCGATATTGATGGCTTAAGATTTGATCTTATGGGTCTATTAGATATTGAAACAATTAATCAATGTTTATTAGAAGCAAGAAAGATTAAAAAAGACGCTATCATATATGGCGAAGGTTGGGATATGGGTGAAGAATTACCTAGAGAAGCTAAGGCTAGTAAAAATAACTATGCCGCTTTAAAAGATGTCGCCTTCTTTAATGATACATATCGTGATATCGTTAAAGGTCCATCTTCTCCATTTAATCTTCACGAAAAAGGTTTTATATGCGGTAATACTAGCTATGAATTTGGTGTGGATTTTAGCTTCCACGCAGGCGTATTACCTTTAACCTATCGACCAATGTTTATTTCCGCTAATCAAAGCGTTAATTATCTTGAATGTCATGATAACAATACGCTTTTTGATAAATTACTAGTTTCAAACGCTTATGAAGAAGAAAAAACACTTTTAGATCGTGTTAATTTAGGGAATCAAATTCTTCTTCTATCTTTTGGTATTCCATTTATCCATGCTGGACAAGAAATCGGACAAAGCAAGGATGGATTAGACAATACCTATAAGACTTTAGGGGTGAATAATTTAAATTATCACCTTATTGACGAAAGATTCGATATGGTCAATCGCTTCCGCCTTTTCAATATCCTGCGTAAGAAACTAGCTTATACTCATCTTCATGAAAGCGAAGATTTAAAGGGGTTCTTTGAAATTTCTCACTGGGGAAACGGCGTTTACGCTTTAACCGCTAAAGATAAAAACCTTCATGATCATGAAAAAGAATTCGTCATTTTATTTAATCCCACAACAGATAATATCTCTTTTGAATTAGATGACTATTATACTGTTGTCGATGGGGCTGATAAAAAAGATGAAATCAATGTAAAAAATGGTTTCTTACCAGGATGCTCAACAATGTTGCTATTTAAAAAATAGTGACGGAAAGGAGGCGTCCATGGTATCGAATATTACCATCTTAGGAAAAGCTGGTGACGTAGTCGAAGGCCATGAAGAATACCGCTACATTATTGTGGATTCTTATGAACCGTTCGATGAAAAAAGCTTTGAAAGCAAGATTCCAGTGAAATACTGGAATAGGGGAATCTCTAGAGTCTTGCGAAACATTCCTAATGGCCATTATGTCTGCATATTTGGTAGACTAGAATCAGATCCAAACATCGGATTATACATTCTAGTTGAACAAATTAGACATTTCAGCGCTAATTAAAGAAAGGAACATTATGTTTCATTACACAAAAGCCGTCCTCCGAGTTGGTCCACGTTTATTCCACGCGTGTGCTTTTACGTTTGCTCGTTGGGCAAAGCATCTTGAAAGATATCCTTTCCCATTAAGACACGCTAAATTTAGAAGGCTTTCTAAACAAGTAGCCGATGCTCTTAATGTAGAATTCCATGTCTTTGGATTAGAAAATATTCCTCAAGATGAAACATTCTTTTTAGTGGCCAATCATATGTCCGCTTTTGATCCACTCCCTTTTTTAATAAATATTGATAGTCCAACAACATTTGTTGGCAAAGATGAATTAACTCGAGTCCCTCTTCTTAAAAACGCGATTAAAGCATTAGAAGTAAGAACTATTGAAAGAGATAACTTAAGACAATCACTTAAAGTGATGTTAGAAGTGGAAGAAGATATTAAGAAAAAAGAAAGGAACTGGATGATTTTCCCTGAAGGAACTAGAATCCGTGACCCTCTTTTACCAGTTGCCGAATTCCATCATGGTACTTTTAGACCGGCATGGAAAACTAAAACTACAATTTTACCAGCGGCAATGTATGGTACTTTCCGCGTTTTGAAAATGAAACCACAATTTAAAAAATATCCTGTTTATATCTCATTTTTAAAACCAATCACAGCGGAACAATATGCTGGTCTTAACACTTCCGATTTAGCGGAAATGACTCATAAGATGATTCAAAAAGAAATCACTTATCATTTAAGACCACTTGACCATAAAGATATGAGTGAAAGAAAAGAAAAAAACTATCGCCCAGATATGATCATCTAAGTGATAGTTTCTTTCGTAGTCCTTTAGGAAGACGGTTTTTGATAATGCGACCATCGCTTTTAGCGATATCGACATTAATTCCCTGATATTTAATTAGCACATAGCCTTTAGAGCACTTTTCATTTATCGCTTCACCCAAATAATATTTCTCTATTTGCGAATCATTTATTTCATAAACATTTTTAAAGTCATTAACGAAGTGAGCGTAGTGGAAATCAAATCTGATATCATTTTTATCAATTTGACCAACCTTTACGCCATATCTAATGATATTTAAATGTTTGAGATTGATTTCTTTATCTTGGATGTAGAGATAATCACCAAATTTTTGATAATAAGAATAACCATTTGTTTCTATTTGATATGGGAACTTATGGTTATTTTCTTTTAAATTACTCTTTTTAAGAGTACCAGGCTTTTGAATTAGACAAATATAATGTCCTTCTCCTGGGAATAGATTTGGTAAAAGATGGATGCCGTACGGTAATTTCTTATCAACATAATATAAAGGATTATCATCGATTTTAATAATTTCAGCGTCAGTGTTATCTAAAAGATATTTAATAACTTCTTCATCTTCTTCATAAGAAAATGAACAAGTGGAGTAGACCATAGTTCCGCCTTCTTTAAGCATGTTGTAGCACATTAAAATAAGAGACTTTTGGACTTCAGCGAATTTAATAACCTTCGCTATCGACCAATCTTCTTTCATTTCATTTTGCTTTCTAAACATGCCACTTCCAGAGCAAGGAGCATCTAAAATAATCTTATCGAATGTATTTAAAAAATGTTGATAAATAGAAGAAAAATCATTGTTAGTAATCAATAAATTACCTCTTCCTAATCTTTCAGCGTTTTCACTAATAGCGAACGCTCGATTCTTAGCGATATCATTAGAAATGATTAATCCTTTATTATGCATTAATAGTGAAGCTTGCATGCTTTTACCACCTGGCGCAGCGCATAGATCTAACACTAAATCATTTTCATTTGGATTCAATAAATAAGCTGGAAGCATTGCGCTTGGTTCTTGAAGATAAAAGCAACCTAATTCATGATAGATACTTTTTCCTAAATCTAATTCATCTTTATCATAGATAAAAGCATTAGGAATAATTGGATGTCTTATTAAAGATGGGTAAATAGAAAGTAGTGTTTCTACACTCATCTTTTCTTCGTTTAATAATAAAGCATGCTTACTAGGTTTATCTAAGGAAGCCGCAAGGTCTTCTATTTGTTTATTGTCTAAATATGTTTTTAAGTAATTAAAAAAGTCCATCGCCATTATATTAACCGATAGACTTTTTATTATCAATTTTGTTATTAACAAACTATCTACTATAGACCATTTCTAATTCGCATCTTGCGATAGAGATTTTGTTGTCGCTCGTAGATATCTTAATTGTCGATAAACTATCTTCATCTAATAGTGTTTTAGTTTTTATTTCATACCAAGGCGTGGTAATGCTTATTTTTGTTGGTAGATATTTAACATTATCGATAAGATGTATTTTTTTATTTCCAATCATTAACTTTGCATCTATTGTATATTCTTTAGCCATTGAACTTAGTAAGATTTTTGGACGGATATAGACCGTATCAAATCCAGAACTACATAAAGTTCTTGGATCATATCTATCTAAATTACCACAGATTTTAAAGTTCTTAATTAAAGGTTTGTTTTTACTGATATCAGTTATGACATCATCTTCACCTATCTTTGGTTTAATCCCTTGAATGACATAACTATCTTTTATTGTATCTTTATCTTCATCTAATCTTTCAACTTCCTTTTTGGCTTCGTTAAGTTTTAATTCTCTATAGAGCTTATAGGCATATTCAATTTGTTCGCTATATTGTCTTAGATTATCTGGAAGACGGTTATAAAATGGCTTAGTAGCGTAATGTATCACTCTATCCGTTGAATTATTTTCTGAAGAAGTGATTTCTTTATTAACCCAAAAGTCATCAACTGATACTGTTGCTTCATTTCCAAAAGCGTCAGTAATTACTTTGACGATGTTCTTTTCGTTATATTCACTGCATTCAACAGTGCCATAGTTATCTTTGCAAGATAAACCTAGAAACATCATCTGCGATGGAGCATAAAAAACTTCATTAATGTATTCAGTACCATATTTATCAAATAATGCATAATAGCTTTCTAAACTATCCTTTGACAAGGCATTTTTTAAATCCGCTAAATATTGGGGAGTATAGTAATCTTTTGGGTCAACATAATTACGCGCTTTATAAGCACCATAACCTATTGTTTTTGCAATCACGTAGAAGGATTTTTTCTCGCCATCATAATCTTTAATTGTGTGTTTAAAGAATTGACTTAGATATTTTTGAGTAGCTATCGTTTTAATTTGATCTCTGATTGCTCTTTCTTCTTGAGAATATGACATCCAATATTCATATCTACCACCAACAAAATACTCGATAAATTTATTGCATAAACCATTAAAATTTTCTTCTCCAATCGCTTTATTAGCGTTAGGAGCTCCAGATCCTGTAGTGTCGTATGCATCATTTATTAATTGTCTAAATTCAGGTTTAAAAGGAGAGTTTTCTTCATTAGGAATATTAATCCCACCGATAGTGAGCATTGGACCAACATTGATGCCACAATAGGTAGAAGAATATGGCATTAAGTCTTTTTCTTCTTTTATTTCCATTGTTGGATAAGGAAGTCCAGCAAAGGTTTTAACTTCGTCATAGACGATAGGATTATTTTTGGTTTCTTTAAATGGGTCGTAGACTTTTTCAGTGCTAGAACAACCAGTTAGTAAAAATGGGATAAGTAATAGGCATTTAATCTTCATAGTGGTATTACCTCCTAATGCAGTGAATTGATTGATAAAATCGAATGTTTTTAGCAATCAAAGAAAATTATATGAGTTCATATATAACAGTTCAATAAATATTGAAAATACTTGTAATTTATTATGCATTGTATTTAAATATAATATTCTAAACGAATAACATAATATGTTATAGTTAAATGTGAGGTATATCTTATGAGAATGGTAGATTTAATAATTAAAAAGCGTCAAGGTGAAACTTTGACACGTGAAGAAATTGCTTTCTGGATTGATGGCTATGTCAACGGCATTATTCCTGATTATCAAGTCAGCGCGATGACAATGGCTATTTTATTCAAAGGTATGACTGAGGAAGAAGTCATTAATCTTACTGACTTAATGGAACACTCAGGTGAGACATTAGATTTATCATCCTTAAAAGGTGTGAAAGTTGATAAACATAGTACCGGTGGCGTTGGTGATAAGACTTCTTTGGTCCTAGGACCAATGGTGGCCGCTTGTGGCGCAACATTCGCTAAACTTAGCGGTCGTGGTTTAGGCCATACTGGTGGTACTTTAGATAAATTAGAATCTATTCCAGGATTAACAATTCAAGTCAGTGGTGACCGTTTTATTAATCAAGTTAATAAGATCGGCATCGCTATTGCGGGTCAAACTCAATCATTAGTGCCCGCTGATAAGAAAATGTACGCTTTAAGAGATGTTACAGGTACAGTTGAATCCATTCCATTAATTGCTGCTTCTGTTATGTCTAAGAAATTAGCGGCAGGAACAGACGCCATTCTTTTAGATGTTACCTTAGGCAATGGTGCCTTTATGAAAGACATTAATCAAGCTAGAACATTAGCGAAATTAATGGTCAAAATCGGTAATGGCTTAAATAGAGATACAAGAGCAGTTCTTTCCAACATGGATGAGCCTTTAGGCTTAGCGGTTGGTAACGCTTTAGAGGTTAAAGAAGCAATCGCCGCTTTACATGGTAAAGGTCCAGAAGATTTAATGGAACTTTGCTATACATCTGGTAGCATTATGCTCCAACAAGCACACATCGTTGAAAGCTTAGAAGAAGGCCGCAAAATGCTTGAACAATGTATCAAAGATGGTTCCGCTTTCACTAAGTTCTTAGAAATGGTGCAAGCGCAAGATGGCGATATCAATTACATCCTCCATCCAGAGATGTTTGAAGTCGCTAAAATCATCACTCCAATCTACGCTAGAGAAGAAGGCTATGTTAAGAGCATTAACGCTTTAGAAATCGGTTTATCTTCTATGACATTAGGCGGTGGTAGAGAAACTCTTGATGATGTCATTGATATGTCCGCTGGTATCATGCTTAATAAGAAAGTTGGCGATTATGTTAAAGAAGGCGAAGTTCTTTGCTACTTACATTCTAATAAGAATGTTACCCTCATTAACCGCGTCGCTAAAAACGTTTTAAATTCATTTGTGATTAGCAAAGAATTTGTTGAAAAACCAAAGGTTATTTTAGAAGTCATTCAATAATATGAGAATCGTTTTAACTACAGTATTAAATGCATCAGTCACAATTGATAACAAAGTCGTCGGTCAAATAGATCGCGGCTATTGTTTGTTAGTGGGTTTTACTCATACGGACACTAAAGAAATCGTTGATAAAATGATTGATAAGATGCTCTCTTTAAGAGTCTTCTCGGATGAAAAAGGCCTCACTAATTTATCAATCTATGATGTTAAAGGTGAGATTCTTTCCGTCAGTCAGTTCACTTTATACGCTGATGTGACTGGGGGAAGAAGACCAAGTTTTACTAATGCGATGAAACCTGATCATGCTAAACAATTATATGCTTATTTCAATGAGCAAATAAAAGTTAAATACGGTGCAGTTCAGACAGGTGAATTTGGCGCTGATATGAAAGTAAGTAGTGTAAATGATGGTCCTTTCACTGTTATTTTAGATAGTAAGGAGATTGTCAAATAATGAAGGTATTATTAGGTCTTTCTGGTGGTGTTGATAGTGCGGTTTCTGCTTATCTCCTTTTAAAAGCGGGATACGAAGTCACTGGTTGCTTTATGCGTAACTGGGATGCGCTTGCTAATGGAGACTATTTAGGTAATCCCACAATTAATAATGACCAATGCCCACAAGAAAAAGACTATGATGATGCACAAAAAGTTGCCGATAAACTCGGTATCAAATTATTAAGAATTGATTATATCAAAGAATATTGGGATAACGTTTTTACCTATTTAATTAAAGAATATGAATGTGGTAGGACACCTAATCCAGATATTTTCTGTAATAAATACATTAAATTTGGACCATTCTTGAAGTACGCTAAAGAGCATGGCTATGATGCTATTGCGATGGGCCATTACGCTAAGCGTATTGATAAAGATGGGATGGCTTATTTACTTAAAAGTTACGATAAAAACAAAGACCAAACATATTTTTTAAGTCAAATATCTCAAGAACAATTATCTTTCTGTTTATTCCCACTAGGGGACATTGATAAACCAGAAGTCAGAAGAATTGCTCATGAATTAGATTTAGAATCAGTCATGGATAAAAAAGATAGTACTGGTATCTGCTTTATTGGTGAAAGAAACTTTAAAGATTTCTTAAAGAACTATATACCCGCTCAAAAAGGTGATATCGTCGACATCGAAAGAAATAGAAAAATCGGTGAGCACGAAGGAGCGATGTATTACACAATTGGTCAAAGAAAAGGCTTAGGTATCGGTGGGATACACGGTGAAGAAGCTAAAGGCTGGTTTGTCGTTTCTAAAGATATTAAAAAGAACATTGTTTATGTCGCCAGTGGTGATGAAAGTTCTTATTTATATTCCAAAGGCTGCACAGTTACAAATCTAAACTGGATTAGTAAAAAGCCAGAAGTTAATCAAAGATTAAACGCCAAATTTAGATATCGTCAAGCTGATAATCCAATCATCATTAAAGAAATAAATGATGAACAAATCATATTAGAATTTGTGGAACCAATTAAAGCGGTCACTCCAGGACAAGCCGCTGTCATTTATGACGGGGATATCTGCCTTGGTGGTGGCTTAATTGATAAAGTCATAAAGTAAAATGAACAAGATCAAAGTTCTTTTTTCGATATCAATCCTATCCTTATCAATGATAGGCTGCTATAAAGAGCCACAAAAAGATATCGTCATTTTATATACAAGTGATGTGCACTGTGGTATTGATAACAACATCGGTTATGATTCTTTAAGCGCTTATAAAAAACAATTAGAAAGAGATAATTACGTCACCTTAATGGATAACGGAGATAACATCTCTGGTGATTTTATAGGTGCGGTTTCTAAAGGAGAATACATTATCGATATCATGAATGAAATCGGTTATGATTCGATGATTTTTGGTAATCACGAATTCGATTTTGGTATGGATGTCTTAAAAGAAAGAGTAGACCAATTTAAAGGCGATATTTTATCATGCAATTTTAAATATATCGGTAAGAAAGAAAACAAATTTAACAAAGTTAGACCATATAAAATCATCTCATATGGCAAAAAGAAAATCGGTTTTGTGGGTGTGACAACACCTTTCTCAATCATTGATTCAACACCTTCTTATTTCCAAGAAGATGGGGAATTTGCCTATTCTTTCACTAGTGATACCGCTGAAGAATTCTACGCTTGTGTTCAAGACAATATCGATGCTTGTTATAAACAAAAAGCCAATTACGTTATTGTCTTAGCCCACCTTGGTGAAGGTGAGGAATATGTCCCATACTCTTCAGTTGATTTAGTAAATAACACCAAAGGTGTGACTGCGATATTTGATGGTCACTCACATAAAACTCTTTCTCATGATGTTAAAGACTTAGAAGGTAAAACTGTTCCTTTATTAGCGCCAGGCTATCAAATGACTTCAATTGGTCAATTAACAATTAAAAAAGATCAAAGCATCGAATCAAAATTAATTAATAAAATTGAAGAAAAAGATGCTCATATTACTGAATACATGGGCACAATTCATCAAAAAGTCGATGATTTAGCTAATCAAGTCGTAGCCACAAGTGACCTCTCTCTTAGTATCATGGGACCAGAAGGCACACGCATGATTAGAAATAGAGAAATGCCAATTGGTAATCTAGTAGCCGATGCTTATCGCTATATAAGCGAAGCACAAATTGGCTTTCTTAATGGTGGTGGTATTCGTGCTGATCTAAAAGAAGGAGATATCACTTTGAGTGATATAAAAGCAGTTCATCCTTTTGGTAATCACATTGATACCGCTTTATTAACTGGTCAACAAATCGCTGATTATTTAGAATATGGCGCTCAAAAAGTACAAAAAGAATACTATCAAAAAGCGGATGATGGCACCTTAATGCCATATGCTGAAAATGGTGGTTTTGCCCATGTTTCAGGTCTTAAATATACAGTTGATACATCAATTCCTACCCCGATTAAATTAGATGAAAAAGGCATGTTTATTGGAGTGGATGGTCCAAGAAGAGTCAAAGACATCTTAGTTTTAGAAAATGATAATTATGTTCCAATCAACTTGGAACAATACTATTTAGTGGCCTCTCATAACTATTATTTAGAAGAATGTGGTGATGGTGCTAATATGTTTAAAGACGCAAAGATTGTGAAGAAAGAATTAATGCGTGATTATGAATGCCTTGCTAAATATATCGTTGATGTTTTAAAAGGTCATTTAAAAGATAAATATTCAAATGTCGAAGGCAGAATTACAATCTTATAAAATAAGTATCTAGTTTTTACTAGTAATTTATGATAAATTAATTGCGCAAAGCAGGAAGCTAATCCAATTATTAACCTTTTAGCGAGTGCCGGTTGGTGAAAAGGGCATAAGGAAGATAATGGAAAGCCACTTCCCAAGATTCGGGTAATGCCGACGTTAGAATAACGATTTATTCTCAAATAAGCGCTCCTAACACTATTAGGAGAATAAGGATGGTACCGCGGAGAAATCCGTTCCTTAAAGAGGTACTTTTTATTTTTTGGAGGTAATTTATGAAGTACATGAAAAGTAAAGACATTCGTAGAATGTGGTTAGACTTTTTCGCCAGTAAAGGCCATCATATTGAACCAGGTTCTTCTTTAATTCCAAAGAACGACCCAACTTTATTATGGATTAACGCTGGTGTTGCGGCCTTAAAGAAATATTTTGATGGTACAGAAATCCCTGTTAGTAGAAGAATCACTAACGCCCAAAAGTGCATTAGAACTAACGATATTGAAAACGTTGGTGATGCCACTCACTTAACATTCTTTGAAATGTTAGGCAATTTCTCCATCGGTGATTATTTTAGAAAAGATGTCATCCCATGGGCTTGGGAAATGTTAACAAGTGAAAAGTGGTTTAACTTTCCAAAGGAAAGATTATATGTCACCTATCACCCAGATGATTTAGAAACAAAGAAATGCTGGATGGATGCTGGTGTTCCTGAAGATCATTTAATTATTAAAGAAGATAACTTCTGGGAAATCGGTGAAGGCCCATGTGGTCCTGATACTGAAATCCATTTCGATAGAGGTGAAAGATTTGACCCAGAAGGCGTTGGTCTAAAACTTTTAGTTGAAGATTTACCAAACTATCGATTCGTTGAAATTTGGAACATCGTTTTCTCACAGTTTAATAGTGAACCAGGCAAAAAGAGAAGCGAATATAAAGAATTACCAAGTAAAAACATCGATACCGGTGCGGGTTTAGAAAGATTTGTCACCGTTATTCAAGGTACAGATACCTGTTACGAAACAGATTTGTTCTGGCCAATGATTGAAAAAACTGAATCAATATGCGGTAAAAAGTATTCTGATAATATGCGTGCTTTTAGAGTTATCGCTGACCATATTAGAACAATTACCTTCGCTTTAGCGGATGGTGAAAGTTTCTCTAATGAAGGCCGAGGCTACGTTTTACGTAGGCTTCTTAGAAGAGCGGTACGTTACGGCAAACTCTTAGGCATGGAAAAACCATTCATCTACGAACTAGTGGATGTCGTTGCTAATAACATGGAAGACTATTATCCATATTTACAAGGTAAGAAAGAATTCGTCGCTAAGATTGTCAAAGCGGAAGAAGAAAAATTCATTAAGACTTTAACAAATGGCGAAGCTCTTTTAATGAAATTAATAAATGATAATAAAGCTGTCTCGGGTGCGGATGTCTTTAAACTTTACGATACATTTGGTTTCCCAAAAGAACTCACATTAGAAATTTGTGAAGAACAAGGTATCAAAGTTAACGTTGAAGAATTCGAAAAGCTCATGAAAGAGCAAAGAGAAAGAGCTAGATCCGCTCGTGGTGACCAACAATCCATGAACAAACAAGCTATTGACTTAATGAAATGCACAGTGGCTTCTAAATTCAACTATGGTAGTGAACCAATCAAAGCTAAAGTTGTCGCTTGCTTCAAAGATGGTAACAAAGTTGACTCTTTAGATGATGAAGGTGAATTAATACTTGATGTCACTAACTTCTACGCTGAAAGCGGTGGTCAAGTCGCTGATACTGGTGTCATGGAAAATGAAAATGTTTCTATGAAAGTCACTAACGTCATTAAAGCCCCTAATAAACAACATTTACATTCCGTCAAAGTGATGTTTGGTGAAGTTAAAGTCGGGGATGAAATAACCGCGAAGATTGATGAAAATAGAAGAGCGTTAATCGCTAGAAATCACTCCTCGGTGCACTTATTGCAACAAGCTTTAACTGAAGTTTTAGGCGATCATATCGCTCAACATGGTAGTTATGTTAACGATGAATATTCTCACTTTGACTTCAACCATTTCGCAAAAATGACTCCAGAACAAATCGCGGAAGTTGAAAGAAGAGTTAATCAATATATCGCTCAAGCGATTAAAGAAGAAACATTTGTTTTACCAATCGAAGAAGCAAAAAAGATGGGCGCTAAAGCGTTATTTGATGATAAATACGGTGATACCGTCAGAGTCGTCACCTTTGGTGATGTCTCTAAAGAATTCTGTGGTGGTACACATGTCACTAACACAAGCGATATCGGTGTCTTTGTTATCGAATATGAAGAATCTGTTGCTGCGGGTATTAGAAGAATTCAAGCTAGAACATCATTCGGTGCTTATGAATTATTAAAGAAGAGAGAAAACGTTCTTGCTCAATCTCGTGACTTATTAGGCATTGGTTCTATTTACGATGTTCCAAGTAAGATTAAAGGCTTACAAGCGGAAAAAGATAATTACCGTAAAGAACTTGAAACTTTAAAACAAAAATTAGCCAACGCTACAAGTGGCAACCTCGCTAATGAATTTAAAGAACAAGATGGTTTATTAATCTTATTCAAATATTTAAAAGATCAAAAGCGTGATTCTTTATTGAAGATTGTCGATAGCCTTAAGGCTAATAAAGATAATTACTTAATTGCTTTAATCGGTGAAGAAAATGGTGGTTATCCTGTCGTTGTGGCCGCAAGTAAAGCCGCTAACGATAAAGGTTATTTAGCTGGCAAACTTGTTAAAGAAATTGCAACTTTACTCGGTGGTTCTGGTGGTGGTCGTCCAGACTTAGCTAGTGGTGCTGGTAAAGACATCGCTAAAATTGAAGAAGCCAAAAACATCATTATTAAATAAAAATAAAGACTGGGTGAATCAAAATCATCCAGTTTTTTAGCGGTTTATTCTTTTAAAATCGTCTATATTCATGAAGAGGAAATAATGATGAATAAATTAGTTAACAAAATAATCTTATTAAGTATCGCTACAGCGTTATTGACTATTGGATGTTCTAAGCCGTCTAATAACGGATTATCTAATAACGAATTATCTAAAGATAAATATTCTTCTGATAAAGAATATAGTTTCGTTGATACTTTAAAAATTAATAATCTAAATGAGGAAGATAAAGTCATCAAATATAGTGGGGCTAATATCTATTCTTATCACGGTGAAATAATTAACAAACAAGAACAATCCCAAAATACTTTTACATTAACTAATAAAGAAGAATCATTAGCGTTCAAAAGTAAACTTAAAAACGATGAAATACTTAATGATTTAGATTCATTAGATTTAGTTAATAATAATTTGGTTATTACTAATCGCTTAACTTGCACAAGCGGTGCTTTCTCTTATGTTTTTAAAGATTTGTATTTAAAAAATAACACTTTATATATTCATATGTACTATGATGACCGCGTTCCTGATGGCATGGGTGTTGATATGTCTATGAAATATCAATATCTTCGTTTCCTGATTGATAAAACAGTAAGTTACACTGATACACGCATTATTAATGATCATTACGAATAAATCACTAACGATAATTTGATAAACGCGTTAATATATTAACGTGGTTAAAAAGTATCTCTCTTTAGATTTAGGAACAAAAACACTCGGAGTGGCCTATAACGACGCTCTTGGTTTTGTACACGGTTTAGAGACTTTCCGCTTTGATAGAAACCAATATATCGTTGCTAGAAAACATGTCATCGAATTATCAGAAAAGATGATGATTAATGATATCGTGATTGGTATGCCCCTTCACTTATCAGGTGAACAAAGTGAGATGAGTCAAAACGTTTTACGTTTTATTGAAGATTTGAAGAAAGAAAAACCATCACTCAACATCGAAACAATGGATGAAAGATTATCAAGTGTCACAGCGAATAATTTCATCTCAGATAGAGGTATGAACCATCAGCAAAGAAAAGACAATGTCGATAAGATTGCAGCGTGTGTCATCCTCGATACATATTTAAGAATGAAAGGAAACTAATATGGAAATCAAAAACGAAAAACAAATGGTTGTTACCGATAATGAAGGTAAAGAACATTTAATGGAAATCCTTTTCACATATGAAAACGAAGAAAGAAATACTTCCTATGTCTTCTTTTATGACACCGAAGATAAAGATGAAGAAGTCGTCGTCATGCGCTACACAAATGATGGTGATTTAAGCCCAATTGAAGACGATGAAGAATACGAAGAAGTAGAAGAAGTTTTTAACGCTTGGCAAGACGATCCAAAGATCCAAGAATTAAAGCAATCAGACAAATAACACAAAATCGTAGCATTATTAATGCGATATTGATATAATATCGCTTGCAGAAATGAGGTAATTATATGGCAGACAAACAAAAACTTACCAAAGCTGGTTATAAAAAATTACAAGAAGAATTAAAATATTTAGTCGATGAAGCCAGAGAAGAAGTTAAAAGACAATTAGCAGAAGCTCGTGCGCAAGGTGACTTATCTGAAAACGCTGACTACGATGCTGCTAGAGGCAAACAAGCTGAAGTCGAAGGCCGTATTAAAGAAATTGAAAATATCTTAGCCAATGCTGAAATTATCGAAGAAGGTAAAACAAGCACTAAGAAAGTCGGTTTAGGTTCTACAGTCACAATCCGTTTCTTAGAAAATGGTAAAGAAGTTTCTTACATGATTGTCGGTACAGTTGAATCTGACCCAGTCAATGGTAAAATCTCTAACTCCTGTCCATTAGGTGAAGCCTTAGTGGGTAAGACAGTTGGTGACATCATCGAAGTCAAAGCGATTAAAACTTACAAAGTCGAAATCGTCAAAATTGAAATAAAATAAAATTTTTTCGGACAAAATCAAGAAAACCCTCCTACTAACAATATAGGAGGTTTTTTTATGGCAAAAGTTTTAATTGGTGTTGTTATCGTTGCCTTTATCGCTATTATTGGCTTTCTCATCATCGATCCTGATTTGAATCCTGTTAATCCGAGTAATAGCAACAACATCACCGAAATTTCTACCAACCAAGGTAGCAAGTACACAATTGAAGGCGAGGTCTATAAGTCTGGAACGTATGTCCTAAGCGATGGAATTACAATGCATGACTTATTAGAAGCCGCCGGTGGAACAACCGCTAACGCAGACGATTTAGCATACTTTGAAAACGCACAGTTAAAAGCGGGCACAACTTATTACATTGCTAGTAAGTTTGATGAAACTGATATTTGCTCTAAAAGCGAAATTAGTAAAGTTAATATCAACGAAGATGATGCTCAAACTTTAATGACTGTCACTGGTATAACAACCGCAATTGCTAGTTCCATTGTTTCTTATCGTAACGAAAACGGTAATTTCAACACAATTGAAGATTTACTTGCAGTGTACGGCATTGGTAACGCTACCTATCACAAAGTGCGTAATTACGTCATTCTTCATTCGTGATTATCTTTTTGTTCTTTGTAGCGTTTTATTTAGGCAATGTGCTAACAACTTCGTTAGTAATTTTCATTATCCTTTCAATAATCTTTCTATTATTAGTATTAAAGAGGTTTAAGCTCATTGCCTTTCTTGTCTCTTTAGGAGGAATAGTTCTCGGTTTAGGCATATCATTTATTAATATTTCATATAATAAAACAACCTATAGTGGCTTTGTTTATACCGTTAAAGAGAACTATTTCCTCCTTAATAGCCAAGGAGAAAGATTATATGTCTATAGCAAAGGACATGATTATGATTTAGGCGACTATCTAACAATCGAAGGTAAAAAAGAACAATTAGATTTTATAACTCTAGAATCCGGTTTTGATTTTAAAGATTATCTTAATAAACGTGGTGTATATCATTCTTTAGCGCCTTCCTATATTAAAGTGAAGTGGCATAATTTCATCCGCATTAATCAGATGAGGGAATCCGCGCTTGATCACTTTAACGCTAACGAAAGAAATATTGTTAGACAGCTCTTATTTTCTGATGGAGATGATGATGTCACAAACGAGTCATTAAACAATCTTCATTTAGCAAGATTTATGTCCGCGAGTGGTCTTTATGTTGGACTATTTGTAACGATAATTAATTATTTGTTAAGTTTATTTGTGAAGGATAAACATTCAAAGCTTATTACTATCATATTATTAAGCTTTTATGTCTTAGCAACTTTACCACGTTTTTCAGTATTTAGAGTGTTCTTTTTATTAATCTTAAAATGGATTAATGAATTCATTCTTAAAAAGCGTTTTACATATTTAGAAATATTAGGAATAGGGGGATGTGTTTGCTTATTATTTGATCATTATTTAGCATATCAAGATTCTTTCTTATTAGGCTTTGCTATTCCTATTATTTCTTATTTAATTAGAGATATTTATCCAAGCAGCAAAGTTAAAAACTATCTCTGGCGGATGTTAACGATTTATTTGTTTTTTATACCTTTTGAGGTGCATTATTATCATAAAATCGTCATTTTATCGCTTCCTTTACAGATGATAAGTACGCCTTTATTTCTTTTATTAGGCGTATCTAGTTTATTATGTTTCTTTAAAATACCTTTTTACGCTTTTACTAGATTATTTATCTTTTTATTAAAAGGATATACTTCATTTATAAGCGTTCTTAGTTTTGGTATTTATCTTCCTGATTTCTATCAGATATTATTAGTGATTTATTACGCTTTATTCTTTATTTATACGTACTGCATTACCGTTAATTTTAAACCAATTCAGCATCTAATAACTTTGACGATGGTGGGTATTTCTATCTTATACGCTGTTCCTATAGAAAATAGGTTAACAGATGAAGTGAGTTTTGTTAACGTTGGTCAAGGTGATTGTACCCTTATTAGGCATCATCAAAAAGTCATCTTAATTGATACAGGTGGCTTAACTTATAGTGACATCGCTAATAACAATTTGATTCCGTTTTTAAGAAAGAAACGTATCTATAAAATCGATACAGTTTTTATCACCCATTATGATTATGACCATTATGGAGCCTTAGAAAATTTACAAAAAGAGTATCAAATAAATAACATTCATGATTATTATTCTTCTTTTCCTATTAATATAGATGGCTTAACTTTTAATAATTACAACACATATGGAGTGACTAGCAATGAAGAAAATGACCGCTCTTTAGTGCTTTCTTTTCATTTATTAAATAAAGATTTCATGATTATGGGCGACGCTCCTAGTTGGGTAGAAAAGAAAATCATTAAAGATTATGAATCAATTTCTTGTGACATCTTAAAAGTGGGTCATCATGGTTCGGATACATCTTCTTCTGAAGAATGGATAAATTATTTAGATCCTAAAACCGCAATTGTTTCGTGTGGCAAGAACAATAAATTTGGTCATCCATCTAAATCAGTAGTGGCCACTTTAAATAAAAAAGGCATCGAAATAAGAAGAACAGATATCGAAGGCACAATCACATTTAAACAATTTTCCAATTGAAATAGAAAGGAATACTATGTCTAAAAAGAAACAAATGAAAAATAAATTAAAAAAAGGAAGATTCTATCTAGTCTATGATGGTAGTAAATCTGGACATCCTGGAATGATTTATTGGAAGAACGATAATAGAAACGTATATCTGTGTTTGACGACTGGAACAACATATAATAAAAACTTAATTCAGCTCAGTCATCCAACTGATGGTCATACTTCTGTTAGTTATGTCAACAAACGCCCATTTTTCGGAAAAAGAAAAGACTTTGGTAAAATAGAAATGCAGGATATGCGATTCAACAAAGAAGATAAGAAGAATTATTTAAGAAAGATTAGCACAGCAAAACCAAGATATAGTAAAAATATATCTAGAAGAGATAAAAGATTTCTTAAGAGAATACAAAGGAAAAAGAATATTATCTATTAGCAAAAATAAAACCCTATTTCTAGGGCAATTGTCCAACCGAATATTTCACGGCTCTACATGACAATAATATTAAAACACTATATAGATATTTTCGTCAATATTCTATCGAAACAAAATATAAAATATTTTATAATACATATATGATTTATTTAATAAGTGGCAAACAGAACATTCGTTTAAAGAGTCAAATGAAAAGTATCGTTAAGAAATCTCTAACTGAGATTGATCCAATGAACTTTGTAAAATTCGATGGTTCTTTAACACTTATTCAAGATATTATTGATGAGGCTAATTACATTCCTTTAGGCTATGACTTTAAAGCGGTTGTCATCGATTCTCCTTATTTCTTATTAAAAGAAAGAACTAAAAGCAAAATCGAAAGCGATCAAGACTATGACACTTTAAAAGGATATTTAGCTAATCCTAATCCAGATTGTGACTTAATCTTTTTAGTTAATACATCAAATAGTGATATTGATAAAAAGAGTGAAATATTTAAATTAATTGAGAAAAACGGCCAAGTAGTGGATCTTCCTGAACCAAAGCAAGAACAATGGACAGAAGTTGTAAAACATTATTTCCAAAAGAATTGGCCAAATGTCATTGTCGATAGTGACGCAATTAATGAACTCGCTAGAAGAACTGATGGTGATTATGCTTCATTATTTAATAATGGTAGCAAATTAGCCTTATATACCGATCACATTCGTTTTAACGATGTCACTTTAATGGTCACCCGTCCATTAGAAGAGAATTCTTTCTTATTATTCAATTATTTAGTGGATGATAAGAATATGGATGCAGTTACTTTATTCCGTGACTTAAAAAGTCAAAATGTTGAACCAGTTACTTTAATCAGCTTAATTGCTAATCAATTTAGATTATTAAATCGCGTTTCATATTTAGCTAGACACGGTTATTCCCCAGATGATATCGCTAAAGAACTCGCTATCCATCCAGTGAGAGCAAAGATTCTTAGAAAAAATAGTTTTGTCATCTCTATGAAAAGAATTAATCAAACATTAGAAGACTTATATCAATTAGATTTACAAATTAAAAGCGGTCTTGTGGACCGCTTCTATAGCTTTGAGCTATTCTTAATTAATTTCAAAAGAAAATAATTATCTAATAGCGTTGACTAAACGTGAAAGTTCGCCTTTTTGTCTAGCAGCAGTATTCTTGTGTTGAATGCCATCGCTGACGGATTTATCGATTAAACGGAAAGCCGCATTTAATAATTCTTCGGCCTTAGCTAAATCTTTGGCTTCAACGGCTAATTTGACTTTCTTAATGGAAGTACGGATAGCGCTTTTCGCGGAAGCATTTCTTTGACGAGCTTTTTCGTTTGTTTTGATACGTTTGATTTGTGATTTTATGTTAGCCATAAAGTTACCTCTTTCTTAGTGCCGAGTGTAATATTACCAAAATAAGACAAATAATGCAATTATTTATTTATTTTCTTTTTGAACTCTGACGATTTCTTCGACAAAGTCGTTAACGCAAGTGAGCTTGCCATATGATTCTTCAGGAATCTCAATGTTGAAGGCGCGATCGATTTCTTGCACTAATTCAACATAGTTCATGGAGTCACCGCCTAAGTCATTAATCCAGTGATCTTCATCATCAATTTTGAATGTTGGCAAGACCAAGATTTTGGAGAATAGTTGTCTCACTTGTGGAAGAATGTTCTTTAACGCATCATCAGAGAATTTTCTCACTTTAGAAGAGACTTTCTTTTGATTGATGAGAACATATTTATTAGAACCATTCTCAATTTCTTTCTTAATAGCGAATCTCTTAACTTTCATATTGTTCGCCATTGGTAAACGGTTCTTCGCTAAATAGATAGCGTCAATTTTTGTATCGTGAGGAAGTTTAATACCTTTAACGGTTGCTTCAATTCGCTTAAGAGCGTCTTCGCTTGTCTTATCATCAAGTTCTAAGACTAAGACAACGTCTTCACGTAAGGCTTTATCTTTATTGATGACACCTAAAACTGATAAGTTAGTGACATTTGGTAAATCTTTAAAGAAGATTTCAAGTTCATCTGGGAAGATGTTTTCACCATCAGCGTTAATGATGACATCTTTCATTCTACCTTTCATTGTGTAGCCAGTTGCTTCTTTATTAACGATATCACCTGTATGGAAATAACCATTATCTAAAACAGTTTCTTTTTCCACACCAGCGATGATTTCTCTAATGTGAATTGTAGGTGATTTCACTAATAGTTCGTTATTTTCTTCTGCGACTTTATATTCCACACCATGAAGTGGTTTACCAATATAGCCTAATAATCTTTGTTTAACATCTGGTGATAATTCAACAGAAGTGACACCGATTTCAGTCATGCCATATCCGTTATATAAAGGATAGCCAAGGCCGTTTACTGTTCTTAATGTGTCATTAGAAAGATAACCGCCACCAGAGATACAGTATCTGACGTGTTTACCTAAGATATTACCTTTAACTTTATCATTAACAATTTTCTTACTAGCAAATCCTGCTTCGGAAGCATCCATTTCACCTAAGTTATAGGCCATCATCTTTTCTAAAAGCTTTTGTTTATCTGGACTTTGCAAAGCAAATTTACGTTTAATTGATAAGGCTAATGAATCCCAGAATAATGGGACACTATAGACGTGAGTAATGCCAACTTTTTGGCAAATTGATAATAAATCTGTTGGAGTATTGCTCTTTGGGAACACTAAAGTTGTGCCATAGAATGTATACCATAAGAAGACAGCGACAAAACCAAAGATGTGGTGGAATGGAATCATCGCTAAGATCTTAATTTTGCCTGCTTTCTTAGGATACATAATATCTAAGCTTTCGTTAGGCATATCTAAAGAACAGCACACTTGGTTAACGAAGTTTTCACCGTTAAACACCATGAGTTTAGCATCACCTGTTGTACCACTAGAAGAGAAGATAACTTCATCCGCCCAAGAAGGATTTGTCATTTCTTCTTTAGCGTTTTGTAGGATATTGTCTAATCTAATCTTATCAATAGTGTATTCGTGGTTATCATCACTAACAATAGCGATAGCTTTACCTTGGTTAGCTAAGTTAATAACATTTTCTCTTGGAAGTTTAGCGTCAACAAGCATTGGCACAAAACCCGCCATTAATAAGGCCCAGAAGATTTCACCCCATTGAGGAGAGTTAGCCATTTTAAGGACAACACGGTTTGTACCAGATTTTTTAATTTTATTAGATAAATACAAAGCGTATTTTTTAACGTTTTGATCCATCTTGCTATATTTATAGCGTTTAATTCTGTTGTTCAAATTAAAATATTCGGCATAGACGTTCTTTTTGTTTTGAGTCATCATCTGTTGATAGATGTTACTAAAACGACGAGAAGTCTTAAGTAAAGCCGCTGCCTCTTGAACAAAGGAGGCAATCATTTGTCTTGTAAGTTTCATAATCTATCCTTTATTTATTTAACGTGTAGAATTTAACATCTACATGATTTGAGTCAATTTCTAAGATGGCATAGCTACCATCATACTTATCCCTAGCGTAACTAATAGCGCCCGGATTTACATATAATATACCATTCTTCATTTCATTTCTACGAGTATGTGTGTGCCCATGAATGACAATTTTTGCTTTGTGTTCATCTAATAAAGATTTAGATACAGTCGGAAAATGTTGCACATAAATGCTTCCAAATGGTGAAGGAATAACTAAATAATTAGGAAAATCATAATAGTGGTCACAGTTCCCTCTGACGGAAATAAAAGGTTTAATCGAAAACTCATCTTGTTCGCTGTCCCCAGCGTGAAGATATAAATCCATATTAGGATACATACCTGCTAAACGGTCTAAAGAAGCATAATCACTATGAGAGTCACTCACTAATAAAATTTTCATCTTTCCTATAGTAGCAAAAATCACTGTATTTTTGTATAATATTTCCATATGGAAAAGAAAGATTTAAATCTCATATTTATGGGTACTCCTCAAATCAGCGCAGATGTCTTTGAAGCGATGATTAATGATGGTTATCACTTTGTGGGTCTAGTTTGTCAACCTGATCATCCAGTGGGCCGTAAAGGCATCATTGAAAAATGTCCCACAAAATTAGTCGCTGAGAAATATAATATCCCAGTCTTTCAACCTATCAAAATTAGAGATGATTATTCATTCATGAATAACCTAAAGGTCGATTTAGTCATTACACTTGCGTACGGGCAAATCGTTCCTCAAGGTTTCTTAGATATTCCTCCTTTAGGTTGCTTGAATCTTCATGGTTCATTATTACCAAAATTAAGAGGGGCTTCTCCAATTCAAACCGCTTTAATTAATAATGAAAAAGTCACAGGTGTGACTCTGATGGAAATGGTTAAAGCAATGGACGCTGGTAGGATGTATGGAAAAAAAGAAGTCATCATTAGTGATGATGATAATTCAACATCGTTGTTTAAGAAAATTGGTGAAGCCGCGAGAGACTTAGTATTAGAATTATTACCTAAATATATAAATGGTGAAATTAAAGGTGAAGAACAAAACGAAAATGAAGTAACTTTCTGCTCTTTAATTAAACCAGAACAAGAAAAAATCGATTTATCTAAAGATATTAAAGATATATATGGTCTCATTAGAGGCCTTAGTGATGAGCCAGGTGCATATCTATATTTAAATGACCAAAAAGTAAAAATCTTTAAAGCTAATATCGCTAATAACAAAGTTAACGCTGAAGTTGGCACAATCGTTGAAGCGGATAAGCGTGGCTTATTAATACAATTAAACAATGGACAATTAGCCATTTTAGAACTCCAAAAAGAAGGTAAGAAGAGAATGGATTACCGTTCATTTATTAACGGCAATCAAAACCTTCTAGGCGCTAAATTTATCTAATGGAGAAATATCTTCGACTTAGCGTACACCAATTGGTGGACTTTTTATTAAGAACAGGCGATATTGATAATCGCGTTTTTAATCGTTCATCAATGACCGAAGGTAGTCGTCTCCATAGTGTTTATCAAAATAAACAAGATAAAGACTATTTCGCTGAATTCCCTTTAAAGATGTCAATAACTGTTGATGAAGTAAATATCATTTTAGAAGGACGCGCTGATGGTGTTATTAAAAGAAGTGAAAAAGAATACGTTATCGATGAAATCAAAACAACAGTGGAAGATCTAAAGATATTTCATGACGATAATTTGGAATGGCATTTGGGCCAAGCTAAGTGCTATGCCTATATGTTTGCGAAACAAACTAACCTAGAATATATCGGCATTAAGTTAACTTACATTCGTCAAGGTAAAGAAAAAGAACAACTCATTGATCAATACTATTTTAACATCGCTGAATTAGAGCAATTCATTATGAATTTACTCGGTGAATTCCTTTCGTTTTATAACATTATTTTTAATAAAAGAGAGCAAAGAGACGCTAGTATCGAATCTTTAAAATTCCCATTTGAAAAATACCGTAAAGGACAAAGAGAACTCGCTAAATATGCTTACGCTATTACTAAGAAAAGAGGGCGCCTATTCGTGGAAGCACCAACTGGCATTGGTAAAACAATTTCGACCTTATTCCCATTTGTAAAAGCTATAAAAGATGATGAAGAAAGTAAGATCTTTTATTTAACCGCTAAAACAAGCGGTAAAGAAGCCGCTCATCAAGCGATTAGAATACTAAAAGATAAAGGATTATCACTTAGTGATATTATCATCACCGCAAAAGATAAAATATGCTTTTGCAAAGGTAAAGCCTGTAATCCAGAAGAATGTCCGTATACAAAACAATACTATAATAAGATTCAAACAGTTTTACGTTATGCTTTACTAAATTATGATGACTTTGATTTAAAGACCATTACTGAACTAGCGTATGAAAATCAAATATGTCCTTTTGAATTTGAATTAGATTTATCTTTATTCTGTGACATCATCGTTTGCGATTATAACTATTTATTTGATCCTATCTCCTATATGAAGCGTTATTTTGATGAAGATACTTCTTCATTCCTCGCTTTAGTGGATGAAGCTCATAACCTAGTGGACCGCTCTCGCGATATGTACAGCGCTTCATTATCCTACAAGATGTTTTTAGAAGCGCGTAAGTCTGTTCGTCATAGTAAATTACATAAACTAAAACTCGCTCTTTCTAAAATGAACAAGATGTTCAAAGAATATGAAGGTAAAGATGAAGGTAATTACATTCTTGACGAGTTTTATGAATATACATATAAAACCATTTCTTCATTTATTACCACAATGCAAGATGTGAACAAAAACGAGAATAAAGAAGTCAGTAAAGAACTATTAAACTTCTATTTAGAAGTGAATCGCTTTAATAGAATGCTTGAATTTGTTAATGATCGTTATCTCTTATATTATCAAATCACTAAAGATGATATTTTGCTCCATCTAGCGTGTCTTGATGCTTCATATTTCTTAGGTAAATCATTAAGAGACTTAAGAGGTAGTGTCATCTTTTCAGCGACATTATCACCAATTGAATATTATGTCGATATGTTAGGGGGCAAAAAGGAAGATGCCCAGTTATTATTACCATCTCCTTTCCCAAGAAACAATTTGAAAATAATCATCGCCCCTAATGTGTCAATTAGATATAAAAATAGAGAAACTTCTTATCAAAAAGTCGCTGATTACATCAAAGACTTTGTTAAAAACAAAGTAGGTAACTATTTCATCTTTTTACCAAGCTACGAATATCTAAGTAAACTCATGCCATATATCGATTTAGAAGATATCGATGTTTATGAACAACAAAAAGACATGTCTGATGAAGATAAGCAAATATTCTTAGATAACTTCAAACCTCATCCAGAAAGAACAACATTAGGTTTTGTCATCGTCGGTGGGGCATTTGGCGAAGGCATAGATTTAGTGAGTGACCGTTTAATCGGCGCGGTTATCGTTGGCATCGGCATGCCTAAGATTAACTTTGTGAGTGATCAAATATCAAAATATTATGATGCGAAAGAACAATCAGGTTATAACTATGCTTACTTGAATCCTGGCATGAATAAAGTCATGCAAGCGATAGGCAGAGTCATTAGAAGTGAAACAGATAAAGGTGCAGTTCTTTTAATTGATGAACGTTATTTAAATAACGAATATCGCGATTTATTTAAAAGCGAATGGCAGCAATATGAAGTAGCCTTCTCCCCTAAAGAAGTCAGTGATATTTTAAAGGAATTCTTTATTTAATAAAGATTAAATGCTAATATTGTTAGCATGAAAAAGAAATTAGACGCATTAACAAAAGCCAAACTCATCTATAGTGGTGAGTTAATTATTATCGCCCTTGTCTTTTTAGTCATCGCGATTCTTAAAATGACCAAAGTTATTCCCACAAACGAAACCCGTCATTTAGTTATTAACTGGATTACATTATTTGGTGGTTTATGGGTCATAACTGATTTTATTTGGGCATTAGCCTCAAAAAAGAGAAGACCGAAGATATCCTTGCTTGATAAATGTTTACATTTACCCGCGGGATTATACATGGTGACATTTGATTTATATTGCATTATTAGTCAAACCAAAGATGAAAACATCTTACGCTTTGGTTTCCCAATTGCCATTCTCTATTTATGTGCTTGCTATATCTTCGAAGGATTTTATCATTTCTATCATCCAGTTCCAGGCATTTTAGCCGCGGTCGTTGAAGAAGAAGTGCCAGATGAAGAAGGCAAAGAAGATCAACAAAATGAAAATAATGAAGTGAATAAAGAGGAGGAAAAACAAGATGAAATCAAATAAAGTTTTCATTATCCTTTCTTCGATATTTTTAGGACTTGCTGTTTTAGCATTAATTTTTGAATTTTACTCAAATTTTGAATGCATGAGACTCGTTTATAAATCATCTCAAGAACAAAGTAGTAGTTTAGGAGAAGCCATTGGCAAAGCCGTTGGAATAAGCTTCATTTACATTATTACAATCATGGTTGGTATTATTTCCGCTGGATTTGCTATACCAGTTATTCCATTTTCCGTTGTGATGCTTAGAAGAGTGAAAAACGCTCCTTATGCGATAGCATTCCTAATTTGCGCAACAGTTGTTATCGTCGTTGCCATTGGCGTAATGTTTATATTGCCTCTAGCTAGTCATAATAGTGCCGCTAATAGCGCAGTTAGCAGTTTATCATCAAGTTATTAATCTATGGATTTTTCACAGAAAAAAATCAGAAATTTCTCAATTATTGCCCATATTGATCATGGTAAGTCCACATTAGCGGACCGTATTTTAGAATTGACTGGCGCGGTGGAACTTAGAGAAATGAAAGACCAAATTCTCGATTCTATGGACTTAGAAAGAGAAAGAGGTATCACGATTAAATTAAACGCTGTGACATTATCTTATAAAGCCGATGATGGTGAAGAATATGTCTTCAATCTCATCGATACTCCTGGACACGTCGACTTCACATACGAAGTATCACGTTCATTAGCCGCTTGTGAAGGTGCTCTTTTAGTGGTGGATGCCACACAAGGTGTCGAAGCTCAAACTCTCGCTAACGCCTATTTAGCGGTCGATAATAATTTAGAAATCTTACCAGTTATCAACAAAGTTGATTTGCCGTCCGCTAATGTTGATATGGCGAAAGCGGAAATCGAAAAGAAGATTGGTATTCCTTGTGATGAAGCTGTCGAAGTCAGCGCGAAAACAGGTTTACATGTTCATGAATTATTAGAAGCTATAGTGAAAGGTGTTCCAGCCCCACATGGCGATTTAAATGCCCCTTTAAAGGCTTTAATATTCGATAGTTATTATGATCCTTATAGAGGCGTCATAGTTTTAGTGAGAATTAAAGATGGCTCTGTTAAAGTTGGCGATAAGATTCGCCTCATGCAGGCTAATAAAGAATATCAAGTTATTGAACTAGGTATTAGAACTCCTAAAGAAGTTAAGACAAGTGTCTTAGAAGCTGGACAAGTCGGTTATATTGCCGCGCAGATTAAAGATATTAAAGACGTTCATCCTGGTGATACAGTCACTTTAGTTGATAATCCCGCAAGTGAAGCTTTACCAGGCTATAGAATTATGAATCCAATGGTCTACTGTGGTTTATATCCTGTTGATAGTGATGATTATCAAGCCCTTAAAGATGCTTTAGAAAAATTAACACTTAACGATGCTTCATTGCAGTTTATTCCAGAAACTAGCCAAGCCTTAGGCTTTGGCTTTAGATGTGGTTTCTTAGGTTTATTACATATGGACGTGGTGCAAGAGAGATTAGAAAGAGAATATAATCTTGATTTAATCTTGACCGCTCCTAGTGTCATTTATCACGTGCATATGACTGACGGTGAAGTCATCAATTTAGATAACCCAAGTAAATTACCAGATGCTTCAAAAATCTCATTTATTGAAGAACCATATATTAGGGCTAATATCATGACGCCTAAAGAATATATCGGCCCAATTATGGAATTATGCAGAGAAAGAAGAGGTATCTACGAGAATCTAGATTACTTCGATGATACACGTATGATATTAACCTATGAACTACCATTAAGTGAGATTGTTTATAACTTCTTTGATAAGCTCAAAAGTTACACAAAAGGCTACGCTTCATTTGACTATGATTTCTCTGATTATAAAAGAGCGGATCTTGTTAAACTTGATATCTTACTTAACGGACAAGTGGTGGACGCTCTTAGTAGTATCATCTATCGTCCAGATGGCTATCACCGTGGTTTAGGCATTATTCGTAAGATTAAAACAGTCATCCCACGTCAACAATTTGAGATTCCAATTCAAGCCGCTATAGGCGGCAAGGTCATTGCTAGATGTGATGTTAAAGCGGTGAGAAAAGACGTTTTAGCGAAGTGCTATGGTGGTGACATTTCTCGTAAGAAGAAACTTCTCGAAAAACAAAAAGAAGGCAAGAAGAGAATGAAGAAAGTCGGCTCCGTTGAAGTCCCACAAGAAGCGTTTATGTCCATTCTTTCCATCGATGAAGAAGAAGACAATTAGTTTAAAATTAGTAGTTTTTTAGAAATTATTATTGTAAATAAAAATTACTTCTTATATCATTAAGGTATATAGAGGTATTTTTTATGGCAGGAAACGATTATGCAATGCGTTTTACTGAAGACAAATACGCGACCAAATTAGAGGTAGGCCGCGAACTTAAGGTGTCTTCCGTTGATCCGTTTTGGAGCAATATCTTATCTTATCGCTCAAACTTTTATCATTATTTAACATTACGCACTATTGAAAAGAACATGCTCTTATTCTGTGGCTGTCCTGCAATCAATAGTTTAGTCAATAATCTTGAAAATAAGCTCATTAGAGTGAACCGCGATTATTCAATGGTTCTTCCTAATAGCAAACAATTCAAAAACATTAATTACACATTCCAAAAAGAGATTCTTGATTTACTTAATGAATTTGAACAATTAAGCGTGGATGATGGCTTTATTTCTAGCGTTATGCGTGAAGAAGTAGTGAGTGCTATTCCTACTAATATGCTCTTAGTTAATTATCGTAAATCTTTAAACTACATTAAGCGTTCTTTTGTCAATCCTATTGATGAAGATTTCCTCGCTGAATTATACGCTAAATTATTAGGTACAGAAGAATTAACTTCTTTCTATCGTACAAGTGAGGATAGAAATCCAGAAAATAGAGTTTTAATTGATCGTATCTATACTTCTGCACCAGTTAATCTCATTGAACCAATGATGAATTCATTGTTCACATTCATCTCTTCATCAACATTATCTGCCTCTATGAAAGCCATTGTGACTTTCTTCTATATCAATTTAATCAAACCATTTGCCCAATATTCTGAAGAAGTAGCGGTCTTAATGGCTAAAGCTGTTCTCGCTCATGAATCATTTGGCGATACAATCGTTGATTTACCATTGGAAAGATTATTAGTCCTTCCTAAGGAAGAAGTCGCTAGAATCTATGTTGAAGTCCAAAAAACAGCGGACATCACATACTTTATTGATTATGTCTTTAAACATTTAAATAAATACTGCGATGCCTTTATGGACGCTATTGCGCAAGCTAAAGTCCAAGACGTCAGAGAAGACTTCTATCAAGTCGATGAAGAAAAACCTGTCGCTGAAGTGGAAGTTCCTTCATCAAATAAAGTTGAAACAATGGACTTATTCGCTGCGCAAGATGAAGAGGAAGAGGAAGAAAATCAACCAGTCATCGAACAAAAAGTTATTGAAGTTCAACAAGAAAAAGAAGAATATAAACCTGAACCTGTTCAAGTTAAACAAGAAGTTGAACAACCAGCCATTGAAGCACCTAAAAAGAAAACTGTTAAAGTGACTTATGTCCAAGAAGAATTAGCGGTTGCTTATATTCCAGTGGCCTTAGATGAAAAGCAAGCTGTTCTTTTAGAACAAGACCTCTTAGAAAGAGATCCTGAACTTAAAAAAGGCGAAGCTAAATTCTACGCTAGACACTGCACTAAAGGCAAAAAATATACCATTGCCCAATATAAGAAATCATTGCACTGTGCTTATGAAACAGCTAGAACAAGTATGGATCATTTAACAGAACTTCTTTACTATCGCAAAGAAAAGATTAAAAATAAATATGTTTATATCCCTGTTGAAAGAGAATAAGGAGAAATAAAATGCCTAAAGGAATATTAATCCTCATAATTGTTATCTGCGTTACTGCAATCATCGCTTTATTAGCGTTCATTATTTATCGTTTCTTACGTCCAAAATTAAAAGAAGAAAAACCAAGTGAAGAAGAAATTCTTCAAGATGAAATGTCTCGTGTTCTTGAAGATGTCAAAGACGAAGAGACCGCCAAACAAATTAGTGAATATAAAGAAGATGAATAGGCCTCATTCTTTATACATTCATATTCCGTTTTGTCATAAATTATGCGATTACTGCGACTTTACTAAGTTGCAGTATTTTCGTAAATTCGCCATTCCCTATCTAGATGCGTTAGAAAAAGAATTAAAGCAATATGATATTGGGATGTTACAAACAATCTATGTCGGTGGTGGTACACCAACGGCATTAGATGATGATTTATTCGAGAAATTATTAAAAATAATTCACCGCTATAGCATTGGTGCTTATGAATATACAATTGAGGCTAATCCAGAATCATTAAGTGAGTCTAAGATTAAATTATTAAAGAAGTACGGTGTGAACCGTGTCTCAATTGGGGTCCAAAGCACTGACGAAAAAGTCTTAAAAGCCATTAATAGAGAACATAATTACGAAGATGTTAAGACTGCGATTAGATTATTGCAACAATACGGCATTGATAATATCAATGTTGACTTAATATTAGGCCTTCCTCATAGTAGCAAGTCATTATTAATTAAAGATTTAGATAATCTCACATCATTAGGTATTAGACACATCTCTTGTTATGCTTTAACAATTCATCCTCATACAGTTTTATATAACCAAGGTTATAAAGAGCTGGAAGGTGACGAAATGCGTGAATTATATGATACTGTCAATAATTATTTAGCTAAAAAAGATTTTGATCATTACGAAGTATCTAACTGGGCTAAAAATGATGGTGTATCTTATTCTGCTCATAACATCAATTATTGGGCCAATATGGAATATTATGGTTGTGGATTAGGCGCTGCGGGATATATTGGTGATGTCCGCTACAAAAACACCATCAATTTAGATAAATATCTAAAAGGTGAATATGTTGAAGAAAAAGAAACATTAACTATTAAAGATAAATATACATATGAAATCATGCTGAGATTAAGATGTAACAAGCTTGGTTTAAACATCCAATCAATTAAAGAAAAATACGGCGTTAATCTCTATGATAAGTGGGAAACAATTAAAGAACTGATTAATGAAGGCTATCTCGTCCAACATCAAGGAGAGATATACCCGACATATGAAGGCATGATGATTTTAGACCAGATTATTCTTAAATTGATATAATTATCAAAGAGGGTGAACTCAAAAAGAGTTCGAAATTTTCAGTATAATTGTTTCAACTAGCAAATATCCTGTTAGAAAACAGGGTATTTTTTGTTTACTGATTACACTAGGAGGTTTAAAATTAAGATATGAAAAATAGTGACTTCTTATTAGAAAGAAGATTAAAAGAACTGAATCCACATTTACATCAATTGTTCTCGGATACCGTTTTTGCGTTACAACAAATTCTTTCTAATTATCAATTAATCTTCCCAGATTTTACTGATCACACTGAACTTCATACCCTCAATGTCATTGATTTCTGTAACGGTTTAATCGGGGAACAAATTAATAAATTAAACGCTGATGAAATATATGTCTTATTATTAGGCTGCTATTTCCATGATACAGGTATGGGTATTTCTCATCATGATTTTGATGAATTCTCAAAAAACATCGATTTTGGCAATTATTTTGATACACATGAACGTGATAATTATCCAGAAATCGTCAGAAATTTCCATCACGAATACAGTGGTCAATTCTTAAAAAAATACGCGAAATTCTTTGAATTCCCAAGCGAGCAACATTTATTCGCTGTTATTCAAGTTTCTAGAGGCCATCGTAAGACAGACTTATATGACCAAAAAGAATATCCAATCGATTTAAAAGTACCAAGTGGTAATACCATTTGTCTTCCATATTTAGCGGCATTAGTAAGACTCGCTGATGAAATTGATGTCACCGCCTCTAGAAACTCAAAAGCCATTTATGATTTAAGCAAAATAGTGGAAGAAATCGATTTAATCGAATTCATGAAACACGAAGCGGTTAAAGACTTAGAAGTGGAAGAAAAAGAGTTTGTGATGACTGTTTCCACAGATAACGATGTCATTTATGCAGGACTTAATGTTTTAGCTAATAAAATGAAAAAAACACTCGACTATTGTCGAGATGTTGTTAACGCTAGAACGCCATTTAGAATTACGCAAGAAAACGTAATAATTAAAAGGATTTAGTCTTCAAAATCTAAAACTGCAGCGAAACCGGTAAGATTAAAGATTTCCATCACATCTTCATTGGCGTGACGGATGACCATCTTACCGTTTTTATTCATGATTTTTTGGGCCACTAAAAGGACACGTAAACCAGCGGAAGATAAATAGCTTAATTTCGCTAAATCGATAATTAAAGATTCGACATTATTTAAATCACTTTTAATCACGGCTTCAAATTCAGGAGCGGTGGAACTATTAAGTTCACCTTCGAGATAAAGTGTTAATTCTTTATTGTTTAATTGCTTTGTGATTTTCATGTCAATGATTATAGCATTGCTTATGTGAATTATCATCTTTTTTTAATATAAAAATGTGAGTTTCTATTTCAAAAAGTGTATAATTCAATTATGAAAACCATTTTTAAGAAAAGTCTTATTCTTTTAGCAGCCATTCCTTTTATCATGGGATCTTCTGCTTTAAAAGTTGTTCATGAGCGATTATATAAAGACAGTGAAACAACATACCTAAGAGAAGAAGTAATTGGAGATTACGCTTACTATTATTTCGACTTGTTCAATAAGGGCGATGGTTTCATTAGTTATGTCTATTTTAGTGATGACGATTCTTCTAAAAACGTTCAGTTAGATGATTACTTTTATCTTTTTGATAACGCTCTTCTTGGACCAAATACGCATCAAGAGGTGGCATTCAAAAAAGACTACTTACTTGATAAGCCAGAAAAGGTCCGTTCTAATACATATGGTTATAATGATATAGATGATAAGTTACAAGTTAATGGCAGCAAAAGCATTACTTTTTCAAGCAGTGGTGCTGACTATTTTTCTTATACAATTGATATAAATTTACAGGGTGAGCGCGTTAGCAATTATCGTTATGGTGTAGTTGCACAATTAACGTATGAGAATTCAACTTATTATGTAAAAATCAACGAGAGCAGTGCTTTCACTTTTAGCACTAAAGAGAAACTCGATTTAACAAAGTTAACTCTTGGAAATATTGCTGTTATTAAGAGCACACCAAACCGATCGGTTGATGAAACCTTAAACATATATTTAGGTATTTGTCTCATAGTCTTCTTTACAGTTGTTCCTTTAACCGTTTTCTTAGCAATTTTCATTCCTGCTAGATTAAGAAGAAAAAGAAGAAAAATGAGAATGCAACAGGTAAAATAATCAATGGACTCTGAGGAAAACTTAAACAAAAATAGTGAAAGCAACGAGCACTTTGTTGTGGCTTATCGCGGTGATCCGCGAGGAATTCTAACTTTTTATATTTTTATGTTTTCCACTTTATTAATTGGCAGTCCATTAAACACTATTATTGCCATCAGGTCCAAATTATGGGTACTCCTGTCTATCGCTCCAATTGAATTATTTTTAGTTATTGTGCTCATATGTAAATTTATTCAAGTTGGAATTAATTCCAAAAACCATAATGAATGCCTTATCTTTGATTATGAAACACGCAATTTCATTGCCTACACAATTAGCGGAAAAGAAGTAATTATTAAAGATAAGGATTTTATCGCTGTGAAAGATAATTTTTCTTCAGACTTTATATTGAAATTAACATATCGTTTGCCAAATGGAAAAAATAAAAAACTCTCGCTTGGATATTGCGAAAACCGCCAAACTTTAATGGAAAGATTAGATAAAGTTTTGCGCTAATTTTACTATCAAAACAAGCATCTACAGCCGATTAACGGTTGTTTTCTATATATCCTTATTATAAATAAATATAAAAAATTAGCAGGTAACGCTTGACAGTGCTAATATTTTAGTTAAAATGTAGTTAGCACATAAAGAGATAGAGTGCTAAAAAGGAGGAGAAAACCATGGCGCTTAACCGTAGTGATACGATCTTAAAATACATCGTTGAATACTTTATTAAGAACGCACAACCAGTTGGCTCTCATACCCTCATCGAAGAATATAAACTTCCATATTCCTCTGCGACAATTAGAAATGAAATGTTCGCATTAGAAAAAATGGGACTTATTGAAAAGACACATAGTAGCAGTGGTCGAGTTCCTTCCGCTCAAGGATATCGTTATTACTGCGAAAAGCTTAGAGATGGCGCCGTTAACGAACAACTCAAAAACAGCATTCAAACTGTTCTTGATCAAAAAGTTAAATCCATCGACGCTGTGATTAAAGAAAGCTGTGAAATTTTATCTCATATGACTAATCTAGTCACCGTGGTCATGGGTCCAGATGAAAATAAAGAAAAATTAGCTTCTATCCAAATGGTGCAAATATCTGATAACACAATTACCGCTATCTTCGTGACCGATAAAGGCTATGTTGAAAACAAAACCTTCATCGTTCCTGAAAACTTAAAAGCGGGTGAAATCGTTAACTGTGTTTCCTTACTAAACGATAGATTAAAAGGTACACCAATCGTCGAACTCGTGGAAAAAACAGAAGCCCTTAAACCAGTATTAAATGACTACATCGTTGGTCATGACCTAGTTTACCAAGCCTTGCTTGAAACATTCATGAGATTCGCTAGTGACCGTTTATCCCTCTATGGTAGAGATGAATTATTCTCTAGAGAAGAATATAAAAACGACACAGAAAAATTAGAAAAAGTGTTTAAGCTATTAAACGATCAACAACTTCTTAAAGAAGTCAAAGAAGAGATTAAAAAGGATGACGAAGACCGCATCATTCGTATCGGTGATATCGAAGGTAATCCTGATGTCTCAATGGTGACCGCGAAAATTGACTTAGGTGAAGAAGGTAATCGTGCGATTACATTATTAGGACCAACAAGAATCGATTATGACCAAGCATTATCCGCTTTGGAATACATCGCTGAAACATTAACCGATTACTTCAAAGGATTAAATAACAAAGGAGGTAAAGGTGATGCCTAAAGAAAACAAAGAGCAAATAAAAGAAGAAAAAAATAAAGATAAGAAAAAGATCCAGGAGTTAGAAGAACAACTCGAAAAAGCTAAAGCCGATGTGGAACATTGGAAAAATGAATACTACAGAGCTTACGCTGATACAAAAAATCTTCGCAATAACTTAGAAAAAGAACAATCCGATATTAGAAAATATCGTGCGATGGGCTTTATCGAAGAATTACTTCCAGTATTAGATAGCTTCCATGTCGTTCTTGAAAACGAGCCACCAAGTGAAGAAGTTAAAAACTACTTAGTGGGCTTCCAATTCATCTACCGTAACATGGTAACCGCCTTAGAAAATGAAGGCGTTAAAGAAATCGCTCCAAAAGTGGGAGATAAATTCTCAGATAAGAACATGGATGCCGTTGACGTCACTGAACAAGAAGGGGAAGAAAACCTCGTCACTAAAGTGTACGCGAAAGGCTACGAATTACATGGACGTCTCATTAGACCCGCGAGAGTCTCAGTGAGCAAAAACAAAAAAGAAGAAAAAGAAACTAAAGAGGGCGTCAAAGGCGACGCCTAATAGGAGGAAATAAATTATGGCAAAAGAAATTATCTTAGGTATCGACTTAGGTACCACAAACTCAGTCGTCAGCTATTTACAAGCTGATGGTACAGTCAAAGTTATCCCAAACCCAGAAGGCACAGTGACAACTCCTTCCGTCGTTGCTTTTAAAGCAAATGGTGAAGAAATCGTTGGTAACGCTGCTAAAAGACAAGCTGTTACAAACCCAGATACAGTCTCATCTATTAAGAGAATTATGGGTAGTGCTGAAAAGGTCAACATTAAATGCGTGAACAAACAATTCACCCCACAAGAAATCTCCGCTAAAATCTTAGCGTACATGAAGAAATATGCAGAAGCGCACTTAGGTCATGCTGTGCAAAAAGCAGTCATCACCGTTCCTGCTTACTTCAACGATGCGCAAAGACAAGCGACAAAAGACGCTGGTCAAATCGCTGGCTTAGATGTCGTTCGTATTATTAACGAACCAACCGCTGCTGCGTTAGCCTATGGCTTAGAAAACGATAAATCCGAAAAAATCTTAGTCTTCGACTTAGGTGGTGGTACATTCGATGTCAGTATTCTTGATATCGGCGATGGTACATTTGAAGTTATTTCTACCGCTGGTGATAACCACCTCGGTGGTGATGACTGGGACCAAGTCGTTGCTGATTGGATCAAAGCCCAAATCAAGATTCAATCCAATGTTGATGTCACAGATAAAGGTTCCTTACAAAGAATTAGAGAAGCCGCTGAAAAAGCTAAAATTGAGCTCTCTGCTTCTATGGAAACAGTTATCAGCTTACCATTCATTAGCATGACTTCTGCTGGCCCAGTTAACTTCGAAGTCACATTAACACGTGCTAAATTCCAAGACTTAACAAGACATCTATTAAATAGATGTGAAGAACCAGTGAGAAGAGCCTTAAGCGACGCTCATATGTCTGCTTCTGAACTTAACCAAGTTTTATTAATCGGTGGTTCCATCCGTATGCCAGCCGTCCAAGAATTAGTTGCTAGATTAACAGGTAAGAAACCAAACTTATCCGTTAACCCAGATGAAGCTGTCTCTATCGGTGCGGCTTACCAAGGTGGTGTTGTCTCTGGTGATGTGAAAGACGTTGTCTTATTAGACGTTACTCCATTAACCTTAGGTATTGAAACATTAGGTGGTGTCATGACTCCATTAATCAATAGAAATACCACAATTCCAACCACAAAGAGTCAAATCTTCTCAACCGCTGCGGACAATCAACCAGCTGTTGACATCATGGTTTATCAAGGTGAAAGACCAATGGCCCATGATAATAAATTATTAGGCCACTTCCAACTTAATGGTATTAAACCAGCAAGACGTGGCGAACCAAGAATTGAAGTCACATTCTCCATCGACGTCAATGGTATCGTTAAAGTTTCCGCTAAGGACTTAGATACACAAAAAGAACAAAACATTACCATCTCTGGTAGCAATGGTCTTTCTAAAGAAGATATCGATAGAATGGTCAGAGAAGCTGAAGAACACGCTGAAGAAGATGCCAAACGTAAAGAAGACATCGAACTCAAGAATAAAGCCGAATCCATGATTAATGACATCGACCTTGCTATGCAAGAAAAAGGTGCTTCTATGGATCCAGCCCAAAAAGAACAAACACAAAAATTACGTGATGAATTAAAGACTGCCTTAGACAATAACGATATGGCAACCTTAAAAGCACGTATCAACGAACTTGAACAAGCCGCTGCCTTCATGCAACAACAACAAGCTAACGCTGGTGCGGGTGCACAACCAAACGGCCAAGCTGACGCTCAAGGTACCGCTGGCACAAATCCAGATGATGTGGTCGACGCTGACTTCACCAAGAAAAACTAATTAATTATTATAAATATTTTCAAGCAATGGGGGCCTTGCGCCCCTAATTGCGTGAATAGAAAGGAATATCATGGCAGAGAAAAGAGATCTTTATGAAACTTTAGGCATTAATAAGAGTGCATCTAAAGATGAAATCAAGAGTGCTTATCGTAAACTCGCTAAAAAGTATCACCCAGACAATCACGAAACGGGTAATGCTGATAAATTTAAAGAAGTCCAAGAAGCTTATGACATTCTTTATGATGATCAAAAGAGATCAGCCTATGACCAATTCGGCTTTGCCGCATTTGAACAAGGTGCTGGTCAACCAGGCTCTAATCCATTCGAAGGTGGATTCGGCTTTGGTCAAGATATGGATTTAGGAGATATCTTCTCTTCATTCTTCGGTGGTGGCCGCCGTCAACAAAGGGCTAATAATGGTCCTAGACGTGGTAACGACGCAATCGTGAGAGTCAAAGTCGATTTCATGGATACTATTTTAGGCCGTGATATCGAAATACCATTAACAGTGGATGAGCAATGTTCATCTTGTCATGGTACAGGCGCTAAAACACCAAACGATGTTAAAACTTGTCCATCCTGTGGTGGTCATGGTTATGTTAGAGTCCAAAGAAGAAGTATCTTCGGCATGGTCGAACAACAAGAAACCTGTGGCCGCTGTAATGGCTCTGGTAAAATCATTTCTAGCCCATGTCCATCCTGTGGTGGTAAAGGCTATAACAGAGTTAAAAAGAACATAAAAGTTCATATCATCGCTGGTATCAATAACGGACAACAAATCCGTGTCCAAGGCATGGGTGAAAGAGGGGCAAACGGTGGTCCTAATGGTGACCTCTTCGTAGAAGTTAACGTTAAACCACACGATTATTTCAAAAGAGATGGTAATGATATCCACCTCAATGTCCCAATCGACTTCATTGACGCTATCTTAGGGACATCTGTTGATGTTCCAACAGTCTATGGCGAAGCCACACTTAACATTCCCGCGGGTACACAACCTGGACAAATATTCAGAATGCGTGGTCAAGGCGTGAAAGACTTAAGAAGCGGCCGACCAGGCGATCAATATGTCCATTTAGACATTAAGATGCCAACATCCTTGAATAGAAAGCAAAAAGATTTATTAACCCAATATCGTAATGAAATTGGTAAAGATGACTCTTTGATTGCTAAATTCAAAAAATTCTTTAAAAAATAAATAACAATCCTTACCTAAAAATGGTAGGGATTTTTGTTTTAAAGGTTGAATATAAAGATTCATCTTTTTATCATTAAATTGAATTCATTTTATGAAGGGAGCTCGCTATGAAGAAATCTAAATTGATTCTTTTACCTGTTTTAGCTATGTCGTTAGGCATGCTTGTTGGCTGTGATGGTCAAGCAATAAATAACGCAATTTCAGGTGTTCAAAGCCAAATTGATGGCATGCAAAGTGACATCAATGATTTGAAAAATCAAGTTAAGGATTTAAAAGAACAAATCGCTAAACTTGAAGGCGAAATGAATGCAAATATCGCACAAGTAACCGCTGATTATAAAAAAGAAATTGCAGAATTAGAGGCAGATATCTCTTCTTTACAAAAGAAGATTGATGATTTGACTGCTCAGTTAGCAACCGACAAAGACGCTCTTGAAACAGACTATAATTCAAAAATTAACATAGTTAAAACTGACTATGATGCTGAATTAGTAGCATTAAAGAATAACTATGATAAACAATTAGCGGACTTAGAAAAAGACTACAAGGATAAAATCGATGATCTCAAAGAAGAATACGACGCTAACCTTGCAACGATTACCGCTAACTATGATGCACAATTAGAAGCATTAGTGGCTAATTACGATAGTCAACTTCAAAACATTAGAAATGATTACAATGGCAAATTAGACAATATTCAAACAACATATAATACAAAAGTAGCGGAAATAGAAGCAAATATCGCTTCTGCTAACGCTAATATTACTGCTCTTCAATCTGAACTTGCTTTGCAAATTGCTATAGTTCAAAAAGATTATAACGACAAGATTAATGAATTAACTGGAAGAGTGGCAACTCTAGAAGAAAAACAAACTCATAATGTGAGTTTTGACAGTAAAGGAGCTGGTGAAATTGCTTCTCAAGTCATTGTCCACGGGGAAAAAGCTAGAAAACCAGAAGATCCTGTTAGAGAAGGTGCTGTTTTTAAAGGCTGGAACTATCACGATGAGTCTTGGTATTTCTATAGCTCAGTTGTAACTGAAGATATGCAATTAGTGGCAAATTGGGAACTTATTAACTATCGTGTTACTTTTAAAAACGATGATGGTACGGTCCTAGATATCATTGAAAACGTTCACTACGGCGATACCGTCGCCTATAGTGGTGAAACTCCCGTTAAACCAAACCAAGAAGAACATTATTCCTACTCTTTTAAAGGCTGGGATAAAGATTTAGTAGTATTGGGTGACATGGAATTAATCGCTCAATACGATAAGGAATATTTGCCCTTTGAAGAAAGATATTTAGATGCAAAAGGTAATCTATTATTTAATAGATTTGTCACCGAAGAAGAAATGGGTTCTACGCTTGTCTATTTTAATGGCTCTCAAGTAGATTCTATTGATGGAAAAGTATATTTAGAAGCTGAAGACGGCATTTTTACAGAGGGTGTCTATATAGCAGAAAACGGCGAATACCACGGTGGCAAAATCGTTGAGGGTTTTAATAACGGTATTGAACTTTCGTTAGATTTTACTTCAACACCTGCTTTGAAGACCAATTTATGTATGTATATTGCAAGAGAAAATGGTCTCGGTCGTAAAATAAAAGAATACTTTGACGTTTATGTCAACAATCAAAAATTAGAATTATCTGATGATTTAAAATTCGAAAAAAGCAATGGTTGGTTAGATTTTGAATTAATCGATTTCGGTAAAGTAGACTTCGCTAATGGTGGTAATAACATTCGTGTTGTTTCTATAGAACCAGTAAATATTGATTATTTCACAATTGACACAAACACTCTCGATCTTGAAAAGTATGGAGTTGATATACCGACAAAAGCTAATGAAGGTAATTTAATGTTTAACTTCAATAGTTGGGATGAAAAAAGCAATGAAAACAACGTTATAACTTATCAACCTGTTTTCGAAGAGGCTACAATCGGCTTGGAATTTAATAAAAATAAAATTGATGTCTATCATGGTTCTTCAGAAGACATAGTCATCCCTGCTTATTGGAATGGTTGTGTGATTAATGAAATTGGGCACGATTCATTTGCGATGACCGATATTCAGTCAGTGCAATTACCTGACACCATCGTTTGCATTTCTAGCGGCGCTTTCGCTCAATGCCAAAAACTTGAAACAATTAATTTCCCAAACAGCCTAAAGAGAATTGAAGGACCAGCTTTCCAAGATTGTTTTAAATTAGTGGACATCACACTAAATGAGGGACTGACATTTTTAGGTAACCACGCTTTTGATAGAGCCGGAATTAAGTATTTAACATTCCCATCCACTCTAGAAACCATTTGCGATCATGCTTTCGCTGGACTTGATGCTGATTTTATCTATGTTCGTAAAGAAATCATCAACATTCAAGAAAATGCTTTTGCTAGTTGGGATTCAACTATAAACATTGTTTATTGCGAAAGAGAATTTCGACCATCTACCTATAACCCAGCATGGGCCGCTAATTCGTACGTCGTTTGGGGCTATGAATCAACCGTTGAAAAGGATGGATATAAATACGCAATTGCAACAGTAAATAACCATCAAAAAGCATTTTTAGTTGATTATGATTCTAGTAAAACAGAGTTTGTCATTCCTGAAACAATTAACGATGTTCCTATTGAAGGGATGTTCGTTAGATTCAAAGGTAACAAGCTTTTAAAGAACATTGTTTTACCAGATTTTGTTACTTCCATTTCTAATGAAATGTTTAAAGAATGTAATGCATTGCAAACAATAACACTCAGTAAAAATCTTAAATCAATTGGTATTGATGCATTTATGAAGTGCACCAAACTGACATCAGTCACTTTCCCTGAAGGTTTAGAAACTATTAGCAGATATGCTTTTAGCGATTGTGAGAAATTAGGCGATATCATCCTTCCTGATTCAATTACTGAAATCGAACAAAATGCTTTTAGCAACTGCGATAGCATGCGTAGCATAACTTTCCCTAAATCATTAGAAGTTATTGAAAGTGGCATGTGTGAAAATAGTAATAATCTCGTTAATGTTGTCTTGCCTGAAGATGTGAAAACAATCAAAGGCTATGCCTTCTTTAATTGTTCTTCTTATGTAAGGCCGATTTTAAGAAAAAGCATAGAAACAATCGAAGCGGAAGCATTCGGCTATGACTGGGGTATTGAGATGACTTTCTATGAAGGCACTCAAGAACAATTCGAGAATATAGAAATAGGGTTCAATGGTAACGACTGCATCTTAAACAAACCAATTTACTATTATTCTGAAACAGAACCTGCCACTCCAGGTAACTTCTGGCGATATGTAGAAGGCGTTCCAACCGTTTGGTAAAAAATATTTTAAAAATTAAACCGGATTTATCCGGTTTTTTCTTTTTGCAAAAATTTTTTTCATTTTTTTCGGACAAATTCGGATTTTTGCGCCTACTAAAGATAATGGGAGGCACAAAATGAACTACATACCTCAATTAACTAAATCGAGCTGTGGCATCGCATGTTTAAAAATGCTACTTGCCATAGTCCATAAAGATGAAGGCTACCTTTATCTAAATGAAGATGAAAGTCATGGGCATTACTCATATCAAGACCTTTTAGAAATCGCTCAACGTCATGGAGTCACCTTATATGGGGCAAAAATAGAAATAAAAGACGATTTAAGGCATTTTGATAAATTTCCCGTGATTTTAACCGTCATCGGTCCAAACGAGACTGAGCACGCCCTTTTAGTGAGCCAAAGAAAAAGGAACCGTGTTAAAATCCATGATCCCGCGAAAGGGACATATTGGCTCAAAATAGATAGACTTATCTCCTCATGGGATGGCACTCTGCTCGCTGTGAATACTACAAACATCCATCCTTACTCAAATCCAACCATCTCCACAAGCGACAAAAAAATGAGTGCCATCTCTTCGTTATTTCAAATAATAACCGTGGGGTGTATAGCCGCAGCGACATTCTTTATAAAGCCAGAAGGCGGTATTCTTTTTCCGATTATTTTTACCGCTCTAGCTTTGCTAAGTGAAATTTGCATGCGATTTATCTTACTAAAAAGAATGCAACGCTACGACAAATATATCAGGAGATTCTTGCCATATGTGCGTAAAGACGATTATTACGAGTTCTATTCCCGAGCGCAGGAATATAAGAAATCGTCTCTAGGCATGGGAGTAAGTTTTGTCTTCAATCTCTTAACAGCCATTTTAATCATTACTGTTTCATTGATTAACTCGATCAATTATGTCGTTTTAATCATCGCCGCTTTAATCAGCAGCTACTTGGACATATTCTCGTTCACCCCCTTTAGTAGCGAAATTGAAAAAGAAGTGGCGGATGAAGAAAATGACCTAAAAGTATCAAGAGACGTTGATGAAGTAGAAATGAAGGTTAAAAGTATGGAAGTGAAAGGTTATCGATATGCTTATTTAGAATTCGCGAAAAAAGCAGTCGTGGGGGCAGTGATGCTTTTAGGAAGTATAGCTGTGAGTCTTGCTGAAAGAACATTTACCCTCAGTAACGTTATCTTCTATATGTGCTTGTCTATTCTTTTATATCAATCACTGACACCTTTATTTGGCTACGATAAGAGAATGGAGGCAAACTTGCTTTGCAAGGCGAGAATCAACAATGTCGTTCATCTAGATGAAATAAATAGTAAAAAGTAAAGAGTCGTGGTATGATTTCATCATGGAACTCGATTTTAATTCATTTGACGAATCATTAGTCGCCTATCAAGAAACTTACGAACAGTTACTCGATAAAACGCTTAAACATCTGAAGTTACATTTCAATCCCTATGTGAGTGTCACTTTAGTGGACAACGAATTTATCCATAATCTTAATAGAGACTATCGTCATATTGATCGACCAACTGATGTCATTTCCTTTGCGTTCCTTGACGGAAATGAAAACAAAGATAGAATCTTTCAATCAGGTGAAATGGTGGTCCTTGGTGAAATCTATATCTCTTTTGATAAAGCTAGAGAACAGGCCATTTCATATGGTCATAGCTTAGATAGAGAACTAAAGTTCCTATTTGTGCATGGCATCCTCCATCTACTCGGCTATGATCATATGAATCCAGATGATGAGAAAGTCATGTTTGCTTTGCAAGATGAAATCCTAGCGTGAGGTACTCTTTATGAATAAAAACGAATTAGTAGCGAAAGCTATTGAAGCAAGAAAATTATCTTATAGCCCCTATTCCAATTTCAAGGTTGGCGCCGCTTTACTTTGTAAAGATGGGAAAGTATTCCTCGGCGCCAACGTCGAAAACTCTTCTTATCCATTATGTATGTGTGCTGAAAGAAACGCGCTTTATAACGCGATGATGAATGGCTACAAGAAAAGCGATTTCATCTCGTTAGCTATTGCCGCTGATACAGATGAACCATGTTCTCCATGCGGAGCATGTAGACAAGTTATTAGTGAATTATTCCCTAGAGAAGGGGAGATTGTCCTCGCTAATCTTAAGGGTGATATCAAGTCATCAAATATCGAAGAACTCTTACCATTTGCATTCTCAGGAGACGATTTAAAATAATGAAATCGGGTTTTGTTGCTATTCTAGGTAGACCTAACGTCGGTAAATCAACCATTATTAATGGTTTAATTAGCCGTCATATCTCAATTGTTACTGATAAATCACAAACAACAAGAAATAATATTATCGGTGTTTATAACGATCCAGATGCTCAAATTGTTTTTCTTGATACACCTGGAATTCATAAACCAGTCGCTCAATTAGGCCAAGAAATGAACAATATGGCCTATAGCGCCGCTCACGATGTCGATGTTGCCATCTTAGTGGTGGATGCTTCCAAGCCTTTCGGCGCAGGAGACACCTATATTATCGAACATCTTGATATTCATAATGTGCCATTAATTATCGTCTTCAATAAAATTGATCTTGCTAGACTCGATAAGACTGAAGAACTTAAAAAGACTTATCGTTCATATTTTAAAGAAGCAACATTTGTTGATACTGTTGCTAAAGAAGGATTTAATCTTGATGAATTAGTTAACAAAGTTAAATCTTTCTTAAAAGAAGGACCAGCCTATTATCCAGTTGAAATGGTGACTGATAAAGATGAAATCTTCCAAATTAAAGAAATCATCCGTGAAAAGGTCTTAAAACAGCTTCGTGAAGAAGTGCCACATTCAATCGCCATATATATGGAACATATAGATTGGGAGAAAAAACCAATTTCAATCTTAGCCTCTATCATCGTTGAAAAAGATAGCCAAAAAGGCATTGTTATTGGTAAAAACGGTCAAAAAATTAAAGAAATTGGCACTCAAGCCCGTCGTAGTATTGAAAGATTGCTCAATCAACACGTCTTCCTAGAACTCAAAGTGAAAGTGGACGAAGACTGGAGAAATCAAGCTTCTTCCTTAAAGGAATACGGCTATAAATTCGAAAAATAATGAAGATTATTGTTCTATCTACTAGCGCTTATAAAGAAAAAGACGCTATTGTTAATGCCATTAGTGAAGATGAATCAATCACCTTTTTAGCGCGTGGCATCAAAGATCCTAAAAGCAAGAATGCCTCTCTTAATAACATATTAACAGTTGCAGACATTGAGCTAATGGATGGAGACTTTAAATACCCAATATTAAAAGGTTCAAAACCGCTATTAACATCTTTAAAAATCGGCATGGATGCAGAATATTTAGCCTCATTAATGCTTATCGATGAAATGCTACTTAATCTCTTCCCTGAAGAAGAAAGAAATATGATGTTTCCATACTTGGAAAAAGCGCTTGAAAACCTCAAAACCACAAATGACTGGATGATGACTTTATTAGTCTTCATGGCGCAGGTCATCCGCTTAGGTGGCTTCCAGCTTGAAGTTAATCGCTGTGTAATATGTGGTAGCAAAAGAAAAATAGTGGCCTTCTCCTTCATTGATGGGGGATTTATCTGCCAAAACTGTTTTAATGAAGAAATAATTCACGATTTAAATACAAACCAAATGCTTCTACTTCGAGAAGTAGTCAATAGTGAAGATTATCACCTCAAATCTAGTGATTATTTATTAGATGATGTCAAAACTTTATTTATTAAATTCATTCAGTTTATCGAGGAAGCTTTTGGTTATCATTTCAAGAACTTACGCTTGCTTAATTTATAAGCACATCTCATAATAACACTTATAATAGGTTGACAACAATTCATCAAAAATGTAGGATTTTTCCTGCATGTATATTTATTGAGGGGAGTATTATGAGTAAATTTGAATTCGATAAATTATGTAATCATTTCATCGTCTCTGGTTATTATTTCCAAGGCTCAGAGATTTATGGTGGCCTATCAAATACATGGGATTATGGTCCTTTAGGCAGCGAAATCAAACAAAACATTCGTAGAATGTGGTGGAAGAAGTTCGTTCAAGAAAGTACCACAAACGTCGGTATTGACGCCGCCATCTTAATGAATCCAAAAGTCTGGGAAGCAACTGGTCACGTCTCCACATTCAATGATCCACTTATTGACTGCAAACACTGTAAGCAACGTTTCAGAGCGGACCAATTGATCGAAAGTGAATTTCCAGAAGCTGATGTCAATGGTATGGCCAATGACCAAATGATGGATTTTATTAGAAACAATCACGTTAAATGTCCAAACTGTGGTAGTGAAAACTTCACTGATATTCGTCAATTTAACATGATGTTTAAAACACACGTTGGTGTCACTGAAGATAGCAAATCAACAGTCTATTTAAGACCAGAAACCGCTCAAGGTATGTTTGTTAACTTCAAAAACGTCTTAAGAGCGACACGTCGTAAATTACCAATGGGCATTTGTAACGTCGGTCGTGCATTTAGAAACGAAATTACTCCTGGACAAATGACATTCCGTACCCGTGAATTCGATCAAATGGAAATGGAATTCTTCTGCAAACCAGGTGATGACCTTAAATGGTTCGATTATTGGAAACAATACTGTCTCAACTTTGTTGATTCCTTAGGAATTAAGAAAGAAAACCTTCGTTATAGAGACCACGAACCAGAAGAATTAGCCTTCTATAGTAAGGCCACAACAGATATCGAATACCTCTTCCCATTTGGCTGGGGTGAAATCTGGGGTATTGCCGATAGAACTGACTATGATTTAAACCGTCACATCAAATATAGTGGTGAAGCTTTAGATTATTTAGATCCAGAAACAAATGAAAAATATGTCCCATATTGTATTGAACCATCCGTTGGTTTAGACCGTTTGGTTTTAATGACATTATGTGACGCTTATGATGAAGAAACAGTTGGTGACAACGATACACGTATCGTTATGAGACTTTCTCCTGCTGTTGCGCCTTTTAAAGCCGCAATCTTGCCTTTAAGCAAAAAGCTTGAAGCTAAAGCTAGAGAAGTCGAGCAAAACTTAGCCAAATATTTCAACGTCATCTATGATGAAACTGGTAGTATCGGTAAACGTTACCGCCGTCAAGATGCAGTTGGTACACCATATTGCATTACCATTGACTTTGAAACTGAAAATGATGGTGCGGTGACCATTCGTGAACGTGATTCTATGAATCAAATTCGTTTACCAATCAGTGAATTAAAGGCTTGGCTCGAAGAAAAAGTCTTCTTCTAATCAAGTCGATTATTAGTAGAAAATTAGTAAAGGTATAATTTATTATATGGCATTTGATGATAGTTTAGTAAAGGATGTGTTAAAGCACGCTGATATCGTAAAAGTGATATCCGCGTATTTACCTGTCATCAGAAAAGGCAAAGACTATCTCGCCAAATGCCCATTCCATGATGATACCAACCCATCCATGCACATCTCACCCGAACTTCAAATATTCAAATGTTTCGTGTGTGGCACAAGTGGTAATGCGATTGGTTTTGTTATTAAATATGAACATCTCTCTTTTAAAGAGGCGGTCAAAAAAGTTGCAGAGATTTGCGATTATCATGATCCAAGATTAGATGATATCCATCAAACAAAAGTGGTTGATCCAAAAAGAGGACCACTTGTTAAATGTCTTCATGATTTAACCGTTTATTATCAATACGCTTTGAATTCTCCCGAAGGGAAAACTGGCTTAGACTATTTCAATAGCCGTCATCTTGATGCCGATCTTAGAAGCAAATTCCTTCTTGGTTATGCTTTTAAAGACGGCAAAGCTCTTGGTTATGCTTTTAAAGACGGCAAAGCCACGATTAGATTCCTTGAAGAGAAGGGCCATTCTTTAAAAACCATCGAAGATGCCGGTCTAGCTTCTTCGACAACAGGGACATACACCGACCGCAATGCTGGTAGAGTGATATTCCCAATTATTGACGCTAATGGAGATCTCTGCTAGAAGACTTGGCGATGGTCCAGAAGCTAAATATGTCAACTCTCCAGCAACTTATTTATTTAATAAATCCACCCTTCTATATAACTTCAACAATGCTAAAGAAAAAGCGCGTATCGCTGGTTACATCTACGTTTTAGAAGGTTTCATGGATGTTTATGCCTTATACCGTATCGGTATTGAATCATGCGTCGCGACAATGGGAACAGCCTTAACTGAAGAGCATATCCGTTTATTAAGAATGCTTAATGTTGAAATAAGGCTTTGCCTTGATGGTGACATTCCTGGTCAAAAAGCCACGATGAAAGTGGCTAATGAATTGGTTAATGCTGGTTTAAACGTCCGCATTGTCGATAATCAAAACAGCACAAAAGACCCAGATGAAATACTCAATCAAGACGGTCCAATCGCTCTTAATGCTTATTTGAATAAGCTCATCTCAAGAGTGGACTTCATCTTAAATTATTACAAGAATACAAATCCGCTTCAGACTTCTGAACAAAAAACACAGCTTATTCAGGAGTTTGTTCCAGTATTATTGGGCATTCGTTCACAGCTCGAACTCGATAGTTATTTAAATAAACTAGCCGATATTACTGGTTATACACCTGAAGCGATTAGAAATATTCTTAAAACCGCTAAAAGCAAACCTAAGGAAAGAGACTTTAAGGAAATCATTAGACAGAACAATCCTGAAAGAAAGGTGCTTAGGAGGCTCGAATTCGCCGAGCGTGAACTTTTATACCAAATGCTCCAAAATCCGGAAGCAGTGGCCTTTTATGAGCAAAAAATCGGTGGTTTCTATGATGAAACGTATCGCATTATTGCTAATTACCTCGTCGAATACGCTAACGAACACAAAGATTTTGTCCCAGTTGACTTAATCACTTCTTTAGAAACAAGCGAATTAGCGGAAAAGGATATCTTAATTAACAAGATTTCCGAATTATACCTGGAAAGGAATCATCCAGATGTCTGTAATCAAGAGTTACTAGACAACTTACAGCAAGTTATTGATTCCGAAAAAGAAAGGATCTTTGAAAACGATACTTTAGAGCAATCTTTAGAAGGCAAAGATCCAAAAGAGAAAGCGCGCATAATCTCTGACTATAACCGTCGAAGGCTGCGCAAAAAGAGATAAGAAAATATACTTATTTTCAATAAAGCAATGAAAGGGGCATTGATTTATGGCAAAAAAGAAAATCGAAAAAGAAGAAGTCGTCGCGGAAGCACCAAAGAAACGCGGTAGACCAAAAGTGAGTGAAGGCGCACCAAGTGCACCAAGACTCGAGAAGAAAAAGAAAGCAATGAAAAGCATCGTTGATGAAGATGGTGAAATTCTCTCAATTGATGAAATTAAGAAAAGCCTTTTAAAAAAGGCTAAATCATCAGGCATTATTGACCAAAGCGATATTTATGACGCGTTAAGTCAATTTGAATTAGATGATGATACTGTTGCAGATTTAATCAATTTCTTTAAAGAAAACGGCATCGAAGTCATTACTGATGACGATGATGAAGATGAAGACTTTGAAGACTTTGATGAAAGCAAAATGAATCTTGACGAAGAACCAGATGATGATTTCTTCGCTGAAGAAGATGGTAACGAAGCCGAAGAAGATATCGACATCGATTACCTCGGCAGTGAAGTGCGTATCAATGACTCCGTTAAGATGTATCTTAAAGAAATAGGTAAATATGATCTTCTTAAAGCGGAAGATGAACCAATCTTAGCTAAGAAGATATTAGAAGGCGATGAAGAAGCCAAGCAGACATTAATCAACGCTAACTTGCGTTTAGTCGTCAATATCGCTAAACACTATGTTGGTCGTGGTATGTTATTCTTGGATTTAATCCAAGAAGGTAACCTTGGCTTAATGAAAGCCGTTGATAAATTCGATTACACCAAAGGTTATAAGTTCTCAACTTATGCGACATGGTGGATTCGTCAAGCTATCACCCGTGCAATCGCGGACCAAGCTAGAACAATCCGTATTCCAGTCCACATGGTTGAAACCATCAATAAGATGACACGTATTCAAAGACAACTCATCCAAGACTATGGTCGTGAACCAACTGCGGAAGAAATTTCTGACGCGATGAACGGTGAATTGTCCGCGAAACGTATTCGTGAAATCCAAAGAATCGCTATGGAACCAGTCTCATTAGAAACACCAATCGGTGAAGAAGATGATTCCCATTTAGGCGATTTTATCGAAGATAAAGAAAGTGAATCTCCAGTGGATTTCACCACCAGACAACTCTTAAAAGAAGAACTCTATAGCATCCTTAAAGATTTAAGCGATAGAGAAGAAAGAGTTATCAGACTTCGTTATGGCTTAGACGACAATAGACCAAGAACTCTTGAAGAAGTGGGCCGTGAATTCGGTGTCACTCGTGAAAGAATTAGACAAATTGAAGCTAAAGCCATTAAGAAGCTCAGACACCCAACTCGTTCAAAAAGATTAGGTGATTACAAGGAAAAACTTTAATGATTAGACTCTCTAAGCGCTTAAAAATAATCCACGACATGGTCCCAGAATCAGTTGTTGCTGATATCGGTAGTGACCATGGCAAATTAATGATTGCTTTAGTGCAGTCAGGCAAAGTTAAAAAAGGCTTTGCTGTGGAAAATAAAGAAGGACCTTTTGAAAGATTACGTAGTAATTTAATGCGTTACCACGTTAACGATAAGATCACTCCTTTATTTAGTGATGGCATTAAAGATATCACCCGTGATGTCGGCACAATTGTGATTGCCGGCATGGGTGGGCAAACTATCATCAATATTTTAAAAGCGCATCCAGAGAAACTTGTTTCTCTTCAAACAATCATTATCGACGCGCATACATTTGTCCCATTAGTGAGAAAAGAAATATCACAAATGGGCTTTGCGATCGCTGATGAAAAGATTGTTAAAGAAGACGGCATATTTTATGAAATCATTAAATTCATCAGAGCGGATATCGCGGCGTTAACAAATGAAGATTTAGAATTTGGCCCAGTATTAAGACATCAAAAGAGTGCGACTTTCAAAGAGAAATATCAAAGTCGTATCGATGAAATCGATAATATTATCGCTAAAGGCAATCTTCCTGAACCAAGAATCGCTCAATTAAACGAAGAAAAGCATAAATTGGAGAGATACATATGAACACGAAGAAACTTCTTTTAAAGCTTTCAAAACGCTTCCCCAAACGCTACGCAAAGTTTTATCATGACTACGTTGGTCTAATGACAGGTAAATTACCTGAAGAAGTGCACAATATCGTTCTATGTTTAGACTTCGATTATCAAGTTCTTCCTTTAATAAAGGAAAATAAACCAGATTTAATCATTACTCATCATCCATTTATCTATGGCACTAAAGCTAAAGTTTTTAAATGGGATAAGCTTAAAGAACAACTTTCAAACGAAATAGACGCCTTAGGCGTACCTGTTTATAGCATGCACACAAATTTCGATTCTGGTAAAGACGGTATGAATGATGCTTTAGCAGAACTTCTTAGCTTAGAAAACGTCTATTGCCCAGAAGAAAAAGATTATTGCATGCGTATTGGGGAGCTTAAAGAAGCGATGCCAATCGAAGAATTCGCTAATTTTGCTAAAGCAAGTCTTAATATTGATTACGCATTGTTAATCGATGAAGGTAATCCAATCATTAAGAAAGTCGGCATCGTTGGTGGTGGCGGTTCTCGTGACTGGTTCATCGCTAGAGATGAAGGCTGTGATATTTATATATCAGGTGATGCCCCTCATCATGTTAGACGTGCAATCGTTTGTGAGAAGTTTAATTACCTTGATGTTCCTCATGAAGTCGAACGCGTTTTCATGCCACAAATGAAGAAAATTCTTCTTGAAATTGACCCAACTTTGAACATCTTAATTGTGGATCATGAAGAAATGCCTAAAGTAATTAAGTAGTAATTTATTAGTAATTATATATCTTTGATATAAGGAGTTTATCAAAAATGAAAGCAATTATTGAAATTAACAAATTTGGAACCATTGAAGTTGAACTAGATAGAGAACACGCTCCTATCACCGTTGATAACTTCATTAAACTCGCTGACAAAGGCTTTTATAAGGGTCTTATCTTCCATAGAGTTATTAAAGGATTCATGATTCAAGGTGGCGACCCAAAAGGTAATGGCACAGGCGGTCCTGGCTATACAATCAAAGGTGAATTCGCTGCTAATGGCGTTAATAATCCTATTAAACATGAAAGAGGCGTTATCTCTATGGCCAGAGCTATGGATCCGGATTCTGCTGGCAGCCAGTTCTTCATTATGCATAAAGATGGTTTTTTCTTAGATGGTCAATATGCCGCTTTTGGTAAAGTTATTAAAGGCATCGAAGTTGTTGATGCAATAGCATCAGTTAGAACATCTCCTAATGATAGACCTTTAGAAAACGTCGTCATTAAAGATATTAGAATTGAGAAATAATATGGCTAAGGATTTATTAATTGGTTCACATGTTGGTATGAACGCTCCTGATTATTATCTCGGTAGCGTTAAAGAAGCGATGAGCTATGGCTCAACTGCCTTCATGTTTTATACTGGTGCTCCACAAAACTCATATCGTAAGCCATTAGGCGATTTAAAGATTGAAGAAGGACGCGCTTTGCTCAAAGAGCAAGGCTTTGATGAAAATCATATTGTTGTTCACGCTCCTTATATCATTAATCCCGCTAATAAGAATCGTCCTGATTTATTAGAATTAACAATCAAAACTATTATTAATGAATTAAGAAGAACAGCAGCCTTTGGCGCAAAGATCTTAGTTCTTCATCCAGGTAATCATTTGGGTTTAGGAGCTGAAGAAGCAATCAAGACCTTAGCGGAAAATCTTGATACAATTCTTTCTCAAGATGGCACCGATGTGAAGATTGCCATAGAGACTATGGCAGGTAAAGGCAGTGAAATTGGTACATGCTTTGAAGATGTCCGTAAGATTATCGATTTATGCCATTATCAAGACCGTTTAGGTGTTTGTCTTGATACTTGCCACGTTCATGACGCTGGCTACGACGTTAGTAATGTTGATGACTTATTAGCCGAATTTGATAGAATCATTTCTCTTAAGCGTCTTTTAGTGGTCCATGTGAACGATTCTAAGAATATTAGAGGCGCACATAAAGATAGACATGAAAACATTGGCTATGGCGAAATCGGCTTTGAAGCCTTATGCAAAATTGCTAATCATCCATTATTAAGAGATATTCCAAAGATCTTAGAAACTCCATATATAAATGAAAACGCCCCTTATTCTGATGAAATCAGAATGTTAAGGGACGAGAAGTTCGTTAATAACTGGAAAGATAAGTATCTAGCGTAAACTATCAATTTCTTTTATTAAAGCGTCATAGGCTTCGGCTTCTGACACTTTTTTAATTATTTCGCCTTTTTTGAAGATGACATATTGGCCTTTGCCACCCGCAATACCGATATCAGCGTTCTTGCCTTCACCTGGGCCATTAACGATGCAACCCATGCAGGCGACAGTTAACTTGATGTTATTATCTTCTAAATATTTGAACACCTTAGCGCCAAGTGGACGGATATCAACTTGGGTTCTTCCACATGTTGGGCATGAAATAAATGTAGGATAATCTTCATATAGTCCACAGTCATGTAATAAACGCTTAGCAGCAATAACTTCTTGTTGGGCATCACCAGTAATAGAAATTCTAATCGTGTCACCGATGCCTTCTAAAAGAAGAGGGGCTAAACCAGCGGTACTTCTAATGACTGATAAATCATATGGACCAGCCTCTGTAATACCAATATGAAGTGGATATGGGAACATCTCGCTTGCTAAACGATAGGCTTCAATTGTTTCTTTGATATTGCTAGCTTTTAAAGAGATAACAATGTCATGGAAATCATATTTTTCTAAAATTTCGACATGTTTTTTAACAGAAAGCACTAATTTGTGAGACAAAGGAATGTCAAAAAGATCAAAGTCTTTACTGACTGATCCTGAATTAGCACCCACTCGGATTGTGACTTTCTTCTTTTTGGCTAATTCAACGATTTCTTTAATCTTATTTTCATCGTTGATATTGCCTGGATTTAATCTAATTTTGTTAGCGCCGTTTTTGATAGCCGCAATCGCGAAATCACCATTAAAATGAATGTCCGCTATAAGCGGAATCTTAATACCTTTCTTGATTTCTTTAATCGCCGCGGCATCTTCTTCGTCAAGAATTGATACTCTCATCATGCTAGCGCCAAGCGCTGCGCATTCATTAATTTCTTTAATAACTTCATCAACGTGAGAAGTCTTATGCTTACACATTGATTGGATTAAAACTTTATTCTGACCGCCAAGCTTAAGACGGCCAATTTGAGCTTGTCTAGTTTCTGTTCTTTTCATATGCTGATATTATAACCCAGTTCATTAGTAAAAAATATATTTGCATTATATTTTACCTGTGGTAAGATATTTAAGGCACAGAATGTGGCGAGGAAAATTACCTCACTTCTAAAAATAAAAAGAAACACGCTGATCGTTTAGAATTAAAGAAGTATTGCCCACGTTGCAAAAAAGCTACTCTCCATCGTGAGAAAAAGAAATAATAGGCCGACTGCCTATTTTTTTGTGCCTTATGATTAAAATCATTCCTTTTATTTACGAAGATACCGATGATTTGTTTTCAAATACATATCTTTTGATTGATGAAAATAATGATGCAGTGGTCATTGATCCAGGTAAAGACTATCCTGGCTTAACCGACTATATTAATAAAAATCAATTAAAGCTTAAGGCGATACTCCTAAGCCACGGTCACGCTGACCATATGCGTGGTGTGAATCGCTTAATGAATAATTTCGATACACGTCTCTATATTGGTTTTGACGACGAAGATAAATTAAAAGATAGTTACGCTAACTGTAGCTTCTTTGTTGGTGAAGAAGTCATCATCAATCACAAAGCGGAAACATTAGCGGATAAACAAGTCTTACATTTATTAAGCGAAGACATTATCGCGATTCACGTCCCATTTCATACATCTGGTTCAATGTGCTTCTATCTAAAAGATAGTAATGCGCTTTTTACTGGTGATTTTATTCTCCCACATAGTGTTGGTCGTAGTGATTTACCTAGCGCTATGCCAAGACAGTTAAATAACTCTATGGCAAAAATTAAAGCCTTACCTAAGAGTGCTAAAATCTATCCAGGACATGGTCCATTTTCCACTTTGGAAATAGAAAGCAAAGTAAATCCATTTGTCAAATAATGAATATTTGATATAATATTCAAGGAATTTTAGTGAAAGGAACATAAATTATATGGTTAACGTTACAGAATTAAGACCAGGCAACTATTTCATCGATGAAAATAATTTATACCAAGTTTTAGATATCTTATTAAATAAAACTGCGATGAGAAAGATGGTTGCTAAAGTCAAAGTCAAAAATGTTCGTACAGGCACAATTAATGAATTAGCACGTAACTCTGGTTACATGGTTGAAAACGTCCGTTTAGACAAAAGACAAATGCAATATCTCTATGACAGTGGTGATTTCTTAGTCTTCATGGATCAAGAAACATACGAACAAGTCGAAATCCCAGTCGAACGCTTAAAATGGGAAAAACAATTCTTAAAAGGTGATGAAGTCGTGGAAATTACTTCCTACGAAGGCGAAATCCTCGGTGTCAACTTACCTGCTAAAGTCACATTAAAGATTACACAATGTGATCCAGGTGTCAGAGGTGATACAGTCAACAAACCAACAAAGCCAGCAACATTAGAAACAGGCTTAGTGGTCAGAGTTCCATTATTCATCGAAGAAGGCGAAGAAGTCTTAGTCCGTACAGATAACGGCGAATACGACGGTAGAGCCTAATAGAGGTCTAATTTATGACTGAGTGGTGGCAAATACTTTTGTTCGCTATCGGCATGATTATCGTCGGTGGTATCGCGGGATTCTTTATTACCCGTTACATCTTCCAAAAACAATTAAGAGAAAATCCACCTGTGAATGAAAAAATGATTCGTGCGATGTTTAGAAGCATGGGTAGAACCCCAAGTGAAAAACAAATCCGTGAAATCATGAGAAACATGAACGCAGGTAAATAACTCAAACAAATCAAAATGCGCTCTTAAGAGCGCTTTTTTGTTGCCTAGCGTAATTAATCTTGAAAGACATTTTATTTCCTTTTAATCTTAACAATATGAAACAAAGTCTAAAGAAGGCATCTATATTATTCCTTATATCTTTTTCTTTATTTAGTTGTGGGAACAATGATCAAAAGAAATTAAAAGATGTTGAGAAGCATAGTGGAATCAATTATCTAAGCTCCGCGAATATTGTCTTTTCTTATACAAATATCACTGGCTTTGAAGATAGAGCGGGTCCTGTCTATTATGTTTTAGATTTCTCAAATTCAAATAAGAAAGAACAATTCATTAATCAATACTTCTTTGATAAAAGAGATAAGAGTGGTGAATTTGAAGCGGCAATAAACAAATTCGTACAAGAGGAATTAGGAGGAGTTTATTACACTTTTGATAAACAATATCAGCTCGATTTAGAGGCTCCTTATTCCTATTATTATGAAGAGAATTTGTTCCTTATTTATTATCAAGAAACTAGCATAGTTTACTTCTTATATCACCTTTGGATTCCATAGTAATAAAGGCATCATTTTAAAGTAATATAAAAGCACTCAGTCAAGAGTGCTTTTTATCTATAATAACAAAGTTATTAAAACTACTAATCTTTTACTGCCTTTTTACCATCAACCCAAGTGACTTTTCTTTCAGTTCCGTCCTTGATTCTGCCAATATTTGTGCGGTGTCTGATGGTCAAAATAACAGCGATGACAGTCATTAAAATTGCGTAGACATAATTGAGGTAAAGCATTGGTCCCCAGTTAATAAAGAACATCCAATATTGATCTCCTGGGAAGACTTTTAATAAGAGAAGAATTGCCCATACCCAAGTCACTGTAGCGTTAATCCAAGAAGTGATAATGGAAGATAAGGATACATATTTAGATTTCTTTAAAACTGTGAAGTAAGAAAGGGCACCGATAACACCAAAAAGCCAAGATGATGTCAAGGTAATTCCCACCATACAGGAGGCAGCTTTACCACCTTTAAAACCAATGAAACATGGGAAAATACCACCAAACATTGAGCCTAACGCCGCCATCCAATAAACTGGCCATTGAATTAAATAGTCAGTATGAAGACCGCGATACATCTCTTGAGCTGTTGGAAGTAATGGTTGACCGTTAAATGGCACAAAAGTGAGAATAGCCCAACAAATATATAAAGGTGAAATGGTTTTAAAAACATCAAAGAAGAAGACAATGAGGAAATATTTCTTTCCCCATAAACGTCCACAGTTAGTGGCGCCTGGATTATGAGAACCATATTCACGAGGATCTTGCTTAAATTTTAATTTTCCTAATGGAATAGAGATATTCGCGCTACCCATTAGGTAACCGATTGCTAAACAAATGAAGGGAACCAATATATTTACAAATATATTCATATTTTTTAACTCCTAATCGTACTTATTTATTCTACTAAAATGCTTTATATTTGCAACTTAATTTGTATATAATTAAGTCTTGCAAAGGGTAAATATAGTGTCAGATATCAAAAAAACAACATATACGGCCGATGATATTCATGTCATGAAGGGCCTCGAAGGCGTCAGAAAAAGACCTGCTATGTATATCGGCTCCACAAACAGTGCTGGTTTACATCATTTAGTGTGGGAAGTAGTTGATAATGCAGTCGATGAAGCTTTATCAGGATATGGTAAAAAGATCATTGTTACCATGCATAAAGATGGTTCCATATCTGTTTTAGATGAAGGTCGTGGTATTCCAGTTGGTATTAATAAAGAGACAGGTCGACCTGCGGTCGAAGTCGTTTTTACTGAGCTTCACGCTGGTGGCAAATTTAATAATGCTGTTTATAAAAGTGCTGCTGGTTTACACGGCGTTGGTGCTTCTGTCACTAACGCTTTAAGTGAATGGATAGACATAAATGTCTATCAAAACGGCAATATCTACCATTTGAAATTCGAAAATGGTGGTCAACTTGTCACACCTTTAGAAATCGTTGGTACGTGTAAGAAACATGGTACATATGTGAGATTCAAGCCAGATGCTTCTATCTTCTCCACAGTGGAATTCAAATGGGATATTATCTCATCTCACTTACAAGAAAGCGCCTTCTTAATGAAGGGTGTTGAATTTGTCTTAAGTGATGAAAAAACAGGACAAAGTCAAAGCTTTTTATATGAAAACGGCTTAGTTGAATACATCCATAACGTCAATAGCAACAAGAATCCATTAAGTGATGTCATCAGTTTCTCTGATACCGATAGCGAAACACAAATTGATATCGAAATCGCTCTTCAATATTGCAATGAAGACTATAATGAAACAATTTTCTCTTACGTTAATAACGTAAGAACAAGAGACGGTGGTACTCATGAAACTGGTTTTAGAGCGGGTATTACTAAAGCCGTTAACGATTTCGCAGAAACTTATAAACTTACCAAAGGTAAAAAGCTTGAAGGCAGTGATATAAGAGAAGGTTTAACCGCGGTTGTTTCTTTAAAAATCCCAGAAACTTTACTGGAATTTGAAGGCCAAACAAAAGGTAAATTAGGCACTCCACAAGCGGTTTCTGTCGTCTCTAATTTCATCTTTAATAAGTTTACTTATTACTTACTCGAAAACAAAGAGTTCGCAATTAATTTGATCAATAAATGTGTTGCTTCTCAAACCGCTAGATTAGCCGCAAGAAAGGCCAAAGAAGAGGCTAGAAGTAACAAAAAACCTAAACAAGAGGTCATTTTAAGTGACAAATTGACCCCAGCGCAGTCTAAAGACTACGCTAAAAACGAGCTTTTTATCGTTGAAGGTGATTCCGCTGGTGGTACCGCTAAGAAAGGTAGAGATAGACTACATCAAGCCATCTTACCTCTTAGAGGTAAACCATTAAATACAGACTCAATTTCTTACCATTGGTGCGGGCTTTGGACAAAGCTTCGATATTGAAGATATAAAATACGGTAAAATCATCATCATGACCGATGCTGATACCGATGGTGCGCATATTCAAACGTTATTATTAACGTTTTTCTACCATTATATGCGTCAATTAATCACATCTGGTCACATCTTTATTGCGGTTCCTCCTTTGTATCGTGTTTATAAGGAAGATGGCAAAAAAGTCGTTCAAGAATACGCTTGGGATGATGAAGGATTAGAAAAAGCAAAGAAAATTGTCGGTGGTGGCTATAAAGTCTCCCGTTACAAAGGTCTTGGTGAAATGGACGCTATCCAATTAAAAGAAACAACAATGGATCCAAGAACTAGATTATTGTTACAAGTGGAAATCGATGATCCAATTCTCGCTGAAAAGCGCGTTAATGTCTTAATGGGACGTGACGCTGGTATCAGAAGAGAATGGGTTGAAGAAAATGTCGACTTTAACAAGATCGATACTTTCATCAAGGAGGTCAAGTAATTTATGGCTAGAAAAAAGATTGACTTAGTCGAAGAAAATTACGTTGAAAATATCTCCATTCAATCGATGGAAGAAGTAATGGGTGACCGCTACGCAACATACGCTAAATACGTCATTCAAGATAGAGCAATTCCTGATGTTAGAGATGGCTTAAAGCCAGTTCAAAGACGTATCATTTTCACAATGTTTAAAAACAATAACGTCTTTAATAAGCCAACAAGAAAATGCGCTCATACCGTTGGTGCGGTTATGGGTACTTTCCACCCACATGGTGATACATCAATCTATGAAGCTTTAGCGAGAATGAGCCAAGATTGGAAGATTAGATATCCATTAATTGACTTCCAAGGAAATAACGGTTCTATCGATGGTGACTCACCAGCGGCTTATCGTTATACCGAATCAAGATTAAGTGAAATTTCTAATGAATTGGTCAGAGAAATTGATAAAAAGACTGTTGATATGCAGTTGAACTTCGATGATACAGAATTCGAACCAACAATCTTACCTGCTAGATTCCCTAACTTATTCGCTAATGGTACTGAAGGTATCGCTGTTGGTATGGCCACAGAAATCCCACCTCATAACCTTAGAGAAATCATTGATGCGGTTATTTACCGCATTGGTCATAAAACTGCGACAGTAGAAGACTTAATGCAGTTTGTTTTAGGCCCTGACTTCCCAGGTGGTGGTATCATTTACGAAAGTGAAGGATTAAAGAGCATTTATTTAACTGGTAGAGGTCGTATTGAGATTGCCTCTAAAGAAGAAATTGTCCAAAATAAGGACAATCAACAAATTGTTATTACTGAAATCCCATACAAAACGCAAAAGAACCAATTAGTGTTCGAAATCGATAAAATCATCCATTCTAAAGCCGTAGATGGCCTTTTAGAAGTCCGTGATGAATCTGACTGGAAAGGTATCAGAATCGTTATTGATTGTAAAAAAGACGCGAAAGTTGAATTGCTCTTACAATACTTAAATAACAAAACTGGTTTAGTCTCCAGTTATAGCACTAACATGGTGGCAATCGTTAATGGTCGTCCTAAGACTTTAAATCTCTTAACTTATGTTGATGCTTATATTGCTCACCAAGTGGATGTTGTGACAAGAAAATCTAGATTTGACCTAGATAAATATCAAGCAAGATTACATATTGTTGAAGGTTTAATCCAAGCTTCTTTAAACATTAATGAAGTCGTGGAAATCATCAAACGCAGTAAAGATAAAGCGGATTCTAAAGTTAACTTAATGAATAGATATGGCTTTTCAAACGAACAAGCAGAAGCAATCGTTACCATGCCATTATATAAGTTATCTCACACTGATGAGGTCACTTTAGAAAACGAAAAAGTCCAACTTTTAAAAGATATCGAAATCTTAAAAGGTATCTTAGAAGATGAAAATAAACTCAATAGAGTTTTAGTGAGAGAACTTAAGGCTATCGCTGATAAATATGGGGATGATAGACGTACAATTATCCAAGAAAAAGAAGAAATCGCCCCAATTGATAAGCGTGAATTAATCGCTAAAGACGATGTGATGATTGCCTTAACTCGTGATGGTTATTTAAAGAGATCCACAATTAAATCATATCGTAGTAGTGGCGATAATCCTCTTCCTGGTCTTAAAGATGGAGATGAACTTGTCGCTCAAGGTTTAGTTAATACAACTGACTATTTGATTTGTTTTACAAATCAGGGCAATTATATCTGCGTTCCTGTTCACAAAATGACAGAAAATAGATGGAAAGATGAAGGCAGCCATTTAAATGCTTTCTCCACCCTTAATTCTGGTGAAAAGATCATTAAAGGTATCGCCGTTAGTGACTTTAGAGATGACATTTATTTAGGTATTTTGACAAAATTTGGCCAAATCAAACGTATGCCTTTAAATAATATAGAACAAGGAAAACGCTCCCGCCCAACACGTAATATGCGCTTATTAAACGGGGATGAAGTAGTGAGTGTAGAAGTACTGACCGGTAACAGCAATTTACTTGTTTTAACAAGTAATGGTAACGTTTCATACTTCAATGAAAACGAATTAACAGTCCTTTCTAGCAAAGCTGGTGGTGTGAAATCTATCGGTAGTTTAGGTAAGAATAACGCAGTAGCGTTAATCGCCTTTGACGAAGAAGAAAAGAACAAAGTCATCTTATTTACCGATAAAGGCCATTATCGTATCTTTGATAACGCTCACGTCAATCTCACACAACGTTTAGGAAGAGTGACACAAGTGATGCCATGCTTTAAGAGTGATATCCATCGTGTGGTCAGCGCTTTTAAGCTCAACACCAAAGCAGATTTATTAAAAATAAATCTCTTCTTAACCACAAACGAATATTTCACCTTTGATTTAAACGAATTCTATCTCTCTGATTTAGCCAAATATGCGAAAAAGAATATTGAGATTCCTGCTAAAGCGGAAATCGATAATGTCATCGATACAGAGATTGAAATCATTAATAAAAAGACTGTTTCTCATCCAATCGTGGTCAAAGAAAAAGATCCTGAAGAACTATCCGCAGAAGATGTTTCCGACACCGATGAAGCAGAAGAAAAAGCCCCTGTTGAAGAGGAAAAAGCCAAAGAAGGCTTTGAACAAATCTCCATTTTCGATGATTTGGATGATTAAAAATACTAGTAAGATATTAGTAAATAATTAGTAAAACATATAACAAAGTTATATATCATAACTTAAAAATGTATAAGGCATTCAAAATGAGCGCCTTTTTCTTCGGCTAATTTGCTTATAGTTTAGTAGAAAGATAAATTATTACTCACATATTAGGGCACTTTTAAGGTATTATTTATTTAGATAAATATGTTCAAGAAATTCATCCCATTTGCTCACGCTACATCGATATACGAAATCCCCGTTGATTTCTATAAAGGTCAGGGTGTAAATCTACTTCTAGTGGATTTAGATAATACCTTGGACAGTTATCGCTTAAATGTCCCAACCCAAAGAGCAGTTGATCTTGTGAAAGCTTTATTAGAGACAGGACTTAAAGTTGTCATCGTTTCTAATAATCGCGGTAAGCGCGTGAAGACATACGCTAATAACATCGGCTTGCCTTGCATCAATTCCGCAAGAAAACCATTTTCTGGAAAGATTAAGAAATTCCTTAAGGAAAATAATTACACTCCAGAAGAAACGATGCTCGTCGGGGATCAAATGATTACAGACGTTCTTGCCGCTAAAGGCGCACATATACGCGTCATATTAACGGAAAAGATTGTCAAAGAAGATCAATGGACAACACACATCAATCGTCTATTTGATAGACCGATTAGAAAACATCTAAAGAAAAAAGGCAAATTGCCGGATTGGAGAACAAAATATGGGCAAGCTAAGTAGAGTGCTTCGTTGCTATCACTGTGGTGCGATCTTACAATGTGAAGATGAAAATGAGAAAGGTTATATCCTTCCTGAATCATTACACCGCGCAACACCAATTCAAATTATCTATTGCGATAAGTGCTTTGAAACAATGAAAGCATTTAACAATAGTGAACTTGAACAAAAAGTTGATCAAGAAGTATTAAAAATACTTGATGATGCTTTTGCCACAGACGCATACATCATCTGGGTCGTTGATTTGTTCTCATTTAACGGCACGTTAAATAAAGAAATCGCTGATAAAGTTAAGAAACTAAGCTTAACAGTCTTAGGTACTAAGAGGGACTTATTCCCATCCAGTGTTAAAGACGATTCTTTAATCAATTACTTAAGAGAAAGATTCCAAGCTTATGGCATTAAACCAAATACCATTAGGCTAGTTAGCACAAGCACTGCTAATACTAATAAATTTGATCCTAAAGAATTAATTAACGCTATGAACGTGGCTAGACAAGGCCATGACGTTTATATGATTGGTAATCTTACTTCTGGTAAGACATCACTTATCAACAAAGCGATGAAAGGCTATGAAAATAAGACCAACCGTCAAATTAAGACAGTTACTTATCCAGGCACAAGCGTCAGTGTTTTAGAAATTCCATTATCTCGTTCTTCATTCTTCTATGAATTACCAGGTATTTCTCAAACAACATCCGCGCAAGGAAGATTAGAAAAAGAAGTTGTTAAACTAATCACTCCTAAGAAAGATGTCAAAATCGTCAATCGTTTATTAAATGCTGGCGAAGCTCTTGTCGTCGGTTCATTAGCCGCTTTTGAGATTATCAAAGGCAAAGCAGCTAATTATCGTTTCTACTGCGCAGAAGCAGTGGAAACAAAGAAAGTCCAAAATAAGAAACTCGATGATTTCATCAACGAAAATAACATCCGTCGTAGTGTGAGACCAGTTTCTGAAAGATTAATTAGCTTCTTAGATTACGATATGTTTGAATTCGATATGGAAAACGATAAGAAATGGCACGATATCTCAATCGAAGGCTTAGGCTGGTTATCATTTATCGCCCAAGGTCAAATGATTCGTGTCCGCTTACCAAAAGGCATCGCATTAAAAGAAAGCTTAGCGAAGATTAGATAATATGTTAACACCAAAACAAAAACGCGATTTAAAAGCGTTAGCCTCAACATTAACTATCCGTTACCAAATTGGTAAAAATGATATTTCAGAAACTCTTTTAAGCATGCTCGATAAAGCGCTTACCGCTCATGAATTAATTAAAATTGATGTCATGAAAGGCTGCACCTTACCAGTGATGGAAGTAGCGATTGATATTTCTAATAAATTAAACGCTGAACTCGTCCATGTGATGGGTAGAGTTATTATATTATTCCGTAGGAATAAAGAGAATCCAAAGATTAAGATTTAATGAATAAGATTATTTTCGGTGGTGGTTTCGATCCAATTCACCTTGGACATATTAACATGGCCTTGATGGCGCAGAAGAAATATGGTGGTGAAGTCATTTTCGTTCCCGCGAAAGTCGCCATTTGGAAAAGTTCATCAATTAATCAAGACCACAAATTAGCGATGGTCCAGTTAGCGATTAAAGATTTCCCTAATTTCAGTGTCGATACTTTTGAACTCGACCAAGAAGAACAACCTCGCAGTTATCAAACAGTGGCCTATTTCCAAAAGAAATATCCAAACGATCAATTGTATTTTTTAATTGGTCAAGACCAAGTCAATGCCTTCCATGAATGGGCAAAGCCAAAAGAAATCGCTAAAAACACCCAAATAATCTATTATGAAAGGCCAAAATACGAGCTTAATGAAGTCAACGTGGATAAATACCATATGATTGCGGTTTCGGGTCCGATAATGGATGTTTCCTCTAGTGATATTAGAGAACTTAGAAGTGCATATTTACAAGAAGACGTCATTAAATATATCGAAGATAACGAATTATATTTCATCAAGAAGATTAAACCAATGCTTAAAGAAAGCCGCTTCAGACATTCTAAATCTGTTGCCCATACCGCTTATGAACTCGCTAAGCATCATGGATTAAATTTTTCTAAGGCTTATGTCGCTGGTATTCTTCATGACATCGCTAAAGGGATCAACGATGAAGAATCTTTAAGATTAATGAAGGAATTTTATCCTGGATATCTTGATATCGGAGCTTATGCTTATCATCAATTTTTAGGAGCGATGGTGGCAAGAGACACTTTTGGCGTTCATGATGATGAAATATTAGATGCGATTAAGTATCACACAACAGGAAGAAAGAAAATGGGGTGGCTTGAAAAGCTCGTTTTCGTCTCTGATAAGATTGAACCAACCCGTCCATACGACTCAAGTAGCCTCATAAACGCGATGTATGAAGACTTCGAAAAAGGGTTCATCACAGTGCTTAATGCGAACAGAGATTTCCTCATTAGCAAGGACAAAATGGTGGACAATAGATTCACCGCAGACTGCTTCAAATACTATCTAAATAAGTAAAATTAGACACGCAAAATTTAATGAATTATGGCCAGTAATGACTGACCATTTTTTATTGCAGTCATTAACACACATTTATTATGATTTTAATAGAAAAGCCAAAAAATAGGCAATTAAAATTTTAGAGGTTTTAGGGATGATCAGACCAGAGTGGAGTCAGATGTGTATAAGTGGACTTTTCCACACAATCCACACCAAATTTCACAAATACACAAACTTCGCATAATTGTCATTATGTTAACTTTAAATATTAAAAATTAAGATATTACTAAAGTAAAATAAAAGACTGATTTGTTAGTGTTTTTGATTATTCACTAATTTCATCAGTCTTTCTACTCGGAAAATGTGTGGATTTCTAATGTACTAGAAATCTACTAATTTTTATTTTTCCGAGTATAGTCCGTTGTGCTGCATGTATTCCTGACAACATTTGCAAAGCTCATTGTATTGTTTGCGTGTTAACCTATAATGAACTTTGTTGATTTCACAGATTAAGCTGTTTCTTTCGTATGAATTCTCTGTTGCTAAGCGCAATATCTCATACATCTCATCAAGTTTAAGGAAACGCTTTTTGTCAACGCTTTGAACTTGGTTAATTAACGCAATTGATTCTTTGCCATTGTTAATACCAGGAATCGTTCCGAGAAAGACACTGTTCCTTGGATTCTTATGCTTGCCTTCTTTTGCGGACGTAAGCGGAATGATCATAACGTTGCGGTTTTTCTTTGTTGAATTGATTATCGCAACAGTAAAATGATCACCGCTTAATTCAGTACCGATGCTATTTTGGAATTGTGTCAAATAGACATCGCCTGCTCTGACGTCACAACGTACGTCGAAATACTTGTGGAAAAAATATAGCCTTTTGTCTACATCATCCACGGATAATGCTTCTTTAATCTTTTCGGTATCTTCTTTGCCTAAGATTAAATCAGCATTACATGTTATTGCTACCTTAGTAACAATATAATTTTGTTCTTGGTTGAATTTCATATTCTACCTCCTTTGCGAACGGTTAAAAACTCTAGTACCGTTTGGAGGCAATCTAAAGTCATATGCACCTTAAATGCACATGGCTTTTTTGAATATTATTGTTTTTTAAAACAATTCTTTAATTGGAGTTCCTAAGATGTAATCAGGCTTTTTGATATTGAAATTGTGTAAAATTGTCGCTCCAATATCGCCGAAACTTGTTCTTTCGTTTAAATAAGTTCCACCATCAAGTTTTTTGTTATAAATAATTAGAGGTATTTTTTCTCTTGTGTGGTCTGTTCCAGTCCAAGTTGGGTCATTACCATGATCCGCGGTAATGATTAATAAATCATCATCTTTAAGGTATGGAATGAGTTCATTAACACGCTTATCGAAGCGTTCAATGCATTCACCATAGCCGATTGGATTTCTTCTATGACCATATTCACTATCGAATTCTACTAAGTTGACAAAGCATAAACCTGCGAAATCATGAGATTTAGCTTCTTCAATGGTTTTATCCATGCCATCTTCATTTGAGACAGTCTTTTGTGTCTTTACTACGCCATACATATCAAAGATATCACCAATCTTACCAACACAACTTGTCATCAAGCCATTATCTTGTAAGATGTTCATCACTGTTGGAGCGCTTGGTTTTAAGGCTAAGTCATGTCTATGACCTGTAACACGCTTAAAGTTTGTTTTATCTGTACCGACATATGGTCTAGCGATGACTCTTCCCACCATCCATTCTGGTTTCATACAAATTTCTCTAGCGATTTCGCAGCATCGATATAATTCTTCAAGGCCTGTCACTTCTTCATGAGCGGCGATTTGAAGGACGCTATCGCTTGAAGTATAGACGATTAAGGAATTATCCCTGCATTGTTCTTCTCCGAGCTCTACGAGTATTTCTGTGCCACTCGCGGCTTTATTACCGATAACTTTATGACCGGTTTTAGCTTCTAATTCATCAATTAATTCTTTTGGAAAGCCAGTATCAGTAAATGTTTTAAAAGGAACTTGAGTGTTAATACCCATGATTTCCCAGTGACCAGTCATGGTATCTTTACCATTACTAACTTCGTTAGCTTTACAAATATATGATTGAGGATGGTTAACTTTAGATGTGCCTTTGATTGGATCTAAATCCCCTAGTCCTAATTTATTAAGGGTTGGGACATTTAATCCATTTGGCATCTTTTCACCGATATGTAATAAAGTGTTTGAACCTTTATCGCCAAATCTATCAGCGTCTTTCATATAACCACTGCCCATAGAATCGGCAACGATAACAAATATTCTTTTGTACTTGTAATTACTCATTTTTTTGACCTCACTTCATAATTTTATCATAATCTGATTTAAGTTTCTCGCTAGAAACATGCGTATATATTTGCGTGGTGGCAATATTTGTGTGCCCGAGCATACCCTGCACCATTCTTAACTGCGCACCTCGATTTAATAAATGTGTCGCAAAGCTATGTCTTAAGGTATGAGGGGAAATGACCATATCAATACCTGCTAGTTCAGCGTACTTTCTCACTTGTTTAAAGAAATATACACGACTAATTGGTTCCCCACTTCTATTCAAGAATAGATATTCGCTTTTCTTATGTTCGCTTTTGTTTCTGACCTCTTTTATATATTTATTAATATATTCAACGGCGTATTCAGCGATGGGAACTTTCCTCTCTTTAGCGCCTTTGCCAAAGACAGTAATGATACACTTATTTAAGTTTATTTGTCTACATTTAAGATTAAGAAGTTCACTCACTCTTAATCCTGAAGCATACATTGTTTCAAGCATTGCTCGATCTCTAATACCAGAAGGTGATTCTAAATCTGGTACTTCTAATAAACGATCAATTTCTTCTTCGCTTAAACAGTTTGGCAAATGTTTAGGCTTTTTAGGTGTTTCAATATCAGGAATATTGCCTGTGTAATAACCATCTTTCTTCAAAAAGAGATAAAAACCACGTGTGGAAGATAGTCTTCTTAACGCTGTGGAAACAGATTTACCTAAAGATAATTCATATTTTAAGAATTCATATAAGTCTGTTTCTAATAAATCATCAGTGTCTTTCTTATCACTAAAATAATCAAAGAAAGCTTGTAAGTCTTCTAAATAAGATATCCAAGTTTGAGGAGAAAGACCTTTCTCTACGAGAATGTATTGATGAAACATGTCAATAGCGTCAACGATTTCCATTCTTCTTCACCTCACTTGCTCTTTTTAATAATGGCTTCTTTAAGGAACGATTTAACTCATTGATGAGTAATTTAGTTTTGCTTTCTTCTTCGTGCTTTGTGTAGTCGAATAGACTCATTTGCACCGCAATATCTTGATAATCGATGAGATTTTGTAAAGTAATTCCGACTAGTCTAAGGACAATCTTTGTGAAATATTTATCATAGAGATTACAGGCGTGGTCATAAATGACTTGCCATTCATTTGTGGGATTAGAAAAAGTAATCGATTTATTAAATGATTTAAAAGTATGGTCTTTGACCACGATTTGAATTGTATGACCAAGTTTGTCTTCTCTTTTCGCTCTTTCTGAGACTTCTTTGGCTAATGACATAAAATGCTTTTTAATCTCAGTAGCGTTATCTGTATCATAAGGAAGTGTCTCTGAATTACCAATTGATTTAGGATCCCATTTCTCTAATTCAATCTCATCAGAGCCTTTACCTTCTAACCACTCTTTTAGAGTGTAGTAAGACTTACCAAGAATGTTTTTAATATCGTCGTCTTCTTTTTCTAATTTGTTATAAAGGTCTCCAATAGTTTTAATACCGATACTTTTAAGTCTAGGCGCGGTCTTTTTGCCCACGCCGAACATTGATTCCACTTTTAAAGGGAATAAGATTTTATCGATATCTCTTTTATGAATAATAGTTAAACCCATTGGTTTTTGATAATCGCTCGCCATCTTGGCAAGGAATCTAGTTGTGGACACACCAATGGAGCACTTTAAACCTGTTTCTTTAAATAAATCATCTTGTAACTTTCTGAAGAAAGAAACAGCGTCTTTTTCTTTTTTAATGACTTCAGTGAAGTCCGCAAAGCATTCATCCACAGATGCTGGTTCGACGAGTTTTGTATATCTTCTAATAAAGTTAAAGAACTTATGACTCATCGAAGAATAGAAATGATAATCGCCAGGAATGATAATTAGCTTTGGGCAAAGCTGTTTTGCCTTAAACATTGGCATGGCACTACTGACACCATATTTCCTTGCAGCGTATGAGCAAGTAGAAACAATGCCCCCTCTACCATCATGACCAATGGCCACTGGTTTATTTTCTAAAGATGGGTCTTTGATTTCCTCACATCTAGCGAAAAAGGCATTGAGATCAATATGCACAATTACTTTGCTCATACCTTTATTATACGCGCGAATGATTATGTTAACTAAATAGTTTTAAAAAGTAGTTTTTTAAACGATTATATTCCATAGAAATGCCCATCAAGGTATGAAAGATAGTAATTGGCTTTTTCATCTCCATTGGAAAAATAGTTTTTACCTTTGACTTTTTCTAATTCTCCAGGGACTATTTCAGGACACTTTTTATATAAAACATCATCAATATAGAGCTCGCCGTTACGATAATACTTTGCTCCTTTAAAATCATAATCAATTAAAAAGGTTCCTGAATCATATTCTTTTATAGCAATAAAATTCTTATTTAATAAATCATATGAAAACAGATATGATTTTTCTAATCTACAAATGCAGATATGTGAATTGTCGTTTAAAGCGCCACAATTTTTATTTGATAAGTATTTAAAACCAGCGAAAATCAAATAATCATCAATAATGTAAGCGTTATCGTATAACTTATTAATAAAAACGTTTAATCCATTTAATTGATACTGAACTCCGTTTATATAAATAGAATCGTGTTCAAAATACAAATCAATAGCACTAGAACAAAGGTGCTTGACAGAATTATCGAAGAGTATTGATAAAAGTATTTTTCCACGTAGTGTTTTATCCAAAATAGTCAATTGATTGCCAATATGAACAATAAAATCATCATCGTAATAGGAAAAATTACTTAAAACTTCTGAAGAAACCAAATATAATTCATCACTGTCGATATCGTATTTCATTAGGCCTTCTTTCGAAATGTAATACAATCTATTTCCGAAAAAGGCGGCATCATAAAAATTTTCATTTTCAATTTCTTTTATTAGATTGAATTCGTAATCGTATATTTGAAGATAAGGAAATTCATCACTGTCATTTGTACGCAAGGAACCACAAAAAGCAAAATATGAATCACCGATACATAAGCTTTTGTGCCCAAGCCAATTCAGTCTTTTGTTAGCATGAAAAAAAGAAACATCTGAATATCCTAACTTAGATTCCGATGAATAATAGCGAAGGGTGCTAGTGGATTGTGAAAAATATACAGTCCCATCTTTGGCTTTGAACTGGTTATTAATTTGATGCAGATATGAAGGCCTGTGTATCTGATATTGATAATTGAAACCAATGATCATGCATACTATAAAAACAATTAGAGCAAGATTCACAATTGCCATAATAATAGCGGTTGGAGAAAGAATAGAAATTAATCTTTTGTTTGCTCTTTTTATCATGACCATAATCTCCAATTGAGAATAAATGAATTTGGCATATATTAATTTTATTATAGTTCTTTTTATTTAAATAAAACGATTTAACTTAATTCTACGCATTTTTTGTTATAAAATAAAATCCTGCTTAAACAGGACATTATTTCTAATACAAAGTATTATAACTACTAAATAATCACTAATAAAAGACTAGTATAAATTATTTAGTTTCGATGACTTTTTCCACTTTTTCTTCCGCTTCCTTAAGGGCTTTTTCTAATCTTTTGATGATTTCTTGACCCTCTTTATAAAGCTTTAAGCATTCATCTAATGGGAGTTTTTCACTTGAGATATTAGAGACTATTTCATCTAATCTTTTCATCTCTTTTTCAAAGTCTAATTGTTTCTCTTCCATATTATTTGTTCTCCGTTTCAATGACTTCACTACTTATCACACCATCTTTAACGATAGTTTTAATCTTTTGTCCTTTTTTGATATCTTTGATATCAGTGATTGGTTTACCTGATTCATCAATAGTTAATGAGAATCCCCTATTAATGACATTATCTGGATTAAGGGCCTCTAATGTGGCTTTCTTATGCTCTAATAGTTCCTTATAATGGGCCACTAATTGTCTAATCTCTAAATCTAAATCTTCTTTATAAGAAGATAAGTCATCTTTCATTCCTTGGATTCTATTCTTAAGGCTTTCTTCCATATCTTGTAAGGAATATGAAAGCTTTTCTTCGATTTCTCTTCGATCGATTGTGGCTAGTTCTGCCGCTCCTGTTGGAGTACTCGCTCTTTTATCAGCGACAAAGTCCACTAAAGTGGAATCGATTTCGTGACCGATACAAGCGATAACTGGCATTTTACTATTAGCAATCGCTCTGACTAGTTTTTCATCGTTAAAAGCGCTTAAATCCTCACTAGCGCCACCACCTCGACCAATAAGTAAGGTGTCTAATGGATAAGTTTGAGCGATTTCAAATGCTTTTAATAACTCTTTAGGGGCATTTTCGCCTTGAACCGCGCTATAAAAGACATAGATATCGGCAATTGGATATCTTCTTTTGATGTTGAATAGAATATCCTTGATAGCGGCGCTATTAGGCGCGGTAATAACACCAATCGCATGAGGATAAAGATTTATCTTTCTTTTCCTAGATTCGTCGAATAAACCCTCTTCTAGGAGTTTCTTTTTAAGTTTTTCAAGCTCTAATAGCTGTTGACCCGCACCTACTTCTTCCATTTGATAGACGATGATTTGATAGGTGCCTCTTCCAACATATGCATCAATTGAACCAAAGACCACGACTTCTTGACCGTTTTCTGGCTTAAAAGTGGCTTTTGAAGCATAATTAGCGAACATCATCGCTCCAATTAATGATTTATCATCTTTCAAAGAAAAATAAAAATGACCATTACTAGCCATTTTAAAATTAGATATCTCACCTTTAACGTAGATGAATTTTAAATTCTCATCATTGCTTAAGACCGCTTTGATGTATTGATTAATAACACTAACGGTAAAGACTGGACGATCTTGGTTCATTATAAGACCTCATCTAAAATTGCATTAATAAATTTGGCCTGTTTATCTTCGATGTATTTTTTAGCGAGTTCCACTGCGGTATTAATAACGATGCGTTTATCAATCTTTTCTACATAGTAGAAATGCGCATAGCTCATTAATAAAACCGCTCTTGTGAGTAATGGTAATCTATCCCATTTCCAATTTCTTAAATGTGGCTCAAAAGCACTAACGATTGCACCATAGTTATTAAGAGTTAAAGAAATCATGTTTTGAACAAATGGACTATGTTGTTCGAAAGTAAGACCTTCATCGGTCATACCAGTAATGATTTCATTGACATCACGAAAGTTATTAGTGCGACTACTGGTTTGATCAGCAATCTCGTCATAAATGACGGTCATGATAATGAAATTTTCTTGATTACGAGATATTTTTTCCATAAAAAAAGACTTAGTTAGATTAAATAATTGATATAACTTTGACTTGAACGTCAAATGGTACTTGTTCTGTTGCCATTAAGAATGAATTAGCAATTTCATCTTGGATATTGCGTGTCACATCTTGTAAATTTGTGCCTTTAGCGACATCAACGGCAACCCAAACATGGACGATACCACGTCTAATCGTTGTTTGTACTGGTCTATTTAAACGAATCTTTTGATTCTTCTTCATATGAGCGCTACTCATAGAGATACCAGAAACATTCGCTAAAGCATTAGTCACTAAGGCGTCGAAGACGTTTAATGAGATAGCAATTTTGCCTTTTTTAGAATAATTTTCAATATAGACGTAGTCTGCCATAATATTACCTACTAATAATATATCTTAAATATATTCGTTTAGCAAAGGTAAATAAAAGAAAAGTGGATTTCTCCACTTCTCTATGTTTGTGTTTTATTAGTCTAGATTAGAGTTTTTCAACGACACTAGCAACATATTCTGGAGTGAAGTTGAATTTCTTGAAGACATCTTTTGCAGGCGCACTTGCACCGAATTGATCTAAGCCAATGTTTGTGGCGGCGTATTTAGCCCAACCAAAGGTTGAAAGCATTTCAATAGAGACACATTTTTCTCTTGGAAGGTTGATGACTTCGTTTTTGTATGCTTCATCTTGCTTTTCAAAATATGACCAGCACGGCATAGAGACGACTCTCACATCAATGCCTTTTTCAAGTAATAATGCTTGAGCGGAAACCGCTAAAGAGACTTCACTACCTGTAGCGATTAAAACGAAATCGGCTTTCTTTTGTTCTTTAGAAACAACGTAGGCACCTTTCTTAAGAGCCTCACCATCTGATTCTTTTAATAATGGTAAGTTTTGACGAGAGAGAATGATGGCGGTTGGATGATTCTTACTTTGTAAAGCGGCAAACCAAGCACCATAAGTTTCTCTTTCATCGGCTGGTCTAATGACGTCCATATTTGGAATAGAACGTAACATTGCTAATTGTTCGATTGGTTGGTGTGTTGGACCATCTTCGCCTACGGCGATACTATCGTGAGATAATAAATAGATAGCAGGAACATGACTCAAACAAGCCATTCTAATGGCTGGTTTCATATAATCAGAGAAGACAAAGAACGCACCAACATAGGAACGGACACCACCATGTAATAACATACCATTTTGAGCACTGGCCATCGCAAATTCACGAATACCCCAGTTGATGTTATGTCCACCTCTATTATTGGCATCGAAGTTAGCACCATTATCAAGTTTAGTCATAACAGAGCCAGCAACGTCAGCGGAACCACCATAGAGGTTTGGCATAGAGAGCATTAAATAATTTAATGCTTGACCAGAGGCCACACGTGTTGATTTAGCGCTGCCTTCTTGGAAGTCTGGATAAACACCTGGTAAATATTTATCAACATCAACGCCGTTTAAGGAAATGAAGCGATCATATTCATCTTTTGTTTTCTTATCAGCTTTTAAGGCTTCTAATTTCTTGTTATAAGCTTCTAAAGCTTTTTCACCACGAGCACCAAAGGTGTTTTTGAATAAATCATAAACTTCTTCTGGGACATAGAAGTCTTCATGGTCGAAACCATATGATAATTTAGCGGCTTTACCATCTTCTGCGCCTAGTGGGTTACCATGCACTTTATTTGTGCCTTGTTTAGCAGAACCATAACCGATAACGGTATGAATCATAATCATTGTCGGTTTGTCTTTGCTCTTTTTAGCTTTGCTAATAGCAGCATCAATAGCATCGACATCGTTACCATCGGCGACTTCTAAGACATCCCATTCACTTGCTAAGAATCTTGCTTTAACTTGTTCTGAGAAAGATAAATCAAGAGCACCATCAAGTGTCACTTGGTTAGCGTCATATAAAAGGATGAATTTATTGAGTTTTAAGTGGCCCGCTAAGGAAATAGCTTCTTGAGAGATACCTTCCTGTAAGCAGCCATCACCGCATAAAGCGTATGTGTAGTGATTACAAACATCATCGCCAAAGCTATAAAGCTTATTGACCATTTGTTCCGCCATCGCCATACCAACGGCTTGGGAGATGCCTTGTCCTAAAGGACCGCTTGTGGCATCCACGCCATCAGTCCAGCCATATTCTGGGTGACCTGGTGTTAAGGAGTCAATTTGACGGAATTGCTTCATATCGTCCATGGAAATCTTATATCCACTTAAATGAAGCGTTGTGTATAAAAGCGCACTAGCGTGACCGGCGGAAAGAACGAAACGGTCTCTATTGAACCATTTGCTATCTTTTGGAGTGGCCACTAAATGTCTTGTGAATAATGTGTAAAGAGCAGGTGCGCTGCCTAAAGCCATACCTGGATGACCAGAGTTGGCTTTGTTGATTGTGTCAATGCATAAGGAACGAATTGTTGCGATTGCTAATTGATCATTTTTGTTCATGATAATTCCCTTTCTGAGTAGTAATTATTTAGTAGTTAAATAGTTTTTGTATAACTATGTTATAACCAATTGTTAAAACTTGATACCTAATTCATCAAGTTGCGCTTGAGTAACGTTAGTTGGCGCGTTGGTCATTGGGTCAACTGCGGCAAGATTCTTAGGGAAGGCGATAACGTCTCTAATGTTATCTGTACCACCTAAAATCATCGCGAGTCTATCAAGACCGAAGGCCATACCAGCGTGTGGAGGTGTGCCATATTGAAGAGCGTCAACGAAGTAACCAAATCTCTCTTTGATTTCTTCATCTTTAAGACCTAAGACTTCAAAGATCTTTCTTTGCATATCTTGGTTGAAGATACGTAAGGTACCACCACCAGCTTCATAACCGTTAATAACGATATCGTAAGCATAGCTTAAGACTTTGGTTGGATCGGTGTCTAAGTATTTGACATCTTCATCTCTAGGACGGGTGAAAGGATGGTGAGTAGCAACAATTGCCCCACTTTCCACATCTCTTTCAAACATTGGGAAGTCAATGACCCATAATAAGTCATATGTTCCTTCTTTGACGAGACCAAGTTCACGGCCGTATCTTAATCTTAACGCGCCTAATAAAGGAGTAACACGATTATCATTGCCTGCGGCGATGATTATTATGTCATTATCTTTAAGCGCTAATCTTTCGTTTAAGGCCTTAATTTCCTCTTCTAAAAGGAATTTAACGAAGGAACCAGTTAATTCCCCGTTTTCCTTTTTAAGGACTGTTAAACCGCCTAAACCGTACTTCTTAGCTTCAAGAGTTAAGGAGTCAATAACTTTTCTTGATGTCTTATCAGCAACATCATTAACGACAATGGCTTTAATGGCTTCAGCGCTTTGATAACCGGAGAATGTCGTATTTTTAAATATATCTTTGATATTATTTAATTCAATACCAAATCTCGTATCTGGTTTATCGCTACCAAAACGATCCATGGCTTCTTTATAAGTCATTTGTCTTAATGGTAATGGAACATCATAGCCCACTGTGGCTTTAAAGATATCTTTAATGAGTTCTTCCATTAAAGTTAAGAATTGTTGTTGATCTAAGAAAGAAGTTTCAATATCTATTTGTGTGAAATCTGGTTGCCTGTCCGCTCTTAAGTCTTCATCTCTAAAGCATCTAGCAATTTGATAATATCTTTCAAAACCCGCAACCATTAATAATTGCTTGAACATTTGTGGGCTTTGAGGAAGAGCGTAGAATTGACCTTTATGCACACGGGACGGCACCAAATATTCTTTCGCACCTTCTGGTGATGATGCGCATAACATTGGTGTTTCAATTTCTATGAAATTGTGACGGTGCATGAAGCTATGTGTAGTCATCTTGATTGTGTCTCTCACATCAAAATATTTCTTCATGCAAGGACGACGTAAATCGAGATAACGATATTTAAGTCTTGTGTCTTCTAACGCATCAGTATCGTCAGCGACGATAATTGGTGTAGTTTTCGCTGTGTTTAAAACAATAATTTCACTAGCGATAACTTCGATTTCACCACTTTTAAGTTTAGGATTAGCCACTGCTCTTTTAGCGACTTCACCTTTCACTTGGATGACGTATTCGTTTCTAACATCTGGAATTTCCACTCCATCGTTAACAACGATTTGGATTAAACCATATCGGTCTCTTAAATCGATAAATAATAAGGAACCGAGGTTTCTTCTTTTGCTGACCCAGCCTAATAATGAGACTTTCTCACCGACATTATTAAGGCCTAGTTCATTGCTGTAATGACTTCTTTCCATAAATAATACCTACCTTGTGAATTCTATTCACAAACTTCATTTCCAATCTCTTCGGAAATGGTTTCAATTAATTTATCTAACGGACAACTCTTTTGTTCCGTTGTAGCTAAGTTTTTAATGACGACTTCTTCTTTAGCAACTTCGTCTTCACCAATAATGACCGCCACTTTAGCGCCTTTTCTTTCCGCGCGCTTGAACATGTTACCGAGTTTAACATCTTCAAAGCAGACATCTGTGCGATAAGCACTTAAACGGAGTTCACTAGCGACTTGAGCGGCCATAACTTTGGCTTTTTCGCCTAATGGCATAATATAAACTTCCACTGGTGTATTGATGCAACGTGGGAATAAATCATCATCTTTAAGAACACTATAAAGTCTTTCAACTCCAAAGGAGAATCCGACACCAGCGGCATCTGGACCACCTAATTCTTTGACTAATTTGTCATAGTGACCACCTGCGCCAATTGCGCCATAGTCGTTACCAGTTTTACTAACATAATGGAATTCAAAAACTGTTTCAGCGTAATAGTCTAGGCCTCTGACTAAAGTATCATCTACTTCGTAAGGGATATCTAAAGCATCTAAAAGTTCTAAGACTTTGGAGAATCTACTTTTAGCGGCGTCGCTAAGATAATCTTTCATCTTAGGAGCGTCTTTAACGATTTCTTGATCTTCAGGAACTTTGCAGTCTAAGATTCTTAAAGGATTTAATTCAAAACGTGAATGACAATCAGGACACATCTTATCGAGATGCTTAGCAAAATAGCCTTTTAAAGCGTCTTTATAAGCGTTTCTAGAATCGTCATCGCCTAATGTATTAATTAAGACTTTAACATTTGCTAAGTTCAAAGAACTTAAAATGGTATAGGCTAAGGTGATAACTTCAACATCGATTTCAGGAGAATTGTTACCAACTGCTTCTACACCGAATTGGTTGAACTGACGATATCTACCAAGTTGTGGCCTTTCATAACGGAAAACAGGACCATTATAGTAAACCTTATATGGAAGTTCATTTGTGGCTAATAATTTATTTTGGACAATCATTCTCATGATGCCCGCGGTAAATTCTGGTCTTAATGTGATTGAACGATCCGCTTTATCTTTGAATGTGTACATTTCTTTTCTCACGATGTCACTACCTTCACCAACACCACGTACAAATAGTTCGCTATGTTCGATGACTGGAGGTCTAACTTCGTTATACGCAAATAATTCACATATTTGTCTTAATAAATTTTCGATATAGGCAAAGCCGTTACTTTCTTCACCAATAATATCGTGTGTACCTTTAACATTGTTTGTTAACATAAGTTTCTCCTTAATGAATGACACGGTCCACACGGTAGACACCGGTGATACCTTTTAATAAAACACAAATATCTTGTAAGCGTTTAGCATCGCTCACCATAATAGTCGCGGTAATGGTCGCAGATAAGTTTTGAGCGTTTTTACGCGCATGTAAATTGTCAACACCAACTTTCGCGTTATTCAATATCGCCATGATATCCATCAATAAGTTATTTCTATCGCTAGCTTCAATAGCGATATCGACTGGATAAGTGGCAAATTCAATATCGTTTCTCCAGAAAACTTCAAGAAGTCTTTCTGTTTCATTGACGATGTTTGGACAATTTCTTCTATGAACACTGATGCCTTTACCACGTGTGATATAGCCAACGATATCATCGCCTGGAACAGGTGTGCAGCAGTTAGCTAAACCAATAGCAATCTTACCAGCGCCTTTACAGTAAACTGGGCAACCATCATTTTTAGCGTTTCTTCTTTTAATAAGGTTAGGTGTAAGGTTAACTGGACGCTTAATATGAAGGAAATCAATTAAAGCGTTCGCAGTTGGCTTTCTACCAAATACAGCAACAAATAATGAATCAACATCTGGCACGTTATAATGACTTAGAACTTTGTCAGTATCTAACAATTTCATCATTTCCGATTCTTCAACACCACGTTCATGGAAAGCGTCAATGCAGCTTTGTTTGCCTTTAGCGATTCTATCTTCCCTCATGATTTCCGCATTCTTTTTAGCGATATATTTTCTAATCGCTGATTTAGCGTTAGAGGAGGCGACGAAGTCTAACCAGCCTTCACTTGGTCCTGGGGAATTCTTATTAGTTTTAATTTCCACCATGTCACCAGTTTTTAAAACGGTATTTAATGGGACCATTACACCATTGACAAGAGCGCCAACGCATTGGTCACCCACCTTAGTGTGCACGCGATAAGCAAAGTCAACTGGCGTGCTTTCACTTGGAAGTTCGACAACTTTACCTTTAGGGGTAAAGACATAAACGTGAGATTCGAAAATATCACGGTTTAAGTTATCCATATATTCAGAAGCGTTTTCGCCTTCTGATTCACTAGAAAGAGAAACGAATTCTCTGAACCAGTGTAATTTATTTTCAATTTCTTTTTGTTCTTGTTGGGAGTTATAAACCCCTTCTTTATATGCCCAGTGGGCAGCAATGCCAGTTTCCGCGATGCTATCCATTTCTTTAGTTCTGATTTGCACTTCGTAGAAGTTACCATCCCCACCGACAACTGTTGTATGCAATGATTGATACATGTTTGGTTTTGGCATCGCGATGTAGTCTTTAAATCTACCAGGAACAGGCTTATACATCTGATGAATTAAACCTAAGATTTCATAGCATTGGATTTCGGTTTCAGTGATGATACGAAGGGCTAAAATATCGTAGATTTCTTCAAATGGATGACCTTTGACATACATCTTTCTATATATAGAATTAATAGATTTCACTCTTGAAGAGATTTCAAATGGAATCTTCTTTTCGAATAAGACATCAGCGATTCTTTTCTTTAAGCCGTCTAATGATTTTTGTAAAACTTTAGTCTTTTTACTAAGCAAACGCTTAATTTCCGCGAACTTTTCAGGTTCAAGATAAGAGATACATAAGTCTTCCATCTCGCCCTTAATGACGTCTAAACCAAGACGTTCAGCGATAGGAGCGAAAACTTCCATTGTTTCTTTACAAATGGCGATTTGTCTTTCTCTAGAAAGAGCGCCTAATGTTCTTAAGTTATGTAATCTATCCGCAAGTTTGATTAAGATGACGCGGATATCCTTAGCCATGCCAAGGAAAATCTTACGATGATCTTCCGCTTCAAATTCTTCGCTTGTGATTTTTGATAGTTTTAAACGTTGAATCTTTGTTAAAGCGTCAACGATGCGGCTGACTTCTTCGCCCCATCTCTTTTTGATATCTTCTACAGTGACATCAGTGTCTTCCACAACGTCATGTAATAAACCAGCGATAATTGTGTTAGGGCCAGATTGCAGGGAGGCTAAGATATAAGCAACTTCAATTAAATGATGGTAATAAGGTTCACCAGATTTTCTAGTTTGGCCTTCATGCTTTTCCAAAATAAAATGATAGGCATCTTCAATTCTCGCTCTATCTTCTTTAGAAGAAATATAAAGCATGTAGATGTCTTCAACTTCTTGAAATGTATGAAGTGGATAACCACCATTAACGGGAGCCTTATTATTTTCCATACCCTATATCTTAAAACATTTTCTTTAATCTTAAAAGAAAATAAAGACTAGATATTATAAAAATATAAAATTAGTCGTTTTTAAACTGCAAGAGGTAGAGCTTATGATAGTAGCCTTTTTGTTTTAAAAGGCTTTGGTGTGTACCTTTTTCAATGACCTCACCATGATTTAAAACAATAATTTGATCAGCGTTTTGAATGGTTGATAATCTATGAGCGACGACGAGCATCGTCCCGATATTTTTAATCTTTTCTAAAGAGTCTTGGATTAATTTTTCTGTTTCTGTATCGATATTGGCGGTCGCTTCATCAAGAATCAGTATTTGTGGTTTATGTAAAACAGTTCTAGCGAAAGATAATAATTGTCTTTGACCTTGGGAGAAATTATCACCTTTTTCTAAAACAGGTGTATCTAAACCTTGTTCTAATTTATTTATGAAGCTATCAGCGTTCACATATTGACAGACTTTATTAATTTCTTCATCACTATATTCTTCATCATGAAGGGTAATATTATTTCTAATCGTATCAGAGAAAAGGAAAACGTCTTGAAGCATTTGACCAACCGCTTTTCTTAATGAATGAATCTCGATGTCGTTAATATCCACGCCATCTAAAAGAATTTGACCTTTTTGAATGGAATAATTTCTCACTATCAGAGATAGAATTGTTGTTTTGCCCGCCCCAGTAGCGCCCACAAAGGCCACTGTTTGACGTGGTTCGATAGTAAAGGAAACGTCTCTTAATATCCATTCATCTGATTCATAAGCAAACCAAACATTTTTGAATTCGATGCGCCCTTCAAAGTGGTCCATAACGATTGGATTTTCTTTATCAACGACTTCTGGAGGAACATCAAGAAGGTTAAATAAACGTTCACTACTTGTCGTCGCTTTTTGAATTTGATTAATTTGATCAGCGATATTTTGTACAGGGTTAAAGAATCTACTCAAATAGAGATAGAAGGCCACTATTTCACCCGCTCCTAAGTTAAGTTTAACGCCCACAAAGAATGTGACCGCTAAAGCGCTAAAATAAACAAATGTAATAAACGGACGATATAAAGCAAAGGCCATTAAGACTTTGAATTTAGTGTTTCTTAATTGTTTATTTTTAACATTGAATTCATCTTCTTTACGCTTTTGTTGATTGAAGATTTGGATAATCTTCATACCAGAAAGATTCTCATTTAAGAAAGTATTTAAATCAGAAGTGTAAGATCTTTCTTGTCTAAATAATTTTGTGACCACCACTCTAAAGATCATGGAAACAATAAAGACTACTAGAACAAAGGCTAATAAGACTAAAGACAATTTCCAAGACAAGATGAACATGATGATATAAACACCAATGATAGTCAAAATGTTACGTAGTAACATAACTAAGACGTTAGTGAATAAATCACTCATCGATGTCGTGTAATTAGCAACACGTGTCACTAATGATCCAACAGGCATTGTATTGAACTGATTTTGTGACATATGCTCAATATGTTCAAAGACTTCCATTCTTAATTTATAGACGATTCTTTGACCAGTCTTTTGTAAGATCATACTTTCAAAATAGATTAATATTTGTGAACAAATGGAAACGCCAAGCCAACCAAAAGATAAACCTAAAATATAGGCTAAAGGCGTATTAAAGTCAGCGACAGCGTCGGTGAATTTAGAAATAAATAAAGGAAGAATAATATCTAAACCAACATTGATTAAGATTAATAAGAAAGCAAAAGTAAATGACTTCCATTCAGGAATCACGTAGTGAGCAATACGCTTAAACATGACATTGGAAGGAATTTTCTTGTCACCAAAAAGCTTTTCATTATCGTCTGACATTACTTTTTACCTCCTTCCACTTCACTTTCAAGTTCTTGTAGTTTAACCATCTTTTGATAAGTTGGAGAAATCTTTAATAAGTTCTTAGGCGAATCAAAAGCTTCGACTTCACCATCGTTTAAAACGATAATCTTATCTAAATGATTAACTGTTGATATACGTGAGGCCACCACTAAAGTGGTCTTGCCTTTTCTTTCATTAGTGATATTGCGTAAAATTGTTTCTTCTGTTTTAGTGTCTACCGCACTGACGGAGTCATCTAAAATCAAAATAGGAGCGTTTCTTACATAGGCTCTAGCGATTGATATTCTTTGTTTTTGACCACCAGAAAGAGTGACACCTCTTTCTCCAGATATTGTTTGATAGCCTTTATTAAAGCCTCTAACATCATCATCAACACCGGCGAATATTGCCCCCATTCTCGCAGTTTCTTCTGTGCCATTTTCTAAACCAAAATTAATATTATGTTCGATAGAATCAGAGAAAAGGAAATTATCTTGAGGGACATAAGCAATATTGTCTCTTAATGAATCAATATCTAAAGACATGATGTCATGCCCATCGATAAATAAAGTATCTGGTTCAACGTTATAGAGCATTAATAAGACGTTCACTAATGTTGTTTTACCACTACCGATTTTACCAACAACACCAACCGATTCACCCGCTTTGATATCAAGATTAATATTTTTTAAATTAATCGCGTCATATGTCGGATATTTAAAACTGAAATTACGATAAGAAATATTACCTTTAACTTCTTCTAATTTAATGGCGTTTTTAGGACTATGAACAGTGATTTCACTATCTAAGAAAGCAGATATTCTCTTTAGAGAAGCTTTGCTTCTAGAACGCATTGGTACTACTTGACCTAACGCAATCATTGGCCAAATTAAAATATCCATATAGCCAATAAATTCCACTAATTTGGAGGCGGTTATTTTTTCTTCATAGCCAAAGAAGATAAATGTTTGATCATGGTTAAATAAATAGACAAACCAACCACCAAAGATCAAAACAATAGCGAGCATCAGAGCAATAATAATTTCAATAACGACATCAAAGATGACTGATAATCTAGCAAATGAGACGTTAACATCAGCGTTTTTCTTCGCCACTTTTGCGAATGCATGTATTTCTTTTGTCTCTTTGACAAATGCTTTAATAACACGGATACCAGTGAAATTCTCTTGCGAGAAATCATATAATTCATCGTAAGCTTTCTGTCTTTGTTCCCATTTTAAGGCCATATATTTTTCAGTAATCGCGCCCCAAATGATAATTAATATGACAGGTAAGAAACAGATAATAGACATGACAAAGTCAAGTCTAATCATTTCGATAACGGTAATAACTGATAGGAAAAGTGAATCGATAATCATCACTGTGCCCCAGCCAAAATAATCACTAATTGTTTCTAAGTCATTAGTGAACCAGCTCATGACACTACCGACTTTATTATCATGATAATATTGTCTTGGAAGAGCTTCCGCTTTTAAAAACATCTTATGACGCATATCCGCTTCAATACGGAAAGCAGCGTTAAATAAAGTGACACGCCATAAAAATCTACCTAAGAACATTCCACCAGCGACCGCTAAAACGTAAAAACCTAATGTGAATATACGATTAGTGTCACCACCAGTTTGTAAGATATCGACAACTTCACCTAAATATTTAGGAATAAATAATTGGATATAATCAACCGCGATTAAAGCGGCTATCCCGAAGATGAATAGCCATAAATATTTTAGATAATAACGGTTAACGTGTTTTCCAAAGAGCATAATTACCTCTATATGAGTAAAATACTAACATTTTTACATGTTAAAGTAACTAAAAAGCATTGATATTAAGAATATTTCTATTATCTTTTAGTAATAAAAATTAATCTCTTCTAATATAGCGCGTTTTCTACCCGCTTTAATGGTGATTGCATTAGTGGGTTCATTAAAAGCAAAAGCGCATGTTGTGTCATTAATGATTTCGCTTTGATCTTCGTTAAATATTGGCTTATCAATTTTGATAAATCCAATGTCATTACAGCCAATCGCGACATCTTCATCAACGATTAATTTATTTTCGTTAAATGCAGTTTTTAAATATGAATATTGTTTGACTTTAACGGTGACATTTTTAATTTGTTCAGAAACGTTAAATGTAATCTGACCATATTCATCGTTATAATCATTGCCTAGGAAGGCAAAGCCATCATTTTTAGTGCCGAAATGTTTAACATTTTCACCAATTGTAAAGGTGAAATTAGGATTAGGACAATCGATATATGATTTAATCGTTTCAACATTGACGACATCTGAATCTGAGACATTGATATTTTTAAATGTGAATGTGACTTTATTAAGCGCACTGACATCATATGAACTATTAACTGTATATGAATACGCTACACTAGCGTAGCTATATGGTGTGCTTTGATTTTCCATACCTGGCTCATGAGAGATGCCGTTTAAAAAGTCCACCTTAAAGCTAGAGCCATCACAAGCAGTAATCATTAAAAGGGTGGGAATTAAGGCTAACAAAGACTTCTTCATAAATCTATTATCGCACAAAAATCTATTTTGTGCTTTCTAATATCTCACTAATTAAAAATTCGACAGTCACATTATTGTAATATGTTGATAAACGGAGAGTACCAATCATATCGACAAATTGATTTTCATTGACTTTTTCTTTTGGGAAATAAAAACCAGTTAAACGCGCATTGTTACCGATGCTTGTTAAGATATGTTGTGAATCTCTTGAATATAACAAAGACTGTGTTCTAATATGTGATAATTTGAAGCGTGGGGACTGCCATGTTTCTCCAAAAGGAGAAAATGATTCCACTAATTCGTAATTTTCGCGGTTGATTTCATTGATATATAAATCGATTGATTCTTCCTCTTCTTCAATAATTGGAGTAGAGGCCGCTAAAGCATTAAAGGCTTTTTTAAATTCTTCAAAATATTCTTTACTAACAGAACAGCCACCAGCGGAAGCATGTCCTCCAGCGGTCAATAAATATTTATCTAAAGCATTAAAAGCATCAACGACATTAAATCCTTTAGGAGCGCGGCATGAGCCTTTATAAACTTCACCAGTGCTATCAAGAGCGAAGATAATCGTTGGTTTATGATATTTTTTAGCAAAATAATTAGCGATTAAACCAATGATGCCTTCTTTTTCATTAATGACAGTCATAATCGCTGGAGTGCTAGTATCGATTTCTTTACTATTTTCGACAGCGATTTTAGTAATATCTTTTCTTTCGTTATTTATTTCATTTATCCATTCGTTGTAGTTTAAAAGTAATTGTTTATCATCACTAGTGAAGAATGTTACTGTTTTAGATAATAAATTATCATCTTCCACTAAACGACCGACAGCGTTAACTTTTGGAGCGATTTTCATACCAATCGCTACTTCGTTAAATGGTTCTTTTTCTCTTAATAAGTCGATATTAAAGAAAGAATTTTCTTTATATTTAGCGATGACCACGCGTAATAAATTACGGTTATAACTTCTAAGTGGCATCATGTCACTAACGACAGAAATGGCCGCTAAAGTGGCGAGATATTGATCAAATCTACCTAAACATTCTTTAGCAAACATGAATGTCACAAAACCCGCGCTAGTTGCCACTTCGCCAAAATTAGAAACAACTGGATGAAGGATATAATCGGCAACAGGCAAAATGTCATCAGTTTGATGGTGATCGAATATTAAAACTTGTAAGCCATGCTCTTTAGCGTATTTAATGCCTTCAAAAGCGGTGACACCATTATCAACTGTAATTAATAATTCATAGCCATTTTCCACTATTTCCTCTGCTCTTTTAACGGTTAAACCATAACCATCTAAATATCTATTAGGAACATGGTAAGCAACTGGATAATTAAAATAGCTAAACATCTTCACTAAAATCGATATCGACATAATGCCATCACAGTCATAATCCCCATATATGAAGATCTTTTTATTTTCTTTCATCGCGGTTTTGACTAATTCGACGCATTTATCGATATCTTTAAATTGATGACCAGCGGCAAAATTAGTCTCGTCGACTGGAGCGATGATCTTTTGATAGTCATTTTCATCAATTTGATAGTAATTTAATAGTCTATTTAATAAAGATTCCATAATTTTATAAAATAAAGGCCGCTTTTTGGGCAGCCTTATAAATTAATCGTTAATACCAATAAAGATTGCTTCTTCAGGTTCGGCTGATTTCTTAACGCGAACTGGGCGAGCTTTCTTTTTCTTTTCTCTTGGCTTGAACACTTTAACGCCAGAGAAGGCTTTATAGAAGACTTGGGCTAATGGACCATAGCAGACAAGAGTTAAGCCAATTGCGAAGCAAACACCCAAGGTGATGGCTAAGAAGATGTAACTGACTGAGGTATAGAAGAAACCAAAGAAGTTAACACCAAGATATAACGCCATGATGAATGAAATGGTAATTGGTGTGCTGGCTAATGATGTCGCTTTGACCATTAAAGCATTTCTTGCTTCAACAGAATTATCTCTAGTTCTATCGTCTAAAACCATTTCTCTTTCTTTATTCATAAAGATAATGGCGATTGCTAATGAGAAGATAGCAACGAATGGTAAGGCCACACTCACATAAGAAGTGACTGGTAAGAAATGTAAAGCTGAGAATAAACCAGCGGTAATACCAGTAGCGGCCACAGGAATGATTAAGGAGGCTAAGCCACGGCTTAAACGATAACGTAATAAGAGATATAAAGCACTGATAGCGATACCCACAGTTGTTGCTAAAGCAAGTTTAACAAATTGTGGTTGGTCAGCATTAATTCTCACACTATCTTTTAAAGAAACTTTAAGAGATGTTGGAAGAGATAAAGCGGCACCAGAAACGCTATCTAATTCATCAACGGTGAAGAAATCACTAACTGGAGTTTCGAAAGAAATATTTCTTTCTGTGTCGTTATATTTAATGACTTCTGTGCCTTTTAAATATTGATTGAAAGATAAACGGTAATAAGCATAATAAACAGTTCTTGTACCGGATTTAGTGCTATCGTATTTGGTCACATAATCATATGTTTCCACTTCGACGATATCGCTTAATTTTTGATCTTTTAATGAAGAGTAAGCAAGAATGTTATCAATTTTATCTTTAACATCAGCTTTTAAAGCGGTGTTATTAGCGATTTCAGAAGTATATTCTAAATAGACTTGGCTATTGCCATTTGGATTTGTGGATTGATAAACACTACCCTTATTGACAATACCGAATGTCACTAAAGTGGCAACGCTAGCGACAAATAAGACAATGGCGGTAATACCAACAGCCTTTTTATGCTTTGTGAAGTTCTTTTCGTGAACTTGTTTTGGAGTAGCGTTTTCTTCGTTTTCGTCAACGACTTTTAAAGGATCAGCAACTTGATCTTCAGCGACATCGAATAAGTCGTAGCGGCCTGTTAAGCCTTGTTCGTTTGTCACTAACCACATTAAGCCACGTAAACCAAGAAGGTTTAATAATAAGGAAGCAATACCACCTAAGATAGTGACAACAGCGAATGATTTCATGATGACACCACCTAATAAGTAGCACGCAACACCCATCGCCACTAAAACGACATGTAAGTCGATAGTTGGCAATAAAGCTTTTTTAGCGGCTTCAGCGTTAGCTTTCTTAAGTGTTCTACCACGGTAGCATTCTTCTTTAAATTTATTTAAATAGACAATGCCAGAGATGACACTTGTTAAGCCTAAGGCCACTAAACCGACTAAACCAGCAACGTTATATTCAGCGCCTAAAAGGACGACGAATAATAAACCAAGGAATGTGGAAACAATTGATGTGACTGCCACACTACTAGCGCCTAATCTATAAAAATAGATAAGTAATAAGCTAATGACAGCAATTGCGCATAATGTCGCAACAAATGTTCTGCTCCAAGCAATTGTTTCATGTGTATCTAAGGAAACTAAGCTTTCAACGAGGAATTCCGCTCTTTGGGAGAATAAGAATTCGACGTGGTAGTCCATTTTACCAGCGTTAAGTAAGTTAACGTAGTAACGGGCGTTTTCATAAGCTTTTCTTAAATTTTCAGCGGTGACTTCTTCACCATCGCTATTTGTTGGATTGACATAAGCTCTTAATGCTGTTTGATCTTCATCGGAGAATGGATTAGCAGCATCAAATGTCATTAAGACCTTGCTAGCGATTGTCGCATCGTATGTATCAGGAGAATTTTGATCGATTTTGCTGTATGAATAATAATCTTGGATATAGTCATACCAGAGATATAAGTAAGCATGGTTGATTGTTTCTGGTTCTTCACCTTCCGCTGCTTCTTTTTCTTCTTTGACTTCACCAGTGTTGTTATCACTCATTTCCTTAGCGCCTGTATAGACAGCTTGGAATAATTCATTATCTTTATTGATTGGAATAATGATGGCTGGATAGCCTTCAGAAGTTTCCATGTAAGCATCTTTCTTTGGATCAAGGAATTCGTTTGATAACGCTAAGGTATCTTTAGAGTTAGAAATCGCTAAAGTAGCGTTGAAAGAAAGATAATTTTGAATAATTTCATATTGTTGGTCGGTATCTTGGACAAATGAAACTTTAATGGTGTCATAGCCTTGGGTTTCAACTTGATAACGGGAAACGTTAGCGTTTGCTAATCTCTTTTCCATGATTTTCGCGGTTTCATTAACGGCGGTATTATCGGTAAAGACATAATCTTTATCAACGTTACCATCAGCATCTTTATTGGAAACGCGGAAAACGAGTTCACGACCTTTCTCAAATTCGATATTACTATTAATATTTGTAACTACGGTGGCAAATGTTGCCCCAACCATCAATAGCGAAGTAGCCGCAATGACAATGTGTGACCATAATCTACGCATATTTTCTCCTCCTAATACGTGTGTATGCATTCGCTCGCAAGCGACGTCATTCAATACTATACCCTAATTACATAAGTAATTCAATATTTTTATCTCCGATTATTTCAAAATAAAAGAACAAGAATATAAATCTTGTTCATTGCTAGTTAGTTTAATGGGTAAAATTATTAAAATAATTTTTCTTGATAATTAATCTTGAGATGTTTATAGGCTTTATCAGTCGCCACTCTACCGCGAGCGGTACGATCAATCATTCCAATTTGTAATAAATATGGTTCATAGACATCTTCTAAATTATCAATTTCTTCACCAATCGCGCTCGCTAAGGTATCTAAACCAACTGGTCCACCTCTGAATCTTTCGATAATTGTTCTTAAATATCTAATATCAACATCATCTAAACCAAGCTCATCAACTTTTAATGCTTTTAAGGCTTGAAGAGCGTCGTTAACAGTAATATGGTCTTGACCAGCATAGTTAGCAAAGTCACGAACACGTCTAAATAATCTATTTGCAATACGCGGGGTGCCACGTGAGCGTTTAGCGATTTCTAAAGCGGCAGCATCTTCAATCGTTGTATTGAAAACTTTTGCAGTTCTTTTAACGATTTTGACGCATTCATCAATGTCGTAGAAATTGAGTTTCTCAGAGATACCAAATCTACTTCTAAGAGGGGCACTAAGGTTACCCGCTCGGGTGGTTGCGCCTATCAGTGTAAAAGGGGGCAAATCAATGGTTAAAGTTCTGGCACTGGTATCGCGGTTAATAACAACAGAGAATTTAAAATCTTCCATGGCGTTATAAAGTGTTTCTTCCACAATTCGTGGAAGTCGATGTATTTCGTCGATGAAGAGAATATCTCCACCATCTTTATTTAAATTGCTTAAAATAGCACCTAAATCACCTGGTTTTTCTAAGGCTGGACCATTAACAAAATGGATATTAGCGTGCATTTCATTAGCGATGACATAGGCTAATGTTGTTTTGCCTAATCCTGGAGGGCCATATAAAAGGATATGGTCTAATGGTTCGTCTCTATGAAGAGCGGCACCAATAAAAACTTGAAGATTGGCTTTTAAATCTTTTTGACCGACATATTCATTTAATGTTTGTGGTCTTAAAGATAACTCTTCTTGTGATTCACTATTATTACGATTAGCATCTAATAATCTTGACATATTATTTCCTTAATTTTGCTAAAGCAAGACGTAAGATTTCTTCAGGAGCAGCATCTTTTTCATTGATTGTGGCAAGCACGCGGTCAATAGCGGCACCTTTGAAACCTAATTCTTTTAAAGCTTCATAAACTTCATCATAAACACCTGGATCACCTTTGGTACCAGTTAATTCGCCTTTTAAGTCGAGGATAATCTGACTAGCGGCTTTAGCACCAATGCCAGGTAACTTCTTTAAATAAGCAACGTTATTGGAAGCAATGGCGTTTTTCACACCATCCACTGTAGTCGCGCTTAATGCACCAATAACTGTTTTTGGTCCTAAACCTTTAACTTTGATTAAGGCTAAGAAGACTTTCTTTTCATCCAAAGATGAGAAGCCCACTAAATACTGTTCATCTTCTCTAATGACGTTATAAGTGTATAGAAACACTTCTTGACCAATTTCGTATTCGCTAATATGGCTGACTAAAACTTGGTAGCCGACATCATGGACGTCGATTACTACTGTATCACCATCAGTCATTAAAACTTTGCCTTTTAAAGAATAAATCATGTTTATTACCTCTTATTTTATAAGTTAGTGAGAATGAAGAGAAATAGGAAAAGCAATATTGCTAAGGCACTCAGTAAACTAGATATGATGACAGTCTCTAATTTATTAACCTTCATTATTCACCTCTATCGAACTCTTTTGGCATTGGAGTAGGCACTCTTTTGTGTTCACTTATTTTATGAAGATGTTGAATGCGCTTTTCAGTTACTTCATCCACCTTACAACCAAGGATGTAATTATCTAAATCTTTATATGTGACACCCATTTCGAGTTCATCAGTTTGGCCTTCATATAAACTAGCGGTTGGCACTCTTTCGGCTAGATAATCACTGATACCTAATATTTTAGAAGCTTCAACCACTTCGCCTTTTAATAAATGGGCAATTGGTAAGATATCGCATGCACCATCCCCGTGTTTAGTAAAATAGCCAGTATATCTTTCATCAGCGTTATCTGTACCGATGACTAAGCCGCGATATTTTTGTGCGTATGAGTATAAAATACTCATTCTAATACGGGCTTTTAAATTACCCAAAGTGCTACGGTCAAATTCTTGACCAAGACTCTTATATGTATTAACGTAGCTATTAAATATTTCACTAGCGTCAACAACGACATAATTTAAATCAAGTTCTTGCGCTAATAATTTTGCGTCATCTTCATCGGCTTTTTGGCTTTCAATTGGGATGATTAAGCATAATAAACGATCTTTACCAACAGCATTTTTCGCTAATGCTGCGCACAAAGAAGAATCAACACCACCAGAGATACCTAGAATATAAGTATCGCAATGTGTCTCTTCTAAATAATTCTTTAAGAATTGTTCGATTTCTTTTAAATAAGCAGCAAGTTTCATATTTACCTCACGTATTCAAATTCAAAGTCATCAAGGATGACAGTATCCCCGTCTTCCGCACCACGGTTTTCAAGTTCATCATCGATTCTTAATGAACGAATCTTACTCATTAAGACCATCATGCCTTCATCAGTGGAGATGTTGGTCATCTTATAGAACTTGAGCATTTTATCGCCTTCGATTGACCATGTATGAGCGTCAATTCTTCTAATAGTGAAGAATGGCTCTTCATCTTCAAGAGTGTATGTCTTATGGTCAAGATCTTCTTCTTTTTCATCATAAAGTGGGAATAATGGAGTGTTCTTAAGAGTTTCAGAACATTTATATAATAACTTATCGATATTTTCTTCCGTAATCGCACTGATTGGGATGATTTCTTGACCGATTTGTTTTTCTAATTTAGCAAGTTTTTCTTTTGCCCCTTCTTCATCCATTTTAGAAGCCACGATAATTTGTGGGCGTTTATCTAAAGCAAAGCCATATTGTTCGAGTTCTTTATTAATAACAACATAATCGTTATATGGGTCTCTACCTGTTTCAGATAAATCAATCACATGAACGATTAAACGGCATCTTTCTATGTGTCTAAGGAACTGTAATCCTAAGCCCTTACCTAAATGGGCACCTTCAATTAATCCTGGTAAGTCCGCCATAACGAAAGATGAGCCATCTTTAACGGAGACAACACCAAGATTTGGTGTAATTGTGGTAAATGGATAATCAGCGATTTCTGGTTTAGCAGCGCTGACTACACTTAAAAGTGTAGATTTACCAACACTTGGGAAGCCCACTAAACCGACATCGGCTAATAATTTTAATTCAAGAATTAATCTTTTTCTTTCTCCTGGTTCACCATTTTCAGCAATCTTAGGGACTCTATTAGTGGAACTTTTGAAGCAAGAGTTTCCTCTTCCACCTCTACCACCTTTAGCCACTCTAATGATCTTGCCGTCTTCATTAAGATCGCCAAGGAATTCTTTGCCTTCTTCTAGATAGACAACTGTACCAATTGGGACATCAACGATGACATCTTCAGCGTATTTGCCATATTGGTTTTTAATGCCGCCTTTTTCACCATCATTAGCAATGAATGTTTTGCTATGACGGAAATTGAATAATGTATTGATAGTTTTGCTGGCTCTTAAAAAGATGGAGCCACCACGACCGCCGTTACCACCAGCAGGACCACCTTTAGCGACATATTTTTCACGTAAAAAGGCAATGGCGCCATCGCCACCTTTACCACTTCTTACTTCAATAACTGCACGGTCGATAAACATAAAAATTCTTCTTTCTTTTCTATTATATAAGAAAAGCATACAAAAAGACCACTAATTTGTGGTCTTAATGTTTAATTTTGTCAATTATTCTTGTGGAACGACTTTCACGACTGTTCTGTCTTTGCCAGAACGTTCATACTTCACAACACCATTACATGTGGCGAAGATGGTATCGTCTTTACCTTTTTTAGTGTTAACACCTGGGTAAATTCTTGTTCCTCTTTGACGGTAGATAATGCTACCTGCATGGCACCATTGTCGCCAAGTCTACGACCAGCAGAATCACGTCCGTTTTTTGTGGAACCGACACCTTTTTTACTAGCAAAGAGTTGGAGATTTAATTTAAATAACATCTTTAATTCCTCTTTTCTACCGAATTACTTATCGGTTTTGATAGCGATGAATTTAGGATTTGATTCATGTATAGTGTTTAACCCACACACGATAGTTTCAATCACTACTTCATCATGCGCATCTAATGGACGTTCACTTTTGAAATAAGCATGTCCTTCTTCTAACTTAATTTCGTAATTCTTCACGTTAACTAAGTTATTGAATCCTCCAGTCACCACTGCACTCACTGCCGCACAGACAAGATCTTGTCCATATTCAGCTGAATTAGCGTGACCCTTAACTTCTAAGAAGTTTATTTGGTTATTAGATGCACGGCCAATAATCACTTTTATCATGATTAGGCATTGATTGCTTCAATAACTAAGCAAGTATATGGTTGACGATGACCAATGGTCTTGTGTTCGTTAGCCTTTGCTTTGTACTTGAAGACGCGGATTTTTTTGCCTTTGCCTTGTTTCTCGACTTTAGCGTTGACGCTAGCACCCTTAACATATGGGTTACCAACTTTGACAGCTTTGTCTCCGATTAAGAGCACTTTGTCGAGGGTAATTGTAGAACCGACTTCGGCATCGGGCATCGAGTTTTTCGACGTAGATTTTGCTACCAACTTCCACGCGAACTTGTTTTCCACCAGTTTCAATAATTGCGTACATAATGTCCCTCCTTTTGTTTAATCACTAAGTACTCGCTATTAAGGTACTTAATAAAGTTTTGTAAACCTTTTCTATGCGGTTGTAGCTAGTGAGGCGACAACGCATGTAATATAACATAAGTTATAAAAGCGTTCAATAAGAAATTTAAGAAAATAATCTAATAAATCTAACTAATAGGAGTCTCTTCATCCAAATCTTGAGTTAGTTCATCTTTGAAAAATGAATAATAGTCTTTGTCTGTAATGATTAAGTGATCTAAAAGATTAACCCCTATTTGCTTTGCTTTATTGTTGACCGTCAAAGTGAATTCGATATCGCTTTGACTTGGTTTTAAGTTGCCGTTAGGATGGTTATGAATCAAGTAGAAATAATAGCCGTTATGGATGCTTAATAAGCGAATAATTTCACGACTTGAAACAACCGAACAGGAGTTATCTCCCTTATACAAAGTTGTTTCAAATATGATTTGTTTATTCTTGTTAAGAATAACTAAAATGAAATGTTCGACACTTTGACCCGCTAATGAGAGAGAATAACGCCTGAATAATGTTTCACTTGTGACAGCATTATTTTCTTCATAAATGAGCTGTTGCTTTTCATTGATTCTTTTTAAGATTTCATAGACCGCAGTGAGCTTTAAAGCGTTAACCTTATTAATGCCTTTAAAAGATAAATAATATTCATATGGTTTACCAATTAATGTGTTCAAAGACTTGGCTTCTCTCATCATTTCTCTAGCAATATCTAATGATGAATGACCAATAGTCCCGACATTAATGATTAACGCTAAAAGCTCAGAATCAGTTAGCTTATCAATTCCAAAACGTTCGGCTTTTTCTCTGGGCTTTTCCAAAAAACCTAAATCTTGAATCTTAGCCATTAGTTCCAAGAGAACTTCCAGCCACCTGGAATGTTGACTCCACCCTTGTTAGAGCGGAACAAACGGTAAATAACAACGGCGACGATTGCAGCGCACAAAAGCGCCATCACCGCGGTGACTGTAATCGCCTCTCCCACATAATGGTTTTCCATTTCTTCTTTTGTCAGTAATGTGTAGTTCATAAATAAAACCTCCTATATTGTTAGTAGGAGGCTTTTTTCGATTTTGTCCGAAAATTATGCAATTTTCTTTCTTTTTTCTAATAAAACTTGCAAGTTCTCTTGGTGTTTAGCAAGTTTTTCTCTTTCAAGAGAAACTTTTGCTTCTGGGGCTTTATTAATAAAGTTAGGATTATTGAGCATATTTTCGCATCTTCTAATCTCATTAGTGAGTGTTTCGATATCTTTATCTAATTTAGCGAGAAGTTCATCTTTATTGTCGTTACTAACAATATAGAGTTCCGCTTCATTATAGACATGACCTTCGCCATCAACATGTTCACCTTTATTAAGTAATTTCACATCGGAGAAAGTGAATCTTCTTAAATACGTTAAGAAATCAGAGAAGACTTCTTCTTTAATTAATAAAGATAAGTCAAGTTTAGCGTTTGGCGCTAATTTGTTTTCGATCTTATAGTTACGGACATCCTTAATGAGATTAAACAATAAGTCGACTTGATTGTCTTTATCAAAATTGACTAAATCACTTTCATAAACTGGATAAGTTTCAAGCATCACTGAATCTAAATGGTTTGGTAATGAGCAATATAATTCTTCAGCGATAAATGGAGTGTAAGGATAGATGAGAAGAATGATATTCTTCAAGCACTTAATTAACACAGCTTTTGTAATGTTTTTAGCTTCTTCGTTATCGCTGTTTAAAGCGACTTTAGACATCTCTAAATATTGTGAGCAGAAATCATCATAAACGAAGTTATATAAATGGTTACTAGCCGCATTAAAGTCATATTTATCCATGTTCATGGTGACGTTTTTAATTGTGGTATTAAGTCTATTAATAATCCATTGATCTAAAGCGGACATCTTAGCTTTATCTAAGGCCACTTCTTTATAATCATCGCCTAAAACTGATAAGACATAACGCGCGCTATTCCATATCTTATTTAAATAATTAGAAGCCGCTTGGACTTTCTCATCGATATAGCGCATATCTTGTCCTGGTGTGCTGTTCGTTGTTAAGAAATATCTTAAAGCGTCCGCGCCATATTCAGCGATGACTTGCATTGGATCAACGCCATTACCTAATGTCTTTGACATTTTACGGCCAAGTTCATCTCTAACAAGACCATGAATAACAACTTCTTTAAATGGTCTCACACCATTCATTTCTAAGCTTTGGAAAATCATTCTAGAAACCCAGAAGAAGATAATGTCATAACCAGTAACTAAGACATCGGTTGGGAAATATCTTTCTAAATCCGCGGTCTTATTTGGCCAGCCCATTGTGGAAAATGGCCATAAAGCACTGGAGAACCAAGTATCAAGAACATCTTCTTCTTGGACCCAGTTTTCTTTATCTTCTGGTGGATCCATAAGCACTTTGACTTCACCTGTATGCTTATTATAATAAGCAGGAATTTGGTGACCCCACCATAATTGACGGGAAATACACCAGTCTTCCGCTTTTTCCATCCATTGAATAAAGATCTTTTCAAATCTTTCAGGAACGAAATTTACTTTGTCTTTTTCTTTCTTTTGGTTAGCAAGAGCTTGTTCCGCGAGTGGTCTCATCTTAATGAACCATTGTTTAGAAAGCATTGGTTCAACAACAGCGTTAGAACGTTCACTATGACCAACTGGGTGAACAATTTCTTCTTTTTTAACAAAGTTACCTTCTTTATCAATATTCTTAATTAATTCTTCACGGCAAACGAATCTATCTAAACCTTGGTATTGACCACACTTCTCGTTCATTGTCGCATCTTTATTAAAGATAATAGGTTTTTCAAAACCATATTTCTCACCGATGATAAAGTCATTTGGGTCATGAGCAGGTGTACATTTCATCGCCCCTGTACCAAATTCGATGTCAACATATTCATCACAAATGATTGGTAACTCTTCATGGTTAGCAGGATTTATAACCTTCTTTCCATGATATTTTGTATATCTTTTATCTTTTGGATTAACAACCACACAGACATCGCCAAACATGGTTTCTGGTCTAGTTGTGGCCACGATTAAATAGTCATCACTACCAACAACTGGGTATTTAAAATAATACATATAACCCTTGTCATCTTGGTGAATAACTTCAACGTTAGATAAGGCAGTCTTTTGCACTGGGTCCCAGTTAATAATTCTTTCGCCTTGATAGATAAGACCTTTGTTATAGAGGGTGACAAACACTGTTCTAACAGCGTAGTTAAGACCTTCATCAAGGGTGAATCTTTCTTTATTATAATCTAGCGCTAAACCCATTTGAGCCCATTGTTCATGAATGGTATTAGCGTATTCATCTTTCCAGCTCCAAGCCCACTTCAAAAACTCTTCTTTCGTGATTGTTGTCACGTCTATGCCCATTTTTCTGAGCTTTTCCATGACTTTAGCTTGGGTGGCAATACCCGCGTGATCGCAGCCTGGAAGCCATAAAACATCATAGCCTTGCATCTTTTTATAGCGGACAATAATGTCTTGAATTGTTGTATCCCAAGCGTGACCAATATGAAGTTTACCAGTAACGTTTGGAGGTGGGATGACAATGCTAAAAGGATCTTTACTTTTATCACCACAAGCAAAGTAACCTTTACTTTTCCAATTCTGATATTTGTCTTTCTCGACTTCGAGATGATTGTAGCGTTTATCTAACATAACTACCCTCCTAAAAATAAAAGCGCCCTATTCTAAGGACGCTATATGCGCGGTACCACCTTAGTTCATCCAATAAGGATGCACTTATTTAACCTATTTTCGCTAGGCAACTATTCCTCCAAAGCGACCTTCATCTATTTTCACCATCGAGCTTCCACCATCCTCGACTCTCTATTGATGAAGAGATAGATTACTCCTCTTCTTCACTGGACTTACTTATTATACAAAACTATAGGCTTTTCTCAATCCCTTTTTTCAAAAGGTCGAGACTACCACTTTTTAAAGCGGATGTGTAATAAACTTGTTCAAACGGAATTTCTTTTTCTTTTAAACGTTTATTAAGCGCCGCTTTTTCTTTTTGGTTGACCTTGTCTGTCTTAGTTATTACTAAATAATAATTAATATTGTTTTCTTTACAATAATTAATGATTTCAATATCTTCAGGAGTGGCTTCTCTTCTGGCATCTAATAAGACTAAAACTAGTTTTAATTCATTATTACTAACGAAATATGTTTCCATCATTTCGCCAAATAGGCGGTCAAGGTCAATTCCACCTTTAGCGTAACCATAGCCAGGAGCGTCCACTAAAAAGAATTGATTATCTATATCAAAATAATTTAATAAGCGCGTATGACCAGGTTTTGATGAAGCAAAAGCCAACTTCTTTTTATTAGTTAAAGCATTAATCAATGATGATTTACCAACGTTACTTCTACCGACGATTAAAACCTCAGGTTTGTTTCCCTGAGGTCTTTCTTGCCTATTTGGGCATGATTTGATAAATGTCGCGTTGGTAAAGTTAATCATTAATTAGCGAAACTTTCTTTGACAGCGTCTTCCACTGAAGACATATAGACAATTTGAAGTGATTCTTTAACTTCCTTTGGAAGTTCTTCAACATCTTTCTTATTGTCTTTTGGAACGACAATCTTTTTAATACCACTTCTTAAAGCGGCAAGTGATTTCTCTCTTAAGCCACCGATTGGTAAAGCTTGTCCTCTTAAGGTCACTTCACCAGTCATCGCTACGTCAGGAGATACTGGACGTTTGCTTAAACAAGAGATAATCGCACAAGTCATCGCTACACCCGCACTTGGACCATCTTTAGGAACAGCACCTTCTGGAACGTGAATATGGATATCGTTATTCGCGAAGATATCTGGGTCAACTTTGAATTCTTCAGCGTTACTCTTGACATAGTCAAGGGCAATAGAGGCTGATTCTTTCATGACGTCACCTAAGTGACCAGTTAAGATCAGTGCGCCTTTACCTTTAAAGTAATTAACTTCGATTGGTAAAATATCGCCACCATACTCAGTATAGGCTAAGCCAGTAACAACACCGACTTGTGGTTCTTTTTCTTTTTGTGTGTCTTCAAAGAATGGGACACCTAAGAATTCTTTAACTTTGTCCACATTAATTGTGGTGACACCGATATTAGGATCTTTAACAAAGTTAACTGCGACTTTTCTTAAGCAAGAAGCAATCTTTCTTTCAAGTTCGCGGACACCCGCTTCTCTAGTATAAGAACGGATGATGAATCTTAAGGCATCGTCTTCAAAGACGACTTGGTCTTCTTTTAAACCGTTAAGAGCGATTTGCTTTTTGATTAAGTGTTCCTTAACAATGTGCATCTTCTCGATTTCGGTATAAGAAGATAATTGAATGAGTTCTAAACGATCTCTTAATGGACCAGGAATATTTTCTAAATAGTTCGCAGTACAAATGAATAAGACATCGCTTAAATCGTATGGTTCTTCGACATAGTTATCGTTGAACTGTGTATTTTGTTCTGGGTCTAAGACTTCTAATAACGCACTGGCGGGGTCGCCTTTGTAGCTAGAAGCGAGTTTATCGACTTCATCGAGTAAAAATACTGGGTTAGTCACTCCGGCTTTTCTCATGCCTTGAATAATACGGCCTGGGAGAGCACCGACATATGTTCTTCTATGGCCACGTATTTCCGCTTCATCAGAAATACCACCTAAAGACGCTTTGAAGAATTTTCTTCCTAACGCTCTAGCGATGGATTTACCTAAAGAAGTCTTACCTGTACCTGGAGGACCGTAGAAGCAAAGAATTGGGGATTTTAAGTTACCAGTTAATTTCTTAATGGCTAAATATTCGACAATTCTCTTCTTTGGTTCTTCTAAGCCATAATGGTCTTCATCTAAGATAGATTCAACATGTTTTAAGTCTTCATCATCTTCGGTCTTTTCCCACCATGGGATGTTCATTAAAACATCTAAATAGCTTTGAATTAAAGCGGCCTCTAAACTGCCTTGAGGCATCATATCGAATTTAGAAAGTTCCGCTTTAACTTTCTTTATGATGTTTTCTGGATAAGGATTCTTTTCTAACTTTTCTAAGATAGATTCTGGAGAATTTTGACCATCTGTATTTTCACCAAGTTCTTTCTTAATCGCTTTTAATTTTTCTCTTAAGAAATATTCTTTTTGCGCTTTTTCACTTGATTCTCTCACTGAGTTAGCAATGTTTTCATCAATTTGCGCTTTGGTTTGTTCTCCAGAGATGAGTAATAAGATTTTACCCATTAAGTCATTGACGTTGTTGCATTCTAAAATAGCTTGCTTTTCTTCAGTTGAGCATTGGAGATTGCTCGCTAAGATATAGCATAAAGAAACAGCGTCTTTAACTTTGTTAATTTGGTTAAGAGTGGATTTATTTAATAATGATAAGACGTTTGGTAAGTTATTTAACTTATCAACAATGGCGCGTGATAATGATTCATTAGTGAGATCATCCACCATTGGCACATTATTCACAGTCGCATTAGCGACATAATAGCCATTGACTTGGTCGAAAGAGATTTCGTTTAAAACGATTCTTTCAACAACGTCCACTCTCACACGGACTAAATCGCCTTTTTCGATGATTGAGACAATGCGGCATAAAGAACCAACGTGATAAATGGAATCGAAATCAATGACTTCGTCATTTGGGTTCTTTTGGCAAGCGACAAATAAAAGCGAATCGGCTTGTAAATGCGCTGCGTGAATGGCATTGATAGAGAAAGTTCTTCCCGCTTCGATTGGTTGAATCGTGCTTGGGAAGAGGACAAAACTACGTGTAGGTAGTAATGGTAATGTTAATGTTTGGGGTCTTTCGTTCATGAAAATACCTCCTTAATAATAATTACTTATTGTTTTCGTATAAGAATTTTTCAATCTTTTGCATGAGCATATTGTGTCTGAAGTTAGGTAATTGTTGACCTAAAGCTTGCTTGATTTGTTCTAAGCTCATCTTGTATTGTTCGCCCATCTTGGTAAGTTCAGCGTCTAATTCTTCATCAGAAACGGATAAGTTTTCTTTAATACCAACGTTATCCATGACGAGGAATGATTCTAAGCCTTTTCTGGCTTCTTCGCTCATTTGCTTATCAAAATCTTCTTGGCTGGTCTTTGTTAAGACTAAGTATTGTTCGAGATCGATACCAGATTGTTTAAGTCTATTTTCCATATCTTTCTTACGATTCTCTTTTTCTTCAGCGATGATTTCGTCAGCGATATCGAATTTAGAAACTTTCTTGATTTCATCAACAAGTTTATTTAAGTAAGCTTGTCTAGCGGCATCTTCTTTTTGTTTTTGTAAAGCTTCTTTACGGTTAGCTTTGAGTTCGTCAATTGTTTTGACTTCTGGGATGTTTAAGTCTTTGATGAATTCTTCATCTAAGGCTGGTAAAACTTTTTGTTTCACTTCGTGAATTGTGCATTTGAATGTCGCATCTTTACCAGAGATTTCATCTGGACCATAGTTTTCTGGGAATTTGACTTTAACTTCCACTTCAATGCCCGCGGAAGCACCCACTAATTGGTCTTCGAAACCTGGGATGAAAGCGCCACTACCGAGTTCTAATTCGTAGTTTTCGGCTTTGCCACCTTCAAATGGGACACCTTCGACAAAACCTTCGAAGTCCATGACAACTGTGTCACCTTTTTCGGCTTGGCCATCTTTTGGAGCGATGGTTGCGTTTTGTTTTCTTAAAGCTTCAATAGAAGCATCGACTTCTTCATCGGTAACTTCCACTTTTTCTTTGCCTAATTTGTAATCGGTATATTTACCGAGTTCAACTTCTGGACGTGTAGCAATAGTCACTTTGACTTCTAATTCTTCTTCACTTAATTTGGTGACATCGAATGATGGTCTCGCCATTGGTTGAATTTTTTCTTCTCTTAATACGTCTTCATACACAGGTTGTAAGACATTATTGATGGCTTCATTAAAGACTCTCATTTGATCAATGTGGCCTTTGAGCATATTAGCTGGGGCTTTGCCTTTGCGGAAGCCAGGAACCGTCACATTAGCGGCAAGTTTATTGAAAGCTTTGTTTTGGGCTTTTTTCCATAAATCTTTGTCAACATTCACTAATACTTCGGTATGGCAATGTTCTAACTTGGTTACTTTTCTTTCCATGATTAATATTTATCCTTTCAAGTTGTGTGCGTGTAATAATATAGCACGTGTGTAAAATAAAAAACAAGCACAAAGCGCTTGTAGTTTCTTATAAAGAACTTTTGGAATCAAAAATCTTCCAGCAGCGCTTTAATTTTATTAATTTCTTTAAGTGTTTCTTGTTGATCGAGATTTCTTAAAGCACACATCTTATCTAAATCAACATCATTAGTTTTTAAAAGATCTTCCGCTAAAAAGCCAAAGATGACAATTAATTGATCAGCGGAATATTTAATAGAATTTGGATAGATGTAAATCAAATACGAAGAAAGAATATTAATCGCATTTTGGGCTAATGAAGGATTATGATAAGCGTTTTGGAATAACTGCGAAATAGCCTCAATATCACCAATATTTGGTAAGACAAATGGATCTTTTAATTCAGAAGGTTTAATTTCAATTAATTGACCTTGTGATAAGAAAGAGATGACTTTGTCGTAAGATTTAGCCACTAAAAGAAGCAAAGCATAAGAACGAATCATTTGCCTTGGATATGTTTTTAGAATATTAAGAATTGGTAAAAGGAAGGCCTGTAAGTCTTGTCCTCTGACTGCATCTAAGGCTGTTAAAACATCAGTATCATTCTTACTGAGCAACTTTTTTCTAATCTCTTCTTGACCTACTTCTCGACGTTTATAGAACTTTAATTCTTCTTCTCTAATGTATTTTGGTAAATATCTTAATAGTTCTTCTGTTTGTTGGTTTTCATATGGTAATTCTTTATAGTAATTAAGCTCTTCATAAGCTTCATCGAATTTAGCCATCATGCAAAGAATCTCAATATGGATTTTCATTAAGATACCCGGTTTAGAAAGAAGGTATTGTCTTTTTTCTTTAATTAAAGATAAAGCATCATTAATACGATTAACCGCGAGTAAGGCACTTAAACGATAAAACAAACTTAAAGAATCTTGAGAATTTTCTGTAATCTTCAAGACTAGTTCATATTGCTTTTTATCCATCAATGTTTTTAATGAATCCATAATTATTTCTTCTTATTATTTTTCTTGATTTTATCCCAATATTCTTTAAATGATTGCTCATTTTTATTTTCTTGTGGAATATAATATTTTCTCTTCTTTAAATCATCAGGAAGATATTGTTGTTCCACGTAGTGATTTTCAAAGTCATGTGGGTAAATATAGTGTTGTCCTTTAACTTTGGCGTCCGCACCATCAAAGTGGGTATTTTGTAAATTTCTTGGGACAGTTGTGCCTTTACCTTGATCAATATCCATCATTGCGGAATCGACCGCTAAATAAGCACTATTACTCTTTGGAGCGGTAGCGATTAATATCGTTGCGTTAGCAAGCGGTAATCTCGCTTCTGGCATGCCAAGTTGTAAAGCGCTATCAACGCAAGCTTTAACAATTGGAATGAGTTGAGGATAGGCTAAACCAACATCTTCACTCACTGAACATAATAACCTACGTGAAGCGGCAATGATATCTCCACCTTTAAGTAACTTTGCTAAATAGAATATCGCTGCGTCTGGGTCACTACCTCTTAAAGATTTCATAAAGGCACTTAATGTATCAAAGTGTTTATCTTCACTTCGATCATAAGCAATATTAGCTTTATCAATTAGACCTTTAACTAAATCGTTATCAATGACTCTAGTTTGATTAAGCGCTCCAAAGATGAAATCTAAATTATTAAGCGCTTTACGCATATCACCATTAGAGGCTAGCGCTAATGTTTCTAAAGCATCATCATTAATCTTTAAGCCTAATTTATCACAAGCTTTTAATAATCCTTCTTTGATGTCATCTACTTGTAAGGCTTTAAATTCGAAGACTGTGCAACGAGATAATAAAGCGGGATAGACATAAAAATATGGGTTTTCTGTTGTGGAGGCAATTAAAGTAATATCACCAGATTCCACAAACTCTAAAAGAGATTGTTGTTGTTTCTTATTAAGATATTGGATTTCATCCAAATAGAGTAAAACACCTTGGTGATTTAAGAAACTATCAGCTTCTTTTATGACATTCTTGATGTCATCAATCGATGCATTAGTGCCGTTTAATTTATATAAAGATAGATTAGAATTTTTCGCAATGATGTTAGCGAGTGTTGTTTTACCAACACCTGGAGGACCATAAAAAACCATGTTGGTAATGTGATTAGAATCAATACTTTTTCTAAAGACAGTACCATCATCTAAAAGATGGTGTTGACCCACCATATCTTGTAAAGATTCTGGTCTTAAAAGATCCGCTAAAGGTTTTTGCATATCAATATGATAACGATAATTGCTAACAAAAACAAAGACTAAGCTGCTGGATTTTTCACTCTTCTACCTAAAACAATGGCAGCAGATGGTGGCGCAATCAAAACAGTTGTGACTATTTCAACGATAAAGTTAAGACCAATAACACCAAAGACGAGGAAGGCTCCGATATTTGGGAAAGTCTCATTAACACCACTTTCTAAGAATGGTCTAAAGAAGATAAGACTGCCAACAGAGAATAAGCCTGTATTAATTATTGGCACAGCCGCGCTTGCTAATATCACACCAGCGGTCATACCTACGATACGGTTAATTTTGTTAAATCCGTGATAAATAAGGCTAGCCACTAGACCCGCGATTGTGCATTTTAATAAGCACACAACAACAGTTCCAACAGGGCTAATTGGCATAAATATCGCTAATGTAGATGGTGAAAATAACGCCATAATGCCATTAAAAAATCCCAAAATCATTGCTGAAATTGGACCACACCAAACAGCGGCTAAAACAACAGTCACTAAAGTGAGATTGATATTGGCGGGCAAGAAAGGGAATTGAATATAATTACCTAATGTTTGGAAGATGACTTCCAAGGCCAATAGAAGGCCAGTAATCACAATTGTTCTTGTATCAAACTTTTGTCTCATAATTACTCCTTTAGGTATATTTACCTATAAACGAGATTGATTATACATAAACCTGTATCTCTTTTAAAGCAATAATGAACAAAAAAGAGTGACAAAAATCAAAAAGTATTTAATAATAATTAAACGAGTTGTTATAATAGAAGAGCGAAGGCAATTAAATATTAAAATGAAATACAAAAATTTTATCAACAAAGCGACTGATGGTCTTTTGAATGACAATTTTAGACAGTCATTCTTAGTCTGCGTTTTATCCACGATACTTTTCTTTATTTCTATTGTCGCTTCAATTACACACTTAATTAAAGACACAGATAAGACATTCGGTATCATTATGACCGCTGTTTGTGTCATCTGCTTATCAACATTCTTATTAACAATATTCGTTAACAAACGTCAAAACATTTGGCGTCGTATATTCATGGGATTAATGGTCGTCTTCTTTGGCTATCTCTGCTATGACGGTGGCCCAGATGGCTTCTTACATATTTGGATTTTATTAATCCCTGCATTCTCTTTCATTACATTTGGTTTAATCGAAGGCTTTGCCGTTGTCATCCCAGTAGCGTTAGCTATGGTTGCTTTCTTCTGGTGGCCTCTAGCGGATTTTAGAAAATACGCTGCTGAACAAGCTGCTGCTCAAGCAGGTGGCACTCCTGTTTATATTGATGGACAAGTCGCTGTTTTCTCTGTTAACTTAAGAATCCGTTTAACATTAATCTATTTCGTTTCTATGATGCTTGGTTACTTTGCCGAATTAGTGCGTTTAATAGCGGCGAAGCGTTTAAGAGGCTATACAGAAAACTTCAAATATGCTTCTATGCACGACTCCTTAACTGGTTTAGCTAATCAAAACTTCTTAGCCAAATTCTTAGATGAGACATATCAAAATAAGACTGATAAGACAACCTTAGGTTGCTTATTCGTTGACGTTGACTCATTTAAAACAGTTAACGATACATATGGTCACTTATTTGGTAACGTTGTCTTAGTGAAGATTGCTGAAATCTTATCACAAGAAAAAGAAGCATTTGTCTGCCGTTGGGGTGGCGACGAATATGTCGTTTGCTTAAGAGATATTAGTGAAGAAGAATTACTCCGTATTGGTGAAAGATATCGTAAAGCTATCTCTGAATGTAAATTCAAAGATTATCCAAAATTCCACATCACTGTTTCCGTTGGTGCGGTTGTCTTACCTGTCGATGAAACATTTAACTTCGACCATGTTCTCGATTTAGCGGACTTCGCTAATAGAACAGCGAAAAACAATGGTAAAGACAATGTCACTTTAGCCAATAGAAATTAATTACTTAATTAAACTCAACAAATAATTGTTAACTTCCGCTCTTGTTCTTAAGATATGGACGTTAACTTTTTTATATTTCTTTAATAATCTTTCTTCATCCGCTTTAGTGCGATCTTCATAATCAATTGTCCATTCGATTAAATCAATCGCATCTTTTTTAGTTTCAACCCAAGGAATATCATCTCTTGGTTGATCAATTCTTTCCAAAATACCTTCGATGCATGTTTCTCTTGGCATATTCAAAAAGAAAACATCTGTCGCGTATTCTAAGCGTTGTTTTAATGTATCATGATAATTTCCATCAATAATCCATTTATCTTCTTTTAAATATGGTAAAAGCTTATTTTCTAATTCTTCTTTAGAAATACTTGTTTTATCTTTATTCCAATAGAGATTGTCCATATGGATAACAGGAATACCAATAATCTTGCTTAATGCTTTAGCAAAATAAGTTTTACCTGCGCCTGGACAACCAATGACTAAAATTCTATTCATGTAAACTATATTAATAAGATTTTTAATAAAATCAAAGCATTATGAATGATTATCTTAATGAAATAAGATATATTACTAATATGGAATTATTATTAAAACAAATCGAATCCATTATCGATAAAGATATCCCACTTGTTAGTAACTTGTCTAATGTCAGTGCAGTTCTTAGCCAATTAGAAGATATCAATTGGTGTGGTTTTTATTTAAGAAAAGATGACTATTTATATTTAGGACCTTTCCAAGGTGATGTTGCTTGTACGATTATTCCTTTAGGTAAAGGAGTCTGTGGTACTTCCGCTTCAAATAAGCAAACTTTAGTGGTCCCAAATGTCAATGAATTCCCTGGTCATATTGCTTGCTCATCATTGTCGAAAAGCGAGATTGTTGTCCCCATTATTAAGGATAATGAAGTCAAAGGAGTTATAGATATCGACGCTCCTATTTATGATCGCTTCAAAAACGAAGAAAAGGAACTATTAGAAAAAGTCGCAATCTTACTTAGCAAATTATTCTAATCTTTCTATATAATAGAAAAAACATAACTCTACTACTCCTAATTATTCTCTATAGAGTAATTATATTAAGAGGTAGAGTTTTTATTTCATCAGTTTACTGACCTTTATAAGCTAGTGTTTTACTATGGTGGCACTTGGAGGAAGCAAAATGACTTATAAAGAGACAATCGAAAGTGTTAGCATTCCAAACTACACCACTAAACAAGAAAAATTTAACACCATTACCCATCAACTTGGTATTCCAGTGGCTCTTGCCATTTTCGTTTTTGGATTAATTCAATTTGTGAGAGGTATTATTTCTCCAACATATTTTCTTAGTATCTTAGTCTTTGTTTTCACGATTATCGACGTCTATTTTGTTTCTAGTTTATATCATTCCACGCCTCTAGATTGCTTTAATAAGAAAGTATTTAGAGTGCTTGATCACTGCACTATTTATTTGTTAATCGCTGGAACTTACACTCCTATTTGTGTTGTTTTAATGACCACGAATGTCATTGGTTTAATCATGTTATTAGTGGAATGGGGATTAGCCCTAGTCGGTATTTTATTAAATGCTTTCTTATTTAAAAATAAGATTGCTCAAATCATTTCCTTATTCTTATATTTAGGAATGGGTTGGTTAATCTTATTTTGTGGTGGTTTTCTATATATGCCACCACTGAGCTTTGGCTTCGTTTTAGCGGGTGGCATCATCTATTCGGTTGGTTGCTTATTATACGCGATTGGTAAAAAGAATCTTAATTTACACGGCATCTTCCATATCTTTGTGCTCGTCTCCACGATTGTGCAAAGCGTTGGTGTGCTATTGATGTTTATTTAAAAGAAGCATTTAGCGTTCTTTTATTAATTGACATCGTATACAATCAATGACTTTTTGACATTATCGTACAAGTATATTAATCCATTTTTAACAAAGCCAAACGTTAAATTATTGGTTTTATCATTTGAGAAATAATTAGTTATTTCACCACTTAATGTATCAAATTTCACAATGACTGTTATATTGTTTTTATTAGTTCTAACAATATAAATATTGTTATCACCAGGGAATGTGATTAATTTATCTCCGTAAATTAGATTAAGGGAGATGTAACTTCTACTTATCGTATTTTCCCAATCTTTCACATTAACGATCTTGTTTTGGATTGAAACAAAGTAATCATTGTAAAAGAGTTTGACAATTGTGTTGTCTGGCCCTCCAAAGCCTTTGTTACTGTGGTTAGTATCGCGAATGTATTTGCCGTTTTCATAAGCAAAGAACATAGGTTTAACACTACTACTTTTATCACAAACAATAAGTGTATCTTTATCTTCATCGTAAGTTAGATATGTCCCACTAGTGAAATCGATTTCTTTGTTGGACAAATAGCTAAAAGTTTTACTCGCTTGATGATAGATATAGACATGGCATCTAAATCCGAGCTCAGGAGCGATGATAATGTCTCCTCTTTTATCCACGGTCGTATAGCCAGGTGCAGTATTAATATTGATGCTTTCAATAAGTGCCATAGAGCCTCTATCGATAACATAAATCATGCCTCTATTTAAAGATTCTTCAAGGCCATCAGAATGCTTTTTAGTTAAGGTGGTAATGTGGTACACATTATTATGAACAAGTATCTTAATAACATCGCCTTGAACACTAATCTCTTTTACGATCTCAAGAGTGGAAATGTCAAATATTAGAACTTTTCCATTAGAGGCTATTAAGAATCTATTGTTATCAGTGTCATAAGCGCGAACTGTTTCTTCTGCAATATCTGCTTTATCAAATGCTATTTCGTCTTTTCTTTCAGCAACATTACCATCAACTACTCTAACGTTGTAAATTGTGTAAAACTTGCCCGCAAAAGAACAGGTAATTGTTCCTGCTTGTTCATCAAAAATAGTATCTTTAAACAATATTTCAATATTTTCTTCCCCATAAATAGGACTAGCGAAATACGCCACGACTGTATCGCCTGGTATTTCATTAATGAAATAATCTTGAGAATCGATATTGCTTCTAAACGAATAACCTTGGCCTCTATCCACGATATAAGCAAAGTCTTTTTCGACAATATCATAAGTTGCTTGATCTACTTTTAGAAAATCATCAAGCGAGATTGTTCTTTTACTGAAATTGTCGCCATAACTATTGATATCGTAAACGATTCTTAACGGGGCTATGACACCATATGCCGCTTCAACGTATTCATCAAATACCATTGATACTGTGTTTATTCGTTCATTAGTAAAAGAAACTTCGAAATCAACGTTTCCTAAATCGAAAAATAGCTCATTATTGAGTTGCTCCAACGCATCACTATCAAATAACCCAGTTTTGGTGGAAAGCTCTTTTAAATCCAAAGTAAATGTAAAAATGTTCGCGAAGCTATAAAACGTGGCGGGACCTTTGAAATAATCTTTTAGTTTCAATTGTCCATTACCAAATAACTTCGAGTTATCTTTTTCGATATAGACTTTAAAACCATCACCATCTAAGAACGATTTATCTTTTGTCGTTATTTCTTTTAAGTCGGGCTTAGAGTAAGGATATTCTAGAATCACTTCTCCATCGCTATAGGCGTAGATTAAAGATGTGCTTTTTTTACCACTAGCGAGTCTCATCGTGAAATCAAGATTAGGTGTATTAAAAAACGTTTCGATTTCTTGATAAGCATGGTCATAATCTAAACCATTGATACTTGTATCAACGCTATTAGTGTGATTACACGCTACCATCGAGGTAACAACAAGAATGATTGGAATTAATTTCTTACTCATAAAACCACTCTATTTTTATTTGTTATCTAATTCTTGCTCTGTCTTATCAAAAGCTTTTTGCACTCGTTTTAAGACATTGCCTTTTTTACCACTCTTTTTGACTTGAATAGGTTCAAGACCGCGTAATTTTCTTTGTTCTTGTAACGCTAAAGTGATTTCTTCTTTAGAAGCTTTTTGACGCTTCTTTTCATCTTCAGGATTAACTGTAACTTGATTGTATGGGATTTGAATATCTTCACGCTTGAATAACAAATAGAATTCACGTTTTAAGTCTCTAGTCACTTGGAAACGATTCGCTTCATCCACAAAAGCGATAACTAAGAAATCAATAGAAGAAGCGGAAATATTATCGATACCTTTATACCAAGGACCATCAATGATGTTTGGTACTTTTTCTTTTAAGGCTTCAATTTCTTGAATGATAAGAGCTTCTACTCTTTCAACATCTTCATTATATGAAACTGATAATGTCACAGAAGCAACGCTTCTTAAGCGTGACATATTAACCACTGTGGTAATGGAACTATTAGTAATTGATTTGATATTACCACCGAAATCTTGTAACTTAGTGGTCTTTAAACCAACATCAATAATTGTGCCTCTAAAGCCATCAATGATGACTGTATCGCCTACGGCGAAATAGTCTTCAAAGACGATAAATATACCAGATATAACGTCTTGGATAAGAGATTGACAGCCTAAACCAATAATCAGCGTTAAGACACCAACGCCAGCGATAATGCCGACAACATCAACACCCCAGACAACGAGGATGACACATATAATAGCGATGATGATGACATATTTAATGAGCGATCTAATAAGCGCGGAAATTGTTTTGGCTTTTCTACTTTTCGCATCGAATAAATGACTGATAAATGTCGCAATAAAGATGAAGGTGATACCCATAAAGATGGTGACCATACTAACAATCCATTTAATGCCACCACTAATGAGACTATTACCAATAATTATCCAGCCGTTATCAATGCCTTCACCAAAGAACTGGTCACCAAATTCATCACCAAATATTGCTCTACCGTTCATCAAAACGATGAAACCCGCTAAAGAGAGAGCAAATATAATTGCTCCAATAATGAAACTTGTCTTTTGACCAGGTGTTTTTCTTTGCCACCAATTGCCTTTTTTAACTTCGGTCATAATCAATCCTCCACTTTAAACTCGTAGTGGCTAATAGTTTGTAAATAATCGACTTTATTTGAGAAAGCGATATAAAATTTACAAACATCTCCACTATTAAATTTGTCATAACTACCAACATATTCTTTCTCTTCTGTGCAATCGTTATTAAGCACTTCTTTTTCATTAACTAAAAGATGATAAGAAACGCTATAACCACGTTTATTTTTCACAGTAAATTTATAAGAAAAAACATGATTTTCATAAATGAAACTAGTATCACTAATTGAAGGTGGATTTAAAACATAAGCATTAGAAATAATACTTCCTGTTTGAATAGCCGCAGCGGTCATAATTAAAGAAATACCCACTGTGGTAACCGCTCTAGCGACACCTTTCTTTTTAGAATAATTTGTCCCCATTTTATCTTGATATAAAGGGGTTGCCGTTAGTTCGTCACTAGTGGCAATATTATCCGTTTTACCAGTAAAGGTTATCGGAGTGTTATTGATTTCAAAGTTATTCAATTCACCTTCCATACCTTTAAAGTATGCCCTAAAACAAAAATCTAATCAACTTTTATGCTGATTAGATATTATTCTTAACGTGCTTGCAGAAGAGTGAGACGATATCAATATTTGTGGCTTGATAGACCATGCGACAACCAACTGGATCTTCAATTTCATTAATCATAAAGCCGTTATCTGAAAGTAAGAAATCCACACCGATGAAGTCAGCATCGAGTAGTTCTGATACCTTAATCGCTGCTTCTTCCATCTCAGGAGATAATTGATAAACTGATACCTCTCCCCCTAATGAGAAATTGTTACGATAGTTATGAGGATTGACTCTTTTAATAGCCACAACCACTTTGTGGTTAAGGACATAGACTCTCACATCTCCGTTATTTTGGACAAATTCTTGATAGATGAATGTTAAGTCTGGATTTTCTTTTAAAAGAGCCTCATATTGTGGATCATCTTTATCTTCGATTAAATAGACTTCTTCACCACCATGACCAGAAACACTTTTCATAATTGCTGGAAAGTGATTGATATTAGAGAAATCTAATGATGTTTTAACGCATGGTAAATCATGGTCTAACAAAAATTCATATGTTTGATATTTATCATTAGCGAGTTTATTTGTTAAAGAGTTATTAAAAACTTTAATGCCTTTAGCTTCAAGAGAGGCCACTAATTGATGGTTTCTACCACGATAAATGACATAGTCAGTTGAATCACTATTTTTAGCTAAATATTCATCTAACTGCGCTTCATGAATAAAACTTAAAGATGTTGATTTGTTATTAAGTTCTTCTAGACATTTATTCACAAACCATTTATTTCTTAAAGCGTCTTTAAAGTCATAGACTATTAACCCACGTTTTATAGTTAGTGACATGATGTAATCAGCGATATATTCACCAAGATTAACACCGGTAAATGATAATGTAGAGGCAAACTGTGGATTAGAATTAACTTCACAAATGATTGGTTCATCATCTTCCCCAAATAAGACATCAACACCCGCAAAAGTAAGGTCTAAAGCTTGTGCGGCTTTAATTGCTAAATCTAAATATTTTTGTTTAGGTTCATATTTCTTACCTGTACCACCATTAGAGATATTACTTCTAAAGTCATATAGGTTTTCTCGATACATTGAAACAATCGCTTCATCACCAACGACATTGACTCGAATGTCTCTACCTTTAGAATTAGCGATATATTCTTGCATTAAGAAATCTTTATAGCCGATTTGATCAATAATCTTATTCGCTTCTTCTTTACTGTTAGCGAGATAAACTTGTTCACCAAATGAGCCATAAGCTTCTTTAATTACCAAAGGTAAACCGATTTCATTAATGACATTATCCACGAAATCACGAGATGTATAATTAAGCCCTTCAAATGTTTTAGGGGCGATAAATGTTCTAGGGATTCTGACACCGCATCTAGCGAGTTCTTGATACATTAAAATCTTGTTATCGCATAACTCTACCGCTTTAGCGTTATTGAATAATTTAATGCCTTCATTTTCTAAGCGTTTAGCTAAATATATATCCTTATCCCAAAAAAGGGCAAAATCTGGTTTATTTAAAATTGGTTTGTTGACTTCTAAAGAGATATCAGAGGCAGTTTTAACTTCTAAATCAACATGGTGCTTTTTAAACGCTAATGAGAGCATGTTATATAGATTATTAAACTTCACTGTGTGCATGAATGTGTTAACGACTAGCCACGCTTTCATATTTAACCTCTTTTAATTCTTTTTATAGCCATTTATTATCGCTTTAATAACAGGCTATATGCTATATATAATACACTCAGAAATTATTTTTTAAAATCAAAATAATCAGTTATCTCCATATATTAGTGATAATATATAAGCATGTATCCGTTAGATTATTTAAAGAAATATCAAAATACATCATTTAAAGAGATGGCGTTTAATGAAGTAGATGCACTAATTTTATCGATGGTATCTTATGTTCCTTTTGATGAGATTGGTTTAGATTATCACCGTCACTCTAATAAAGAAGTATTAAAACTTATTAATAATTATCGACCACCATTTGACGCTAACGAAAGAAAGTTAAATTATATCGAAATTGCTAAAATAATATGTTCTTCTTCTAGATTTAAAAGCGCTACTTTTGCCTTCTTTAAGAAAAGTAGAGACCATGTCGCAGAGAAGCAGTTTCAAGCAATAACAATTATCTTGCATGAATTTGCATTTGTCTCTTTCTGTGGCACTGATTCCACGACTATCGGTTGGAAAGAAGACTTTAACATGGCCTATTTAGAAACTGTTCCTAGTGAAGTTGAAGCCGTTAAATATTTAAAAGATGTTATCGATTCTTTCTTTTTTAAGAAAGTATTTATCGGTGGTCATTCTAAAGGTGGAAGATTAGCCATTACCGCGGCTAAACATTCTCATAAAACTAATAGAATATTAGGGGTTTATGCTTTTGACGCTCCTAACTTCCCTTCTACTTGTTATGACGAAGATTATAAAGCGATTAGCAAAATGATTCGTGAATACACTCCTAATGAATCAATTATTGGGCGTTTAATGCACGAATTCTCTTATAAGAAGATCATTAGTTCCACGAATAACTTATTATTCCAACACGATGCTTTCTCTTGGGAAATTGATAATAATTCTTTTATTTATAAAGATAGTTATACAGAAAGAAGCACACATATCGTTAATACGATTAACTACGCTTTAAATAATTACGATGAAGAGATGAAAAGGCAGTTCATCGATACGATATTTGATTTCTTATTTAAGATGAATGTCGAAAAGTTTCCTAATGAAAGAGAATGGATTCCTTTATTAGTATCTAAATTCCCTGCGGCTAGACAGCTTTGGAAAGAGACTCCTAAAGAAAAAAGAGCAGTCGTTAAGAAGATGCTCTTTAATGTCGCTAAAGATTATTTGTTAAAAAAGAAAGATTAGTCTGGTAAGACTTCGTCTTCGACTTCTTCAGGTTTCTTCTTTTTAAGGAAATCTGGCTTTTTAATTCTGACGAGTAATAAAACGCCATATAAGACGCCCACTAAACCAAGAAGAGTCATAATGATAAAGAAGACGGTCATACCTGGTTTACCAGCGTTAACTGTGAGAATAAAACCTAATAGGCCAATGATAAAAGCGGCAACGCCCACTACTGGGAAAACAATTCTTAAAATCTTGTTTTCTTTTTCAATAGCCCTTTTTTCAGCTTTTTCTTTTTCTATTTGATATTTTGTTTTTTCTTCCATACGTTTATTTTAACACTTTTTTAAACTTAGAATAGAATTTTTATCGTTCTATTTCATAGCCAAAAAATCGTAAATAGTATTTTCATAGCCACATTCAGTACAAATGAGATACGTTGTTCCTGGTTCTATTGGCTTATTTTCATTAACGATCATGTGATGACGGTGATAGAGACATTTCACTAACGGATCTTCGTTGGCCTTTTTATAATGAGCTAAATCATTAATGATATATTCACCTGTTGGTGTGTATTTTGGTTCGACTTCTTTCATGCTTTCATTATAGTTAGGAAGCATGACTTTTCTCACTTTATCAATAGTTTGATAACTAACACCTTTATCAATCAAGAATTGTTCACAGTTTTGATTAAGTGTTTTAGAAGCATCATAACCACCATATTTAATGAATTTATCAATAAATTTTGGAAAATGCGCATTACTTGAATTATGCATATGGCATCTTTTATTACTCACTTCTGTACTTAATTCATAATCGATGATTAAATCTGTATAACTAACACCTAATATTGCATTGATAAAGAAAGAAACTAAACCAACTTCATCACAGCCATTAGAGGAACTTAAATAAACTGGCTTTTTATCCGCGGATTCTAAAGCGTTAAATATTTTAATTAAACTTTTAGCAGTTTCTTCATCGTTAACAAAGTCTTCGTAAGAAGCAACATTAGCCTTAATATATTCGACTTTAGAATTATTAATATATAAATCACTAGCTTTACGCCCACTATTTTTGAGTTCGATTTCTTTAGCGATATGAAGGACTTCATCTTGCACTCTTTGAGTTTTTTCGTTTTCTTCAATAAGACCACCGCGATAGATTAAACCTTGTTTAGTTTTAACACCATATGAGGTCATATAGCCACCTAAATCACGGACATTAGAAACATCACCAAAGGTGACCACTCTGGTGTAATCAGCGGTTTTGAATTTCACTTGTTGAGATGTATATCTTGTCGTGTCACTATCAGCGATTACTTGATAAAGATAATCAGTATTACGGTATAAATTAGGTAATTCTGCGCTTATTAAATCAGTGGATATCACTTCTCTAATATCGTTTTTATCACTAGCAGGCCAAAATCTTACTTTGGCTCTTTTATAATTTAAATTACCTTTTGACCAACTATTTTTAATAGGGACGTTTTCAATTGTGTTCGCGTAATCGTTACGATTTAAATATTCACAAACATCGACTCCACCTGTATCTTCCACATTATATGGATAATCATCTTCTTTTTCTTCTTTTTTAGCCATTTCTTCATAATCTTCTGGGCCATATAAAGGAGATAAACGATAAGGATATTCTAAAGTCTTTTCTTGTCCTTTCATCGCATCGATAAAGTTTTTAACTTTAGGAGTGACCATACATGTATTATCAATCGCACTGAAAGATAAAGTAGCGTCTTTTTTAATTGATGGTTCATCCGCAAAAGGATCAACACTCAAAATAGATGATTCACCTCTTCTTTTGGAACCACCATTTTGATTATTACAAGCGGTGAGAGAAAACGCCGCGATAATGAGAATATATAAAAAACGAGGGAGTTTCATGAGCGATAAGTTATTTGTCTTTAATTAGTTTATTAAAGAAGATAGCAATAATCAACAAAAAACAAACGGAACATTTGTCCCGTTTGTCTTAGCTATTTTAATTCAGCGGTTTATTGCCAACCTTTGTTGACCATTTCGTTTTCTGTTAATTTACCTTCAGCATAACCTGGAAGCATAATGCCACGAATCTTTTCAAGTGTTTGTTCTTCAACGCCCATGGCTTTTAATAAATTATCAGCGTTGTAACGAAGTGTCTTTTCGCCATCGTATTTGTATTCGAATGATTGACCATCTCTTTCAAATGTATGACCTGTAACGAATAAGTTTAAGAATTTTGGCATATGAGCGTTTTGAGAATTGTGCATATGGCATCTCTTGTTATTTGTTAAGGTTGTTAATTCGAAGTCGATGATAGCATCAGTGTAACTGACACCACAGATAGCGTTAAGTAAGAAACCAGTAACACCAGTTCTATCCGCACCACCCCAGCAGTGGAAATAAACGTGTTGCTTATCAGCGTTAGCGTAGTATTCAAAGATTTCTTTGACTAAGTTTCTATTAGCGTTATCAGCTTCAGATTTTCTATTTTGGTCTGTGATGAAACTATCAAATGAGTTAATAGCGCATCTAACGTATTGAGCTTTGCCATTGACATTACCAGCTTCTGTAACTGTTGTTAAGGCTGGATTGTAGTTTGGTTGTGCCCATTCGCCTTGCCAGTTAAGTGGAGATTCTTTCATTGTGCCAGAACCAGATTTTGTTCTTAAGTCTAATTCAAGACCGATGTTCATGACATCTTCTTGGACTGCTTGAGCGGCATCTGTCCAGTTCTTGCTGTGTTGGTTACCACCATCACTGAACGCTTTAACGGCCATTTCACCACCACGGTAGATTAAACCTTGGTTTGTTCTAACACCATAAGAAGTTAAATTGCCACCAATATCACGAACGTTGGAAATATCGCCCATTGTGATCATTCTATTGTAATCATCGGTGACAAAGTTAGCCATTTGGGAAGCTTCTTCACCTTTAACAACTTGATAGTAATAAGTTGTGCCTCTGAATAGGTTACTCAATTTAGCGCTATCGCCACTTGCTTCGACAGCAGCTTCGCGTTTGTCACTCTTGTCTTCTTTTGACCAGAACACGACTTTAGCATCGGTTAAATCTTTATCGCCTTTGTCCCATTTTAATTCAATTGGTTTACATTCGTACTTTTGGTTACGGTTTAAATGGTCACAAACATCTACACCACCTTTTTCGGATTCTTTGTAGTTGTAATTATCCGCACGATCTGTTTTTCCAGCAGCTTCTTCAAATGTCATATTGCAGAATAATGGATCGACACGGTGTGGATAGGTAATACGTCCTTCTTGTTCGTGCATATCATCAATGTATTGTTGAACATAGGAAGGGACGATACATGTATCCTCTGGTTCCACAAAAGCTAATTCCATTGTAGGATTGACAAAAGGTTCAACTTTTGGCTTACTTGACTTTCCGCCTGGATTACTGTTGTTGTTATTACACGCACAAAGAGTAAGCGCTAAAACAGCAGAAAGCATAAACAATCTTTTTTGTTTCATATAAAAATTCCTTTTCTTAATGTGATTTTAGTGTAAAACACAAATAATATTTATTTCAAGTTTTGAAATGAATAACAAAGAATTGTCACTACTGGATAACAAAAAAGTCATTATTTTTAATAAAACTAATGGTAAAGAAGCGAAAAATCTTGTTGGGAAGTTATTTCGTAATAGTATTCTTCACGTTGGTCAATAAATGTTTTCTCGTCTAGGATGTAGTAATAATTACCAAGCACTTCAAACATATGAGAAGCGTTTTGTCTGTTCTTTTTACCACTGTTAATGACACGGTTAAAAGTGAACGCTTCAGGATTAGAAATTGTTCTAGTGGCGATACCATCTGTCATAGGCATGACTGTTAGTTCAGTTAGTTTTCTAGTAAAGCCATAAGCACTTGTTCTATCATCGCTTGCTAACGCCCAAGTCTTTCTTAAGCGATAGTACTTGTTATTCATAACAATCATCTTGTTATTAACTTTTACTTTGTACGAGTTAGAAGCGGTACGATAAATGTAGTTATATTCTTGCTCAAAGTCAGAGACATAGTCTTCAGGATCAGCTTCACACACTAGTTCGTCTAAGAAACTATATGCTTTCTCTAGACTATCTTTCGCACTGTAATAATAAATCTTACGCATACCACCGATTAGAGAATAGTAGTAATCGTATTCAAAACTTGTTAAGTTATCTAAAGATAAAACGCTATCCCAGGTAAACAAGTTACGCACTCTTACTGGAATTTTATCGCTATTATCAACATGGAAACGAAGTGTCTTTTCGAAAGAAGATATTTCCATTACTAATTCAAAGTCAGTTGCGCTGTCATCGAAATATATTTCGTAATAATAGACACCTGCGACATTGTAATCAATCTTATTCATAGCAAATGTGCCCTTAGTGAACTTAAATTCCGCTGGGCAAGAGTCAGGTAGAGCCTTATCACCTTTTGGTTTAAGTTCAACGCATAAATGGAATAATGAATAGCTATCAACGTTATATATGTAAATCTCTTCATTACGATGGTTATTTAATATAGTGCCATATGGATTAGCATAGCTAACTCTAAGGTTGTAATCACTAATGCCTAAATAGTTTTCCCAGGCGACATGCACTCCTTTAGTGGTCTCATAAGCTAATTTACCAATGCCTAATGTTGAGACGTTTATGTAGTTATTCGAGTCTTTTCTAACACTTAAATCATTATCTTGGTTGATGTAAAAGAAATAATTAAACCGACTTCTTTCGCTTAAGCGGAATATCTCTTTATCGTTATGATAATCATAGACTGAAACGTTATTTGAAATAATGCCACTTCCCACTGATTCGGTAAAACAAAAATCACGATAACCATCTTTATTTACATCGTAAAGGAAGAAAGACCAAATACCATAGAACTCATGTCCATGGTTATCGGTGACAGTCAAATTATTAATTGTTAAAGTTTGGTGATGCTCTTCGAGAGTTAAAGTTTCACCCTTTAAATATTTGCCATTAGTCTCATAATCAAAGACTAGTTCTGGCTTATCGTATTTAGTAGAGGGGGCACCACTACTTACTGGTTCGTTTGAGGATGCCAGTCCACTATTTGAAAACGATAAAGATGGCTCGCAACCAGCAAGCAAAGATATCATCGCAAAAGAAGATATTAATAATGTTGTAATCTTAACTTTTTTCATGTCACTACTATTTTATATTTTTATTTGATAAACATAAAGAAAAAAGACTGTTTTTCAGCCTTAATTCATGAATGGTTTGTATTCCTTGCCTTCTAGGATATCAGCGATTCTTTCGCAAGCATGTCCGTCCCCGTACGGGTTAGCGGCTTTAGCCATTTTGTTATATTCGTTTTTATCATTTAGTAATTTACTAAATTCGTTATAGATTGTTTCTTCATTAGTGCCTACGAGTTTAAGTGTACCCGCTTCAACACCTTCTGGTCTTTCGGTTGTGTCTCTCATCACTAACACTGGAACACCATACGCTGGAGCTTCTTCTTGGATACCACCACTATCGGTGAGGATTAAATAACTTCTTGCTTCAAAGTTATGGCAATCGAAGACTTCAATTGGTTCAATGATGTGAATTCGATCGTCATCCCCTAATTCCTCTTGAGCGGCTTTTCTAACCACTGGATTCATATGAATTGGGTAAATGGCTTTACAATCAGGATGTTCATCAAGCACTCTTCTAATAGCCCTAAACATATTGTGCATTGGTTGACCAAGGTTTTCTCTTCTATGCGCTGTAATGAAGATTAGTTTATCTTCACCAACCCAGTCTAATTCAGGATGATGATAATCTTTTTTAATCGTATGGCTCATCGCATCGATGACGGTGTTACCTGTGACATAGATTGATTCAGGTTTTTTACCTTCATTTAATAGATTTTGCTTTGCAAGTTTAGTGGGTGCGAAGTTATATGAAGAGATAATCGAAACCGCTTGTCTATTAAATTCTTCAGGATATGGAGAATAAATATTGTGAGTGCGAAGTCCCGCTTCAACATGTCCCACTGGGATTTGAAGATAAAAACAGGCTAATGAAGTCACAAATGTTGTGCTGGTATCGCCATGCACTAAAACGACATCTGGTTTTTCTTTTTCTAAGACTTCTTTAATGCCATGTAAGATATTCGTCGTAATATCAAACAACGTTTGAGATTCTTTCATGATTGAAAGATTATAATCAGGAACGACATTAAAGGTATCTAACACTTGGGTTAACATTTCTTTATGTTGACCAGTGACACAGACCACTACTTCAAGACTTTTTCTTTTTTTAAGTTCGTTGACTAATGGACACATCTTGATGGCTTCAGGACGTGTACCAAACACTAACATTATTTTTTTCATATTAGACACGAACCTTTTCTACCTTACTATGCGCCACTTGGTTAACTGGTGGGTTTAAGGAGGTGACACTATGTGTAGTTTTTCTCCACACCTTTTGGTTACCACATTTAAATAAGGCAGGATAGCCAATAATTAAATCAATTAAACCGACAAGATAAATACCAATAACATTTGGAATTAAATCTCTTAAGATATGTTTCTTTTCTTCTTTAGAACCATCGTATAAGGATGATAATGGGATGACGGCGATTGTGAACACTAAAATAACGATATTCATGATTTGTGCCCATAAAGGTACATAAGCGGAATCTAAACCCATAATCGCACAGGCGATGATGTAGAACAAATTGAGCAAGATGGTAATAGAAGAAATAATACCGAACAATCTAGCGCCTAAATAAACAATCATATCTAATTTCTTAAAGAAATTTTTGATAGTAAATGGATTAAATAATTGGATAAATAAGATTGGGACATATTTAAAGAAGAGCCACCAATGGCCTTGTGCCCATCTTGTTCTTTGGATAAATGAGGCTTTAAGTTTAGTTGGTTTTTCATCATAAATTCTCACGTTACCGTTATATTCAATACGTTTATTCTTAATTGTGGCGATTGTTTGGATTTCTAAATCTTCCGTTAAAGAAACACATGAATAACCACCGATTTCTTTTAAGAAAGCGGTTGTCGCGGCAAAGCCGGTACCACCAATTGCGGGCATTAAATGTAATTTTTGTTTAGAGATTTGCCAGAAAGCATTAGTCACTCGATAAGCTTGGAAATAACCACGAGCCACTAAGGAGTTATTGTTCTTGCTATCAAGATAGCACTGTATCATGACAGGTCTCTTCTTTGGCTTGATGGATAAATATTGGCTATTGATATGTTTTAAAATATCAGCGTCAACAAAGTTATCCGCATCAAAGATAATCATCATATCGTAATAGTTATAAAATAAATTTTGATTTTCTAATGATTCAATTGCCCATCTTAAAGCGTGTGGTTTACCGCGTTTATTGATGTCTTTTTCTTTTCTAACAAGAACATGGAAGTTTTTCTTGTTAGATTTTTTAATCGCTTCTTTAATAATTGCAGCGGTATCATCACTACAGTTATCAGCGATGAAATATATATCAAATAAGTCTTCAGAATAGTTAATGTGGGTGTAGTTTTCTACAGTGGCCGCGATAACTGGCCCTTCGTTATGACAAGGGACGAAGATACAAAACTTTTGCTGATCTTCAACGATGGGATATTTTTGCTTATGGAAGATAAAGCCAACGATATAAAGGAAGATGTAATATAAGACGTTGACTTCGCAGATCCAGAACAACACGATAAGGATGTTCCTAATGACTTCTAATGTTTGTAACATATTTGATACTCTCTTTCTAGAATGGACCTATTTATAATAGGTACCTCGGAAAAGACTACTCGCATATATATTAAAAGTCAAGAAGAAACAAATAATTTTATTATTTATTTGTTATCTAAAGTTGAATATTTGTCACATTTTTATAAGTTCACCATTATTATTAAAAGATTTATAGAAAAATAGATTTCCTATAAAAAATATATTTTTGCGTTGCCCTTATATCACAATATGCATAAAATTAAGGCTAGAGGTAAATAAAATGAGCACTGGAAACAATCAAGATTTAGAATTAGAACTTAAAAAATATCGCAGAAATAAATTAATTTGCATTATCGTTGGTGCGGCGATTTTTGTTGGCTGTATTATCGGGGTTATCATCTTAAATATCACTCTTGATAAAACAGCTTATGAAGCGATGCAAGCTTATGAAGAAGGTCAGATTTCATTAGCTGAATATCTTAAGATTACTGATGGATTATCAATATTAGGTATCATTAGAACTGGTCTATCTTTATTGTCCACTGGTGGCGCCGCTTTAGCGATTGCTGGTGGTATCGTTAATCATGTCAAAGCTAAAAATAGAACTAGAAAACTAAAAAGAAGAAGCATCGCTGAAGATTATGGCGGTAATGGCGTTGAATTTTAGGAGAATTTTATGACCACAAATGAACCACTATTTGGTTATTCAATCAAAGATATCACGCAACTAGAAGTTGAAGTCGAACAATTAAAACGCAAAAGAAATATTTGCATCATCATTGGTTCCATTATTGCGGGTTTAGCAATTATTGCGGCTATCTTTTTTGGGGTTAAAGCGATTAACGGTATGCTAAAAGCGACATCCACTAAGGAGATTAATAATATCGATTTAGTTGCTGACCTTATCTTTGCGGTTTTGGAAATAATTGCTAGCGCTGGTGAAGCTATCGCTATTGCGGGTGGTGTCACTAGTCACGTTAAGGCTAAAAGAAGAGAAAGCATTGTTAGAAATCTTAAGCAAATTAAAAAAGAAAATCCTGATTTTGAATAAAATAAAAAACCTCATCGAATGAAACTGATGAGGTTTTTAATTAACAAGTTAATTAGTCTTCAACCCAATAGTGATGACATTTTTTGCATTTGTAGCCTGTTTGGCCACCAGCCATATCCATAGGTTTTTTAATCACTCTTGTTTCAAATTCTGTTGATCCACACATTGGGCATTTGCGTTCCCATGTAGTACAAGCACCACCATAGATAGCGGTTAATTGCTCTTCATTTAATTCAATGCCTTCACGTTTAGCAAGTGATAATAATTCTTCCGCAGAAGAACAAGCTTTCGCTCTTTCAATTTGGTCTTTAGTCAAACCATGTAATAAATCTTTATTCATGATCTATTTCTCCCTTGTTTAGCATCATTTTATAACATCATCTGTCACAGATGTGCCACACAAAGAAAAAACCTCGTAGAGACGAGGCTATAAAATACTTTGATTATTGAAACAACGATGAGAAATCGTATTCAAACGCAGCTGTATATACATTGCTTTTGTAAAGCATTGTTTTAGAACCTGTTATATAAAACTGATTGCCCACGATAGTGAAAGTATAAAGAGCGCTTTTTCTAAGTCTCTCCACTTCTTCATCATTCACCCATTTCGATGTAAAAAGAATCTTATTAGCTTTTTTAAGTATTTTATTTTCATAACCTGGCACAAAAGCTTCCACTCTTATTTCGTCATGACTATCTCTAAAGCGATTATAGCCTTTAGAATTCCCAGTCGCATAAGAGTAATCTTTGCTATAGATAATTAAATAGAAAGCATTATCGTATTGTATAAACGGATTATGGGCATCGAAAGAGTAAACTTTATCGTTAGTTTTAAAATTATAATGCGAAGGTTCTTCAAGCCTTAATACTAAATCAGGATCAATTTCAGAAACATAACCTTCTAACATTGCATAACTTGCTTTAGTGGCTTCTTCCCCATTAGCGATGGAGACAGTCATAAATGGATAGTATTCTTCTTCGATTTTATTAAAGCCAGAACCTGGAACATATTCACGAGAGAACTCTACGAGTTCGTCTTTACTAAAGTCCCAGTTTAAAGCTTTCTTGAGTGTCTTATCGTTAGAATCATAATTAAGAGTGTCATATTCAAAAATTAGCTTAAAGTTAAAACTAGAAACGCACGCTTCAACACAAGCGGATTTTTTATCTTGTCTTTTAAGATAATCAGGTTCAAGAGTCACGATGACATTATCTTGGTGATTATTAGAAACGGCTTGCGCTAAGCGATATTCATGATTGAAACAATAACCTACAGGTAAATTAGTCCATAAGTCGCCATATTGACCACTATTTCTAATGATATTTGTGGTGATGCAATATGCTTTATCTACACTAGCGTGTTCAATGATAAATGTATTTTCCTCTTCACCTGGTTTTAATGTTATTGGTGTTCTAGATTTATCCGCTAGAGTGACATTAACATTGAATTTATCTATTTTTAGGAAGTTTTCCCAGTTAGTTTTAATGTCTGATTGACTATATTCTAAAATGCCTTTTCCCACGACACGATTAAGTTCTAAAACATTTTTAGATTCATAATCATCAGTGATTAATTGTTCGACATGAAGCTTATGTTCATCAAAGAGCAAACGATAGTCATATTTATTGGGATCATCTAACCTATATATTTCTTTATTATTATGGTAATCATAAACCCCTATCCAAGTGCCAATTTCTTTTCTTGAACGTCCACTTTCGGTGGTATAAATAAAATCAAGATAACCGTCTTTATTAACGTCCGCTAAAAATAAAGAGCGGACAGTGTTTAACAATCTTTTGTCATCTTCCTCTTTATTACCTTTTTCGTAAAGATCACCGAGTTTTAAATAGAATTCATTTTTAAATTTATCGATTTTAAATGTCAACCCATCACTAGGAATGGCTTCATATAGTTGTTTAATGACAGTCACACCATAATCTGGTTCTCTGACATAGGCTTCCGTTGTGTCGTTTGAAGAAGAGACGCTTAAATCATCGCTGCTACTTTTAGAAGGACCTTTACAACCACTTATCACAAAAGCACCCATCAAGATGGCGATTAATAATGATTTATTCTTCATTTTTTTCATAAGCGTATCCTCTTTTATTATATTAATTTTTTGAGTGACTTCTACTAATAAGACGAAAAAAGATTAGAAAAGCGCTAAAAAAACCGAACTTTTTTTCGTTCGGTTATTCTTGATACTGAAATAAGTTTTAAAAATTATTGCTGATAGTATTCAGAGAAATCGATAACAGCACCACAACTATCGCAGCGGAAATATTGATCACCCGGTTTTCTAACTGCGAAATTGTTGCAATATTTGCATTGGATGACAGCGCCAACTTCTTCGGCAGTGCCACAACCACCAGTGACTGCGTCGAGTTGTTCATCGGATAATTCAACACCTTCGCTTTTTGCGATTTTTAAGATTTCATCGCTATTTTTGCAAGCTTTGACTTTAGCGATTTGTTCTTCGCTTAAGCCTTTAAGTAGTTCTTCTCTCATTATCGATTCCCTCCTTAATTAAATACATTATATCAAGCGCTCGTCACAAAAGTGTCACACGTTCAAAATACACTTTTGATAACTTAATAAAAAACACCCACAGCTAAGTGTGAGTGTATTAATAATTAATTTAGAAATAATTCTCTATAGTTTTGAGAATGATTATTTTTTGGTCCAAGTATGACCACAATCACCACAGGTGCATTCATAGCCAATAAATGGAAACCAAGTCCAGCCTGTTTTTGTGGATCCACATTTTGGACAGATGAGTTTATCGCCTCTTGGAGGTTCAGATGTACAGCCGCCACCATTAACGGCTTCTAATTGTTCTTCATTAAGTTGAATGCCTTCTTTTTTGGCTAATTCTAATAATTCTTCGTGACTTCTACACGCTTTTACTTTAGCGATTTGTTCTTCGGTTAAACCATTTAAAAGGTTTTCTTTATTCATGCTTATTGTTCTCCTTTATTGATTTGATGGTAACATGAGCACTGCCACAAAAGTGCCACAATTTATAGCGTGTAAACAAAAAAAGAAAACCACCCAAAGGGTGGCTTCCATAAGTTTAAACTTGTTTGACTATGACTTCTTGGCCGTTATAATCAACTGAGTATTTGTGTTTGGTGTCAACCTCTTGTGAAATAATCTTATTCGCAATAACGGTCTCCACTTTATTCTGGATGAATCTCTTAATTGGTCTGGCACCATAGATTGGTGAATAAGCACTATCGAGGATCCAACTCTTTAAAGCGTCAGTGAATTCGAACGAATAATAAGATTCTTTTAATCTATCATTGAGATTGTTAAGCATCTTATCAACAATCTTAGATTGAGTCTCTTTAGATAATGGTGAGAAGTACACTATTTCATCGATACGATTTAAGAACTCAGGCTTAAAGGTTTGATGTAATAATCCTTCCACTTTATCTCTTTCATTATTGAGGAGATATTCACTACCTAAATTACTAGTCATGATGATAATCGTATTCTTGAAGTCCACGACTCTTCCTTGACTATCGGTAAGTCTCCCATCATCTAACATTTGTAGTAACAAATTAAAGACTTCGGGATGAGCTTTTTCGATTTCATCGAATAAGACGATAGAATAAGGATTTCTTCTCACTTTCTCCGTGAGTTGTCCGCCTTCTTCATATCCGACATATCCCGGAGGGGCACCAATAAGACGAGAAGTGCTATATTTCTCCATATATTCACTCATATCGATACGGATGATATGACTCTCCGAATCGAACAAGGATTCCGCCAAAGCACGAGCGACTTCGGTTTTACCCACACCAGTAGGACCCAAGAACAAGAAACTACCGATCGGTCGATTGCTATCTTTAATCCCCGCTCTCTGACGGAGAATCGCATCGCTAACTAATGTTAAAGCTTCTTCTTGACCGATTACTCTCTTCGATAAAGTCTTCTTTAAATCAAGAACTTTCTCTCTATCGCCTTTTTCAATCTTGCTGAGAGGGATGTTGGTCATACGAGAGATAATCTTTGCGATTTGTTCTTCATCCACGACTTCGGATAAGAGTTTCTTCTCGCTTTGAGAATTATCGTTCTCTTTTAATTTCTTCTCTAATTCTGGGATGATCTTATATTGTAATTCACCCGCTTTTTCGTATTCGGAATGACTTAAAGCGACATCCAAATCAAACTTCGCTTTTTCGAGTTTCTCTTTAATGTCTTTAACTTTGAGAATTTCATCTTTCTCAGTTTTCCATCTCTTCTTGAGTTCGTTATCTTTCTCATTAAGAGAAGAGAGTTCTTTTTCGACATCCGCGAGTCTCTTCTTGCTCGCTTCATCACTCTCCTTCTTTAAAGCGGCCTTTTCAATCTCTAATTGTCTAATCTTTCTCTCTAATTCATCGAGTTCGCTAGGCATAGAGGCGAGTTCCACTTTGATGGAAGCACAAGCTTCATCCACTAAGTCGATAGCTTTATCAGGAAGGAAACGAGATGTTAAATAACGATTGGATAAACTTGCCGCGGCGATTAAAGCATTATCGGTAATCTTCACACCATGGAATGATTCGAACCTATTCTTTAATCCTCTTAATATAGAAATAGTATCTTCCACAGTCGGTTCATTGATAAGAACGGGTTGGAATCTTCTTTCTAGAGCGCGGTCCTTTTCAATATATTCACGATATTCTTTTAATGTCGTCGCCCCGATACAATCGATTTCTCCTCTCGCAAGCATCGGTTTGAGCATGTTAGAAGCATCGAGGGCACCATCCGCTCGACCAGCGCCGACAATGAGGTGGATCTCATCGATAAAGAGAATGATTTTGCCTTCGCTTTCCTTAATTTTATTAAGGACTGCTTTTAATCTCTCTTCAAATTCACCACGGTATTTTGCACCCGCTACTAATGCGCCCATATCTAATTCATAAATAGTTTTATCCTTAAGTATGGTCGGCACATCATCTTTGACGATACGTTCCGCAAGACCTTCAAGTATTGCGGTTTTACCAACGCCAGGTTCACCTAAAAGAATGACGTTGTTTTTAGTTTTTCTGGCTAATATTTCAATGATTTTTCTAATTTCCTCATCACGACCGATGACGGGATCAATTTTCCCTTTCTTAACTTCTTCGTTAATGTTACGGCCAAATTTTTGAAGGACATCTTTATCATTTTCATAGTCAGGCATTTGTTCCATTTGCATAAAT
>CACYSA010000002.1 GCA_902777015.1 uncultured Erysipelotrichaceae bacterium | reverse complement strand
TTTGGATTTATGTGTCAAGGGTAGGTGGTCAAATAGTCCGCTAAGACTGGTCAAATTCGCCGCTAGAGATGGTCAATTAGGCCGTCGCGCTCACTAAAAAGGCCATTATCTCCTACTAATACCACATTTTCGGATCTAGGGCGGGTTTCTAGAGAAACTTGACTAATTCTAATGAAAGCAGGCATTTGAAATGCTGTCCCAGACACTATACACTCTCCAGGTGCCATAATAGTAATAAAATCTAACGAACGTTCATCCATATATGCAACGGCTTTCCTAATCATGGCAATATCGGATGGATTCACCAATTTATGAATAAAATAGTTATGAAGTTGGGAGATAATAGTTGGCGATATATCGCTGGGACGTTGACTAGCCAACATTAAATAAAGACCAAATTTTCTTCCCTCTTTTATTACTCTTTCAAATACCTCTAATACACCTTTATGATTTAAAATATCCTTATTATCATCGTAGAGAATATTGTGTGCTTCATCAACCACGATATTAATCACCTGAATAATATCATCAATCTCCTCCTTTTTGGATTGAAGTATTTTAAAGATATTGTTTGCTATTATTGATGGTATTATTTCTTTCATGTCTCTATTAACAGAAGCAAGCTGGATAACACAAACCTTCTTACCCTTGAAAATAGTTTTGAAATCTTTACCAAAATCAAAAACCTTTCTAAAATCAGTAATTAGTTTTCTTGCTCTAGAAATCAAAGGCATCATAAAATCTAAGCCGACACCATTTTCGTATTCATGAGCAACAGCAAAATATAGTTCAAACAAAAATCTGTCAAGTTTATCAGAAGGAAGTTTTATTTTAATGTTGTTCAAATAACGATTAAAAGATTCCTCGTTTGAATATGTTCTAATACCAGTTTCAGGATCTTGGTAATAAAATGAGCTTTGTTGGGAATGATATTTGAAGCAATCAATGTTTTCAAAGTATTCGCCTAAATATAGCCTCATGGAAAAGAAAAGCTGGCGCTTTGAATTATTCAAAATGTTCTTTAAATGTTTCTTGTAATAATCTTCATTTCTTGTCTTTTGATCTTCGTCGTCTTCGCTATTGTCAGTTGCTTTGATATTGTGAAAAGCGGTTTTTACAACAGGTGCTTGTGTCTTTTGAGAAGCGTTCATAAGAACAATAAAATCATCTTCATCAAAGTCATCAAGACTTAGAGGTATTTTATTCAAAGATTCTTTTTTACCGGTTGATAATTTGTAAATTATTTTGTTTTCTTCTTCGCAAACAGCAGAAGATCCGTATTCGTTGTTTAAATCTATAATCAAAAATTTACCAGCTGATTTGTTTTGCTTGTTTAATATTTCATAATAGGAGGAAAGAATCTTGGTAACTGTATTTGATTTGCCGCTTCCTGTGTTGCCAAAAACACCAATATGTGAAGGAATTAATTTGTTTATTTCAACATTAACTCCTTTGTTATCATCATATAAATCATTTCCCAAACAAATAGTTGTTTCTGTTCGAGAAGAGAACATTCGAGAGTAGTCATCTTTGTCCATCAATTCTATATTTGCAGAAACTATTGGCAAGACTCTTAGTCCTTGAATAAATTCATCCTTTTGAAAATACCCTTTTACTTCAAGTTTTAGAAAATAGCTATCTTCCCCATCTTCGTTATACTCACCAACGACCTGACATACTGCAACATCTAACCCGATTCTTGTTTTGACAAAACCGTTGATCTTAGGAGCAGACTCTCTTTCAGTTCCAGACACCAAATAAGGTGGAAGCAATTCAAAAAGTTTCGCCTTCACAGATAAGCCACTTACTTCAACTATTTTTCCGATTACTCTTCCCATACTTTATCTAACATATTTGCACACAAAAGTGTTGTGTCAAATCCATCTTTGTTTTCTATAATTTCAATCTTTTCTTTAATATCTTCAGGGACTAAATCGCTCTGTTTAAACTTAAACCAAAAAACAACTAAGCCAGAATCAACACAATCTTTTAATATTCTATTGAGATGTTCATCATTTCCGGAATAACCAATAACAATTAAAACAGAGTTAAATCTCATCAGTTTTTCTTTCATTTTAAACACTATTTCAAATTTATTGGCTTCTAATACAGAATCATATTTATCATTTCCAGGAAGAATCGGATTGTTTATGTCACCGTGTATTTTTGATACTAAAAATGTTGGAATATTCTTTTTTAAAGCTAAATCGTAGCCAACGATATTGAAAAATCTATCGTTACTTTCTAAGTTACTGGCCGAAACATAATTACACAAAAAGCCGAGTTTTTGAATTGCCTCTTCGACAATAAAATCATAATTCACAGTAAAGATATTGACTTGTTTCATTGCTGTTATTCTATTTTCAGATTTATCAACGATTTTATATATACTGCTAATCAAATATTTCAAATTCACGATTGATTGATTATTGAAATCGATTAACGAAGCTTTTTCTTTAAATTCATCAACAAAAATATTTTTAGCATCATTTTTCAGGTTTTGTGGAAGCATATTTATCTTCTCTTCGAACGAGAATTCATTTTTCTCTCCAAGATTTTTATTAAGAAAAGCGAGAGTTTTACTAAAACCATTTAATTGGGGGAAAGAAGATCCGTTTACTCCTGCGCCAAAAAGAAAATTTATATGACACGACGATAATACTTTTGAGTCGAAAGATTCCATAAAGTCTCCTTGAATATATCAAAAACTAATTATTAATTATTATAGCAACATAACTGATTATTTATAAAGCAAGTATGCTTAATCACCGTTTGCTTTATTTTAATGATTATTATTCTCTGGATAACGCAAACACAGCTCATCATTGATTTTAATTATTATCATCCCAAGGATTTTTAAACCCTTAAGATAATCAGAGAACAGTTCGTTATCTTTTGCGTTCAATCTACCCGTGTGCTCATAAAGGTTTCTTAGGCCTAAAGAGTTTGTAAAAGTTTTGTTGTTTAAGTAATAACTCAAGTAGTCAGCTTCTTGCTTCGAAAACAATGAATCGCCAAACTCAACCCATCCTTTATTCTCAAGAGCCTTCAATGCACCATCATAGAAGCTTTCTAGATGGTTGATATCAAGAAACCCTCTGAAATACAATTCCTCTAAAGCTTTAGCGACACTATAATCCTTTATGGCTATATCTCCACTATCGGAAATGTTTATAATGCCATTATCTTTTAGAAAGAATAAATCCTTTTGGCTATATTCACGATACTCATTAATATTTAATTCACTATGCTTTATCAATTTGGAGAAGTTGGTATCACTCTTACCTTTTTCAACATAATTAATCATTGATTGGTCGCTAAACAAAAGGAAGCATATCTTATTAACTATCTTGTTATTAGATAAATAAAGATATTTTCTGCCATTTAGAGATTTTAAATCGTGATATTTGCATAGTGATTCTGCCAAAAACATCTCCGATTCAATGGTTCCGTATTTTTGCAATAGCATATATGACTTCAGCAGTTTGTCAATCTCGCTGAAGATGTTTTTGCATTTGAAGTTGAAATTATCACCTTCTATTACCAAAGATGTTTCAAACCCATCAATATTGAATTCTGTTTTGATATATTTGTTAACAAACCATTCGTAAATCTCTTCGAGTTTAATTCCTTCGTGCCATAGATAATTGTAATAGGCATAGAAGATAGTGTTGCTAAGGCCATCTATACTATGAAAAGCAAAATCACCATATTCGTATTTATGTCGATTATCAAAAGCATCTAACAAGCCATTCCCACTATTAGATGCAGGCAAGAAAGAAAATCTAAAATTACCATCAACAAATCCAAAAATATAAATTAGATTATTTAAAAGCGTTGGTTTGCTGTCAATGTTATCGCTTATCCATTTTCCGCCATAAGTAAGAACCTTAACTTTGCCTTCTTGTCTAAAAGTTCCTGGTTCCTCCTGATTGGGATCCATTCTTATTTCATAATCTTCAGAAAAAGTTATTCCATTATTATATAGTTTGTCCTGTAGTCTTTTGTAAGCTTGTTTGATTTTGATTTTCATTGAAGGTGAAATGTTGTAATTACCTTCTCCATTTTTATGATGCATTAAGCAATTCACGATATTCAAATTAGCGTAATCGTCATTTATATATGTATCAATCATCTTTTCAACTTCTTTATCTGAGAACAACTTTATAGGAATATGGTATTGTTTATGGCCAAGACGATGTTCTTCATCATATTCGCTCACAAAAAGCGTTATTGTAGATGGTGAAACCACCACCATAAATTCTTTAATTGGTTTCTCAAATGCTTTACTTATTTTCTGTTTTTCTAAAACAAAATATAGCGGTATATAATCGTTTTCTAAAACCAAAAGGAATGATTCGTCAGAAATTGTTGGTTTTTTAAAGTACTTTTCAAAGGCATCAAAATAATTGTGAACAAGCAAAGAATCAATATCGAATAAAGATTTAATATCTTCCACAAAAGATTTATCATTCAACGAGTGAAAATACTTACTGAGTTTCTTGTTTAGGATATCTGTTTTTGGTTTTCTAGAAAGAAACATTTCTTTAGCTTCTTCGTTAAGAGAAGATAAATCATTTTCATAATTAACTATTGGATAAAGTTCAAAAATGTCTGCCAAAGAAAGATTATCAAAATCTTTTTCATCGATAGCGGCCATCGCTTCATCGAAACAATAAGAATAAAGCATATCCGAAAGTGGTAAATGTATGATTTGTTTGCTCATTATTTAATCCCAAAACCATTATAAATCAAATATTGTTATATTAAGAATGGTATTTAGAATAAAGCTTTTAATCATAAAAAGTAGGCCATTATTTTAATAGCGCTAGTTGAAAAGCAGGCAACACTAATCGTTTATAATTATGATCGAAATGAATTGAAGCGCGATTTCCCGTGCATTCAACACATATTTTTAACAATGAGTTAATCTGTGAAAGCACAATTAAAAACACTTGCAAGCGTTTTGGACTACGTGGCAAAAAAATCGCTACAATCAAACTTATGGAAAATTAAAAAAAGACCAAACAGCAACAAGTTACAATTTGAAAGCTTTTAATTTTAGCGTTTTGCCAACGATAATCGTTTTCATTTCATAGACGTCAATTTGCTTATCTCTTGCAATTGCTATCAATGAGCGCTTATTAAAAGAGCTGATATTCTCCCCTAAATATATCGCTTTTGGGGCTATTTTTCCAATACTGACATATGGATTGTTGATTTGCCCTACGAAAACACTATAATTATAGCAAATTAGTCTCCATTCATTTTCGTAACTCCACGGATTCTTTTTTCTAAAATAGACATTCTGTATAAATTCATTGGCCAAGTTTGAAATGTCTGGCTTTAAAACATTATCAAGGAGCAATTGAAATTGATTGCATTTCCCATCTTTATCTAATCTATCTAATACTTCATCAATATGGTCATTACAAATATTAGTTATATCATATTTATTATTCTGGTACACAACTGGTAGTAAAGGATTTTCGATAATATCACTATCAAAAGTATACCCGTTTAATATATTTAATTTTTCCACAAGGTTTCCTACTATTTTCTGATGTTCGATATTTAAACCAACTAAATCATAATAACTATATTCTAAAGCGAATCCAGTTGCCAAATTAGCATAGTGTGCCCACATTATTTCTTGAGTAACATCAGTCGAAAAACAGGCAAACGCATATACATTGTTATCAGCGCTATAATTAGGTGCCAATACTTTTTCATAAATCGAATTAACTAAATCATTTATTTGTTTTAGCTTCAATCCATTTTCTTGAAGCAGTTTGCGCATTAACGATTCATTATTAAGCAATTTTTGTTTAATGTGGTTCTTTATTTTGCGCGATGAAAACATTACTTTAGAATCATAAGGATCGTTAAAACCGCTCGAAGAAGTTGCAAAAAGTTCATCATTAAGAAATTGTTCTGTTGTATATTTGTTTATTGCCCTATATCTAAATAAAGAAAAATCGCTATCGATCGTAACGTGCAATCCAATGTTTTTTCCTTCTTTAATTCTTTTAATAGAATAGTGACTGCTTCTAGATACTTTCATAAATAAAACCTCTCTTTATAAACAAAATGATTAAAGGGCATTTAAATCTTTTCTCTAATTTTTTTTAAATCGGCAGTTATTCCACCATTACCGTTTTTGCCATATCTATATCTTTCTGGCAACAACTGTATTAGATTATTAATATTGTTCGCTAAAGAATTAGATTTGTTGCCATCAACTGTACAGACCTTAAATTCATATGCCTTTAAAAACTTATGATGCCCAATACAGTTTCTTAACTCTTTAATTGCTTGTAAATTTTCATCAGTGGCCACATCACCAAATAATTCTTTTATATCTGATTTTGGTAAATTCTGAACTTGTTTAATTAGAGTTCCAAAATCTACTTCCTGTAGAATTTCAAATAAAGGTACATTTTTATTTATTTTGTCTTTTATAGAATTACGCTCTCCTTTGCCATTTATCCAAAAAGGCTGATTTGTAATATCTTGGTATTTGTTAGATATGTACGCTCTTATGTATTCTTCTAATGTTGCTAAATAAATGTATAAAGTATCTCTTAATCCTTTATCGTTTCTTAATTCATCAGATGCTTGTTTCCAACTTACTTTAGTTTTATTACTATCTTTTAATAAGTAATCCACTATTAAGGAATGCAAATATATTCCCTTCATATTAACGTAAAAAAGCGCTTCGCAGCGCTCATTATCATCTTTAAAATCAATACGATTAAATAGCTCTTCTACGTTCATTTCAATCTGTGGTTTCTATAGAAATTATTAACTCCTTCATAAAATATATCAATAGTGGGTTTTCTTATATTTTCTTCTTTATTCTTTTCTTTAATAACAAGAGGAATAACACACTCTTCTAATAATTGCCTTTGAGTATTCCCATCTAATTTATTGAATCTTTCGTAAATATAAGTATTCTTACTAGGAAGTTCAACCCAAGTATATTTGTCTTTCCCATTTCTCCTAATTCTTTTTGATTCAGTAGGATCAATAATTACAAAATCAAAAGAGAACTTTTCTAGCGAAGGGTCAAACTTATGATTGCTCTTAGAACATCTAACAGTCACCACTGTAGTAGAATCTTCTACCTTCTCATTATTATTAGCGCATTCAGTAAACGCACACAAAAATGCTTTCTTAATATCAGTGGGTTTAAGACTTCCTTTGCAGTTATTAGTCAAAACTATTTGAAAATCCAAATCATATTTACCGTTACTATCTTGAATAACACATCTACGTTTTTGTGAACCAATTAGTTTAATATTAAACTTATATAACTTATGGATCTTCTTGTGTTTTCTTACATCAAGGACGAGCTTATTCGCTCTAGCGCGAGCTTCGAAATATGAGTTGTAAGGAAGGAGTTTGGGAGTCATGCTAGCGTAGAAGAAGCTCTGCAAGTTCTATTATATGACTTAATTCTTTATTGCAGGTCTCAAATATGTTGTTAATATTGAGATATGTAGTTGATTTATGAGCTGCTAGATGGAGATTTTTCACAAGTTTCTCGCAATCAAGTGTAACCAAAAAGTTTTCTTCAGTATTAAAACTTAGATTATTGTGTCCTCTAATTATGTTAGAAAGAATATGATTATTTCTATCGAGTAGTCCAGTTCTAAAATCTTCCAATCGTGCTTTAATATCCGGAGAAGCGTGGATAGTCAGCTTATTTGACAACGAGACTTCATCAAGTGTCAATTCGAGGGTTGCCCTCATTCCACACACAGCCAATTTGTACTTTCCTTCTTGCCAAGCCTCATTAATCTCGCCAATAACATCAGCTATTTCATTCAATTTTATAAAAGGATTAATACGAAGGATGTCAACAAACGGACTGGACGGAGAAGATGAAACGCTAGACACAATATCAGGAATTGGTCTTACAACCACTTCATGATTAATGGAATATGGAATGCCATCGTTATTAAATGTAAAAGTAAAAGTATAGTTTCCCGCTTCGGTTTCGCCAGTCAAAACATCATTGTATATTACTGGGTGACCATCCCCGTTATATTTAATGGTCATACTATCAATCATAGAATGCCTTCTTGAAGATACGGCACTTGAAACACAAGATTTAAGCGCCAAAGAAGTTCCTTTTTGTATTGTTTTATCTTTAAAAATCACAATAGGATCGTCAAGCCTTTTGATTGTTACAATGCCTTCAGCAGAACATCCGTCATACATGATTTTGCATTTCCAATCCCCAATGAAGGTATTTGAAATGTCTTTACATTTTTTGCCGATTGGATTCTCATATGTTATGCTTAAGAGAGCAGAATCAATTTCGACTATAGAGTTATCATCATTCTTTGTAACAATAATTCTTTCTTTTATGTCGGGTATCTCGTCACCCTCAAAAATTTCTATGCTAGCAAAAGAAATGGAATAGATCGCCAAAGGAGTGGTTACTTGTTTGTGCCAAGATATGAAGCGACTGATAGGCAAGTCAGAATCAGATTCATCTTTTGTTGTGTTAAACTCACGAGAATAGCTCGGGAATTTTAAAAAATCTTTATATGCACGCAAAGCATTCACAGCTGATTGAATGCCTTGTTTGTGAGCATCATCAAAAGTAGTAATGCCAAATTCGGCTCTTAAAGCTGTGGAAGAAAACAAACGTTGGTAATCGGTATATTTAATATCAAAGTCTGTTTTTTTGTTTAAGCTAAGTATTTTCGAAATAGCAAAAGCTATTGGGTATAATACTTGTCTATTTCTACTGGCAAGAGATATATCACGGTTATATGCGTCCCAAGGAATTAACCCTGCACCGCCACGTTCACCTGTATGAGTTCCATCCATAATGCGAAGAGCGTTGTCTTCATCTGTCAACAACACATTTACAGATGACAAGTATGATAAATCTTTACCTTCGACCAATTTTTCGATCTTGCTTTTGAAAGAATCTAATTTAATTAACTCTGGATTAAATAAATATTTGATTGTGCTAATACGACGATTGCCATCATAGACCAAGAATTCACCATTCTTTTCAACTATGGTTGGCAGCGTATTCCCCAGAAGACCTTTCGATTTAACAATATCTTTGGCCAAAGCGTACATTTTATTCTCTCCCACAACATCAATCAAAACATTAATTGCGGTAGGTTCATCCATAAGTTCGCTGCCATACCCATATCTAGGGTTATCAGACCAAATGCGTAAATCATTTATTTTCTTCTTAAGAATTGTTTCACTCATATTTGCATAACATCCTTTCGTCAACTCTCAAGTTGTTCCAAAAGAGCAACTCTTTTTCAATACGTTTAACTTGAACAGAATATTTTAAATCAAAAGTCAGTGATGGTGCCCATTTGTATATCTCCATTATTTGAGGGCAATTATCGTATGTTAAAAGCCATTTTTTATCAATTAAATAATGCTTAATACACTTTTCTAAACTCAAATGGCTTTCGTGAATATAGAAGTTTTTATATAGTTCAGAACCTTTCACATAATAAGGCGGATCGATGAACCAAAAAGCATTTTCGAGATGTGCATATTTTTTAATAAAATCTTCTGCATCAAGATTCTCTATGATTATGCGATTCTTAAAAATAGCAATCTTATTAATTTTGCGAATAAGAGAATCTCTATTAAAGCGGCAATCTATCTTGTACGAACCAGTTTGTTCTTTGCCGCCAATTGGCCCTGCTTTTAATATTCCTGATCGATTTGTTCTGTTTAAATATAAAACAGCTAATCCAAGTTCACGTGTTGTCGAACACGGATTGTTCAAAATGTTTTTTTGTATCTGCCACATATCGAGATTTATTGGAATTGTTGCTATTTGTTCGATAAGCCATTCAGTATCAAACACCACTTCATGCCAAAAAGAGTAAATTGCGGCATCCGCATCGTTGATGATTATTTTTGAAGCCCTGCCTTCTGCAAGCAAACGAAGAGCAACGCCTGCACCACCAGCAAAAGGCTCACAATAAGTGATATTGTGAAGATTGTTTCTATCTAAGATATTTATCACAGAATCATAAAACTGCGACTTACCGCCAGGATATCTTAATGGGGAAAAAGATGGTGTCATAATAGCTTTTAAAAATATTACTAACAATTAGATTATAAAATACTCTTTCGAAGGATAAATAACAAATTATAGTTTTTCAGTATAATAATGAGCGACTTTGTCGGCCTCTGGAAACAATGATGCCTCATTAATATTTATTCTATCAAGTTCATCTAAAATTCTTTCTTGATCAACAATCTTTATTCGAATGTAATACTCATATTCAAGGCTTGAAAGATAATCTAGCTGGTTTCTATGAATGCCAGGAATCAAAAAAGCACCTGATTGCAATTTAATCCTATTATTAGTCATATCCGGCTGTATATAATAATTTCTCATTAAATCAATGGCTTTTAATCGTTTATCAAATTCTCTTTCTTGGCGAATCTCGTGGTATAACTTTTCAATAGCTGGTCCATTATTGTTTGCATCGAACACCGCACCAAATCCATTTCTTCTTATTTTGCTGACACACGCTTCGTAAATGGCCTCCTGATCTTTTAAGCTCAGTTTTGCTAAGCAAGAAAGAGCAACAGCCTTATCACTTCCATCAAACAGCACCTCGTTGTCCGGATTAATAAAAAGATATACATATCCGAAATTTGCATTTTCACAGCTGCTACATCCAAAATTCTTGCTAGCAAAGTAAAGTGCAACAAGCGGATTTGAAGATAAATCTAAGAGGCGTGTGGGACAATCATAATGTTGCATTTTTACTAATGTATTTAATTGAGATAAGTCTTGGTAGTCACCAGCACATTGAGCTTTAACATAATGATAATAATCTGATTCTTTTCCAAATCTGTTTCCTCTCAGAGCACTTGGCAAAAGATTAAAAGACAGACCATTATAAACGCCACGATAAAAGAACCTAGTTTCAATTATTTTTGGATAATCTTTATTTGCGGCGGGGATTTGCGACCCAAATGGAGCGAAATCCCTAATACATTCCAAATACTTTTTTATGTCTCTTGAAGTTGGTTGCTTTGTGTGAATTAAATCTTCAAAAGTAGAAAAAACATCAATGAAAAGATCCGTGTTATTTAAATCCGTTCTAACTTTTGAGGTGACAAGATTAATTAAATCGAGATATTGACTAACACTTTGAATTTCGTATTCGTGCTCTAACTGTAACAATTCTTGTAGCTTCATTTTTTCTTCTCTTTATACTCTATAAGGCCACTCTATTTAATTAAACTATACCATCATATAGATTAATGGTTTTAGCGTTTTCCAAAAATCTAATACTTAATTCCATTTTTCTTTAACAATTTCTTAAGATTTGAATTCTCATATTTTAGCCTTTTATAATCAGCTTTTAATGATAACAACTCTGTCGCTTCTTTGAGTCTTTCTAAAAACAAACCCATTTCTTTATCAGTAACCACAAGAAGGACATCATCATGGTCATTAACCATATTTCTTTTCTCTTGTAATGCTTGTAGATATTCTTTGCCATCATCTTTAACTTCAATAAATAAATGATGAACGGTATTAATATGTTCTTCATCGACATCAGAAGCATTTAAAATCATAAAGTCATAACGGAATTGCTGATCAACATCTTTATAAGGATACTTCTTATCATAAGAAAATCGATAGCCATTATAATAAAGCTTCTGCGCCACAATAACTTCTGATTTAGAAGAGACCTTAATCCCCGCTTCTTCTACTTCAAATCTTTTCTTGGACGACATCTTCCCACTCATAGCAAATCATTCCTAATAATTAATACTTATATGCCACAAATACTTCTTGTTATTCAAATCAAATCAGCACCATACTCGGCGAGCATCACGCATACCCCATACAGCAATGCGAGCCACCTACTGTTTTCTATTTTCTATTATCATAATTTTTCTTTAACCATTCTTGGTTTTGTTTCATACATTCATCTAACCAAGAAGAACCTTTATCCGATAAATACCATTCAATAGTTTTCTTAATACCTACTTCAAATGTAGTAATCGGATCCCATCCTAATTCGACATTAGCTTTATGTGGATCAATCGCATATCTTTGATCGTGACCATGTCTATCAGCGACATGTTCAATTAAAGATTCTGGTTTATTTAATTCGCTTAATATACGTTTAACAATATATAAGTTATTTCTTTCATTATGACCACCTAAGTTATATACTTCCCCCACTCTACCTTTTTCAATAACAGCGAGGATACCTCTACAGTGGTCTTCTACATATAGCCAGTCTCTAACATTAAGACCTTCACCATATACTGGTAGTTTTTGGTCATGGTTAGCTTTATATATCATTAATGGTATTAACTTTTCTGGGAATTGATATGGGCCATAGTTATTAGAACATCTAGATATAGTTACTGGTAGACCATAGGTACGGTAGTACGCTAATACTAAAAGGTCTGCACTAGCTTTAGATGTGCTATATGGAGAAGATGTATGTAACGGAGTATCTTCATGGAAGAATAAATCTGGTCTATCTAATGGAAGATCACCATATACTTCATCAGTAGATACTTGATGATATCTTTCTATACCATATTTTCTACAAGCATCCATTAATACTTCTGTGCCAATAATATTAGTGGTTAAGAAACTTTCTGGATCCAAGATAGATCTATCAACATGAGATTCTGCTGCAAAGTTAACAACGATATTTGGTTTTTCACTTTCAAATATCTTATATATTGCTTCTCTATCTCTAATATCAGTCTTATAAAACTTATAGTTAGGATTATTTAATTCTTCTTTAATAGTATTTGGATTAGCGGCGTATGTTAATGAATCAACATTCACCACTTTCCAGTCTTTTCTTTCGTTTAATAATAATTTGCAGAAGCAGTTACCAATAAAACCCGCTCCACCTGTGACTAATATCGTTTTAACCATTTGTTTTATACTCTCTTCACACAATTGCTAACATAATTAGTTGGATTATCAGCTAAACGATTACCTCGAGGAATTAAAACTCCAGCCTCAACCATGGAATGATAGTTAGAAAGGGCTTTAGAAAGGGCTTTAAAATAAGAATCATCAAACAGCATTTCAAGTTCTTCTATTTGACTACTTAATGATTTACTTTTTTTCATATAAATCTCCTTGTTTGATAAAAACGACCATACTTATTCTTTGAAATATATTCTTTTAATAGTCTGTTATATTCATCGATAAGTTTTGATAGCTTTTTATCTTCATCAAAATCACATACTTTAAGATTTAATTCGTTTTCCAAAACATCTTTAGGTATTGGTCTTCCGTGCGATTTCCATCTAGAATTATCTCCTAAAGTTTTTGCAATCTCTTTTGCCCTTATAACTTTTTCTTCGTTTGTAACAGGAGTACCATTACTATGTTTGTTCCAATTTTTAAACTTGTAGTGTGTTAGCCAATTCGTTAAAAGATCTACCGCTAATTCCTTTGCAGTTTCATAAAAGCGCAATTCTGCCAAATCAAAATCCTTTAATATCAAAAACTCTGCTTCAGTCAATGTTTTTTTCTTTGCTTTTTCTAGCATCTCACTAATTTTATCTAAGTAACCTAATGCAGAAACATATTTACCATCTTTAGTAGAAACTTGCGGATCGATAGGTCCAAGGTTAGAAAAATAGTTCATGTATATTTCATCACCACTCATGCACAGTATAGTTCCTGCACTATACGCATAATCTGGGACGATAAAGTTAACTTCTTTGTAAAAATGTCTAAACACTTGAACAATCTTTTGAACAGGCGTCAAACTTCCACCAGTTGTTGTCAAAATAACAAACAATTTGTCATGTTTAATTTTATCTTTTTTAAGATTTTCGACGATATCCTTAATGTGGTTTTCCGTTCCTTCAATTAAGTCGCCCCAAATAGTAAGTAAATCACAATCCAAATACTTTTCTAAAGACAAAAAAGCTTTTTGGACCATTTCTCTACCTTTGCTATCAATGGTTTTGTTATTCATTCAAATTCTCCTAGTTAATACTATTATAAAATGTTTTGTTATTGAAATATGCTTTTTTTCTAAACTTCGATAAAATTCTGATTGCCAATTATTTCAACCGTCGAAGCTTTGACATCTATTTCAAAATCCAATCGAGCGAGTTCGCTATTTGTTATCGAATCATCTATTTTTAAAACATGCCCTAATTTGTCTGTGTATTTTTTGAGAGTTGATTGGTTCGGAAGCCCGTTCTTGCTCATCGAAGTGCTTATTCCAAATAAAGAATCGGTGATTTGTTCACTGTCCTCGTTTTCTTTACAAAATGTGAATAGAGACAAAATGTCATCCGAGCTTTCAGATCCATGATGTGGAATTTTAATAATGTTAGGGTAATAGTCAAATACCTTTTCTCTCCTTATACTGTACTGTATCGTATTGTTTTCTATATCAGATGTTAGCGACACTACGAAATCACCAATGATTAAATTAAAGGCAATCGAATAATCGTTACAATTAGGATTAGCTGAGTTTGAGATGTTCGCTAATCGTTGCGATTCTGGAGAAAAAGCTACAAGTTTTACTTCGCATCGATTAGTCAAATTTATAACATAATTTGCAACATCTATCACAGAAGAAGAACTAATCTCTTCAACTACTGTCCAAGATTTTTTTCTATTGTCACAGCCAATACTAGAAATCTTTCTTATAGCGTTATAAACATTTTTATAATAATCTCCTAAATTATAAACACAGTCATCTAACCTTAGCGGTATTAAAATGTTTTCTACCTTTTGCTCAAGCAATTTTTCTAATCCTTTTGTGTGATCGTCATGAGGATGTGTCCAAACCAAGTAATCAATTTTGTTTATGCCATCATTAATCAAAAAATCATTTGGAATATTGATATCACCGTTTTGAAAAGAATCGACAACAAAAACAATTTTGCCTATGTCATCTTTTATCACAATAACAATTGACTCACCTTCAGCAGACGAACCATGAACAGAAATATAGCATTTTAAATTATTTGTGTACCTTTCGTACATAATTAAAAACTCTTCTATTTGATAAAGAGTAGTTGTTTGTGTAGTCGAATACTTCTTGAGGACAATCTGAAACGAATGATAAATTATCACTATTATCGTTTTCTAAGACATTGGTGTCTAAATCGAAATCATATAGAAAAGAATCGACAAAATTAATCGATTCTTCCTTTTCTTTGTTCGTTTTATAAAGTTGTGCACTATCCATTATTTTATTCATATTAATCTATTAAAATCGCGTGATATTTTTCATACATATCTTTTTTATTATCTATGTATTTTAAAGCATTTTTATTTACAATATTTAAAAAGCACTTGAGGATAATGCTTTGCACCTGTAATAAAAAGTTAGAAGGATTGCTTAAACATTCCTCAATACAATTTTTATTAGTCGAATAATAGTCGAAATCAAATTGTACCAGATTCGCTTTTTTGTTTTTAACACCAAGTGATTCTTCACTGAGAATTCCTGTCCCTATCTTTGAATAGAAACCCAAGAATGCATTTTCTTTTTCAAAAATTTGTCTGTTATCCATCGAATAGATATTCATATCTTCCGAACTGTGATAAGAAAAATCTTTATTAAAAATGTCGTTTAACTGGTCCAAATATTCGTTTTCTATGTAAAAGCAATTATTTTTTCTTATCCCAATTCTTTTAATAATAAATGCATTTTTATTCTTATTCACATACTCAATAACTTTATCTACCCACGAATTATATTGCTCTGAATTATCTTGTTTCAATTTGAAATCAAAAATAATACAATTTCTACTTATTTTTAATACTTCTCTTTCGTCTAAACTAGACATAGAATAGCATCTATCTCGAACTTGATTATCGTTATTCAAAGAATTCGGTTCAGCATAATCAGCTCTAATGTTTTGCAATTTGGAATTAAATATCGAAAAAAGATGGTTGTAGAGGTTTTCAAAAACGTTTGTCGGAAGATAAAGATAATCTAATCTATAAATTACTTCCTTCAAAAATCCTTTTTTCATACAAATCTCCTGTCGTGATTGATTAATCTCTTCTAAATAAATCTCTTGTATATACTTTATCTTCTACATCATCTAAGCAACTATCATATCTATTAGCGATAATCGCGTTAGATTGTTTCTTAAATTCTTCTAAATTATTAACTACTAAAGAACCAAAGAATTCAGAACCATCTTCTAATGTTGGTTCATAGATGATAACTTTAACACCTTTAGCTTTAATTCTTTTCATAACACCTTGAATAGAAGATGCTCTAAAGTTATCACTATTAGATTTCATAGTTAATCTATAAACACCCACTACTATCTTATTCGCGGTTTCTTCGGTAAAGTTAGCGATTTGTAATACTCTATCTGCAATAAAGTCTTTTCTTGTTCTATTAGATTCAACAATCGCAGATATTAAGTTTTCTGGTACATGTTCAAAGTTAGCTTTTAATTGTTTTGTATCTTTTGGCAAACAATAACCACCATAACCAAATGATGGGTTATTGTAATGCGTACCAATTCTTGGATCTAAACAAACACCATTAATGATATCTTGTGTATTTAATCCTTTTGATTCAGCATAGGTATCTAATTCATTAAAATAAGATACTCTTAAAGCTAAATATGTATTAGCAAATAATTTAACAGCTTCTGCTTCTGTTAATCCCATAAATAGAATAGGCACATCTTTCTTAATAGCACCTTCTTTTAATAGATTAGCAAAGATTTCTGCTTTATCTTTTTGAGCGGGTTCACATCCAACGATAATTCTAGATGGATATAAGTTATCTTCTAATGCTTTAGACTCTCTCAAAAATTCAGGACTAAATAAAATATTGTTTGTTTTATATTTTTCTCTAATTGATTTAGTGTAACCAACTGGTATGGTTGATTTAATAACCATAGTAGCGTTTTTATTAACTGATAGCACTAATTCAATAACTTGTTCAACATATTTGGTATCAAAGAAGTTTTTGACCGGATCATAATTGGTAGGTGCTGCGATGACAATAAAATCAGCATCTTTATACGCATTAGCGCCGTCTAATGTTGCCACTAAATCGAGTTTCTTTTCCTTGAAATATTTTTCAATATAATCATCTTGAATTGGTGAAATACGGTTATTAACTTTATCTACCTTTTCAGGGATAACATCCACTAATTCAACGTGATGATTTTGTGATAATAATGTGGCTATTGATAAACCAACATAACCTGCACCTGCTACTGCTATCTTCATATATTATTTTTCTCCCTTAATATAATATTCATAATACCACTCAGCAAACTTGCGTAATCCTTCTCTCAAAGAAGTTTTTGGCTTGTATCCAAAATCTCTTTCTAAATCGCTTACATCGGCGTATGTCACTGGCACATCACCTGGTTGCATGGGTACTAATTTTTTATGTGCTTCAAAATCATAATCTTCTGGTAGTACTTTAGCTCTTACCAGTTCTTCAGATAGTATTTGAACGAAGTCTAATAAGTTCTCTGGATTACTGTTACCAATGTTATATACCTTATATGGTGGTAATGGTAAACCATCTTCACCAGTTTTCTTTTCTGGCGGTCTTTTCATTACTCTAAGAATACCTTCCACTATATCATCAACATAGGTGAAATCTCTTTTACAATTACCATAATTAAAGATTTCTATTGTTTCGCCTTTAATTAATTTATTAGTAAAACCAAAGTAGGCCATATCTGGTCTACCCATTGGTCCATATACCGTAAAGAATCTTAATCCAGTAGATGGTATGTTATATAGTTTGCTATAAGCATGCGCTAATAATTCATTTGATTTCTTAGTAGCGGCATATAAACTAACTGGATTATCTACTTTATCGTCTGTACTAAATGGTACTTTTTTATTGCCACCATAGACGGATGAACTAGAGGCATACACTAGATGCTCTACTGGATGATGTCTACATGCTTCTAAGATATTATAGAAACCAATAATATTAGAATTAATATAGGCATCAGGATTAGTGATAGAATATCTAACCCCCGCTTGCGCGGCTAAGTTCACCACTATATCAAATTTATATTCATCAAATAATTTATGTATGAGTGATTTATCCGCTAGATCGCCTTTATAGAAGATATATCTTTCATTTTTAGTTAATCTTAATCTTTCTTCTTTCAAAGATACATCATAATAAGGATTAAGATTATCTAATCCAATAATAAGATTGTCTTTATCTTCTAATAATCTTTTAACTAAATATGCGCTTATAAAGCCGGCAGAGCCTGTGACTAAAATCTTTTTCATTAATTTTTCCTATTTGAATAGTCCGAGTTTATTCAATTCTTTAAAAGAAAGATTCTTCTTATCTTTTTCTGATAACAAGATTTCTCCGACATCTGGCCAATCAACACCAATATCTGGATCATTATACATTAATCCACCTTCGTCTTCTGGATGATAGAATTCATCTACTTTATAACAGAACGTTGCGGTTTCACTTAATACTACAAAGCCATGAGCAAATCCTCTAGGCATCATGAATTGGTTGCCTTTTTCTGCAGATAGTACTACACCATGCCATTTGCCGTATGTTGGTGAGCCTTTTCTTAAGTCAACACAAACATCGAAAACTTCACCTTCAATACATCTTACTAATTTAGCTTGAGGATATTGTTTTTGAAAATGAAGACCCCTAAGAACACCTTTCTTTGATTTAGATTGATTATCTTGAATAAAGTCATAGACTAATCCAGCTTCATCAAAGTCTTTCTTCTTATATGTCTCCATAAAGTAACCACGGTTGTCACCGTATTTCTTTGGTTCAATAATAAAAACGCCTTTAATAGATGTTTCTTTAAATAAAAAATTGCCAATTTGTTTTTCCATCACATTGTCCTCGTTTTGTTAATTACAATATTTCAAAATATATTAGTCGAGAAAATGTATTTATATAATTAAATCTAATGTTATATTTATCCATTAGCCGTTTAATTCTTGGATTATTCCAATATGAGTCGTGCATTTTAGCACTTATACATAATTCTTTGCCCATTATTTCTTCTATCTGAGAAAATGTCAGTGATATAGTTCCTTTTTGATAATTCTTCTTAAGATAGCGAAATAATGATTCTAAGTACATAATTACTAATATTTAATCTTCCCATTGGCAACATTTAATAGATGTTGGCCGTATTGATTTTTTTCCATCAATTTACCAGTTTCTATTAATCGCTCTTTATTAATCCAACCATTAATGTACGCAATTTCTTCAGGGCAGCAAACTTTAAGCCCTTGATGTTCTTCTAATGATTTAATATATTCGCCAGCATCAATTAATGACTCATGTGTTCCTGTGTCTAACCAAGAATAACCTCTACCTAACGCAGTCACGTGTAACCTTTTTTGTTGAAGATAAGCATTGTTAAGAGTGGTTATTTCTAATTCTCCTCTTTTAGATGGCTGGATTATTTTAGCAATTTCGCTCACGCCTTTAGGATAAAAATATAAACCCGTTACGCAATAATTAGATTTAGGATGCTCCGGTTTCTCTTCAATAGAAATAGCATTATAATGTTCATCTAATTCAACAATTCCAAATCTTTCGGGATCATTGACATAATAGCCATATATAGTAGCCATGTTTTCTTTTTCCGCTCTAAATACGGAATTCTTTAAATGTTTAATTAAGCCGGCGCCATGGAAGATGTTATCGCCTAAAATCATCGCGCAAGCATCATTTCCTATAAATTCTTCGCCAAGAATAAAAGCTTGGGCTAAGCCATCTGGTGATGGCTGTACTTTATAAGATAATTTAATGCCAAACTTAGAACCATCTCCTAATAATTGTTCCATCCTTGGAGTATCAATAGGGGTGGATATAATTAAGATATCACGAATACCAGCCATCATGAGTACTGATAATGGATAATATATCATTGGTTTGTCATAAACAGGCAATAGCTGTTTTGACGTAACTAATGTTAATGGATAAAGACGTGTACCACTACCGCCAGCTAAAATAATACCTTTCATACGCTTTACTCAACTTTAAAATATAACAACTATAAAACAGATTGATTAATTAAATTAACTATTTTATTAACAAACTCTTCAGTAGTAGCCATCCCACCTAAATCTTTTGTTTTAAACTTAGTTTGTATAGTCTTTTCTATTGCTTTTCTTAGCAAATAGGCTTTATAATTTTCACCTATGTAATCAAGCATTAATGCTCCGCTTAACAATAAAGCAGTTGGGTTTACGATGCCCTTGCCAGCAATATCAGGAGCACTTCCGTGAACTGCTTCAAATATAGCGACATCTTCTCCAATGTTTGCAGCAGGAGCAACACCTAATCCACCAACGAGACCAGCAATTAGGTCTGTAATTATATCGCCATATAGATTAGGAGCGACAATGCAATCAAATTGGCTTGGATTTGTTACTAATTGCATACACGCGTTGTCTATAATCTTGTTATCAGCAATGATATTAGGGTATTCTTCTTTCATTTCATTAAATGTTTTCAAGAATAATCCATCGCTCTTTTTTAAAATATTGGCCTTATGGATACAAGTAACTTTTTTTCTATTGTTCTTTTTAGCATATTCAAAGGCATATCTAATAATTCTTTCGCTACATTTCTTGGTAATTATCTTTTTAGCGACATATCCATCTTCGATTTCGTATTCATCGCCAACATATAAATCTTCTGTATTCTCTCTAAATGTCACAATATCAACGTTGTCATATTTAGAAGGAACACCATGCATTGTTTTAGCAGGTCTAAAATTAACATATAAATCAAATAATAATCTTAATTGGACATTAACGCTTTTAAATCCTGTTCCAATCGGAGTGGTTACGGGCGCTTTAATAGCAATTTTGTTTCTTTTAATGGATTCAATGGCTTCTTCTGGAATGAGTACACCATACTTTTCATACGCTCTTTGGCCAATTAGAAATTCTTCATATTCAAAGTCTAATTTTAGGGCTTCAAACACTCTTTTTAATTGAGCTGTTATTTCTGGACCAATACCATCGCCTTCAAATAATGTTATTTTTCTTTTCATTTATTAATATCTCCAACATATTTACCAGCTGGGCGAATAATCTTATCACAATATAATTTATTCTCTATGTTATGCGCTAACCAACCAACCATTCTTGAACAAGCGAAAATCGGAGTATATAAATCTTCATTTATCCCTAGGATTTCATATGTAAGGCCACTGTAGAAATCAATATTTGCACAGCAATTAAATGTAGGGCCTTTTCTCTTTTTTAATTCCCTAATAGCTATTTCTTCGAATTTGCTGTAGAAATTGAATTTTTCCATTTGTCCTTTAAGTTCCGCTAATTCTTTACATTTTTGTTTTAAAAGAATGGCTCTAGGATCACTGATTGTATAAACAGGATGACCTATACCATAAATGAGGCCTTTTTTATCGTAGAAAGCTTTGTCTAATATTTTATTAACAACCATAGTTATTTTGTCTTCAGATGCATTTAAACCAATTTTTCTAATAACCGCTAGCATCATATCTCTTACTGCACGATTAGCGCCACCATGTCTAGGACCTTTTAAAGCACCTAAAGAGGCACACATAGATGAATAAATATCTGTGGCGGTCGATGAAACAACCAAATTAGCAAATGTTGAGTTATTGCCGCCACCATGATCAGCATGCAGAATGAGGGCTAAATCTAACGTTTCAACTTCTAATTGATCAAAATTACCATGCTTTCTAGACATTCTTAATAGGTTTTCAGCGATAGAATATTCCTTCTTTGGATTGCGAATGTGTAAGGTTAAACCATCTATATAATGTTTTTTTGCACGATAACTATAGGAAATAAGTGATGGCATCTTCGCTAAGAGATTTAAACCCTTATTAAGCGTTTCAAAAGAAGAAGAATTATCTGGGTCTTCATCAAATCCATATAAATTTAAAACAGCTTTTTGAACTTGATTCATGACAGAAGGTGTAATGTTTTTGAAGATTACATCTTCTGCAAACGATTGTGGCAACAAATAATTCTCTGATAATAACTCGTGGAAGTTATTGAGTTCATCATTAGAAGGCAATTTTGAAAATAGCATTAAATAGCAAATGCGTTCAAAACCATATCTTTGTTTATTGAATTTGACTAAATCAAAAATATCATATCCGCGATAATATAAATGACCTTCATCATCTATTTTTTGTCCATTGACCATTTGATAGCCATGAACTTCAGATATTTTAGTTAATAAAACCAAAACACCAGTGCCATTAGCGTTTCTTAAACCTTTTTTAACGTTATATTTTTCATATAACTCATTCGGGATTGAAGATGATGTTAAACTATCATTAAAGACTTTTTTTATAAAATTAGAGGCCATATTATTATAAGCAATTAAGCAACGCTCCTTTTTGCAATGTTTCAATTTCTTCTTTAGAGAATGTGGTTTTTATAATGTATTCATTGTTGATGGTGATGATATTATCAGCCAACTGATTAAAGTCGATTGTTAGTTCATCTTTCTCGTTAATAGAATCATAAAAATCATCACTAATGATTAATGGAACTATTCCAAAATTTATTAAATTGTTTCTATGAATTCTCGCAAAAGATTTAGCGAGTACCGCTCTTACGCCTAAATATCTAGGCGCAATAGCAGCATGTTCTCTACTACTGCCTTGGCCATAATTAAGACCACCAACGATAAAGCTGATTCCTAATCGTCTACAGTCTTCTTTAAACGTTGCTTTAACATTGGCATAACAATAATCAGATAATTTTTCAATATTGCTTCTATATGGCAACACCTTAGCCCCTGCAGGCATAATGTGATCGGTAGTAATATCATCTCCTACCTTCAAAACCACTTTAGCGGTTATAGAGTTTGGCAATGGGTCAAACTTTGACAACGGCATAATATTTGGTCCCATTATTATATTGTCTCTAAAGGTTGGTTTGATAATCATAGAATCATCGATAATATATTTATCTGGTATATCATATTGAGCCAAATCAATTGTTGTATCTGTGCCATCCACAAATTCGCCTTTGATAGCGGATAATGCTGCTGTGACCGGAGAAACCAAATAGACAGAAGCAGAGTTTGTACCACTTCTTCCGTAAAAGTTTCTATTATAAGTTCTTAAAGATACGGCACCCGTGGATGGAGATTGTCCCATGCCAATGCAAGCACCGCATGTACATTCAAGAATTCTTGCACCAGATTGTAAGATATCAAAAAGCAAGCCATTCTTAGCCATCATTGCCAAAACTTGTTTACTTCCTGGATTAATACCAAAAGAAACATTTGGATTAATCTTTTTACCTTTTAAAATAGAAGCAACTTTAACCATATCTTCATAGGAACTATTGGTACAACTTCCTATTAAAACTTGATCAACTTTTGTTCCTTCTAATTCTTTTACTTTTTTAACATTATCTGGTTGATACGGACAGGCTACTAAACAATCTAATTTTGATAAATCTATTTCTATTGTTTCATCATATGTAGCATCTTTATCTGCTTTTAGTTCAATCCAGTCTTCTTCTCTTCCTTGCTTTTTAAGGAATTCTAATGTTCTTTCATCACTTGGGAAAATAGATGTTGTCGCCCCTAATTCGGCACCCATATTACATATTGTGGCTCTATCACACACTGATAATTGTTTAATTCCGTCTCCAGAATATTCAAATATTTTATTTAAGCCACCTTTAATTGTGCATCTTCTAAGAACTTCTAAAATAATGTCTTTAGCAGTTACACCATTTCTTAAAGTGCCAGTTAGTTTAACATTAACAACCTTTGGCTTAACAATTATGAACGGTTTACCAGCCATTGCTAACGCAACATCTAAGCCACCTGCTCCAATAGCAAGAGCGCCTAATCCACCACTAGTTGGTGTATGAGAATCACTACCAAGCAAAGTAATGCCTGGTTTAGTAAATCTCTCTAGTTGAACTTGATGACAAATGCCATTTCCCGCTTTAGAAAATAGAATTCCATATTTATCCGCAACCGATTGTAAAAACAAATGATCATCAGCATTTTCAAAGCCATTTTGTAAAGTATTGTGATCAACATAACTTACAGATAGTTTTGTTTTAACTTTGTCAATGCCAATACTCATCAACTCAAGATATGCCATTGTGCCAGTAGCATCTTGGGTTAAAGTATAGTCAACGCGAATGGATAAATAAGAACTATCCTTTTTTTCTAATCCTGTTTCTAGATGTTTGATAATAATTTTATTAACTAGGTTCATTAGTTGTTAATTATGCTCCCGAATAAATCACTATTTTTCATTACCCATTTCGTCTTCGTTTTACATTTTTTATAGAAAGATAATGCCACGGCAATATCAATAAATGCTAATCCGATTGAATTAAAATATATAAATTCTTCATCGCTTTCTCTACCGTTTTTAGTGCCGTCTAAAACATCAGCTAAATTGCAATAAATGTCTTCATCTTTTAATTTGCCCATACTATATAATCTAGCAATGGTAGGTGATCCTCTGTGCTTCAAAGCGTTCCAATTGTCGCAAATAATCTTGTTAGCCATTAAAGGAACTTCATATTCATCCTCCCAACCACCAACATGGCAATAGAAAGCTCCTTTTTTGATCGAATCTGCTCTAAGTAAAGGTCTTTGGCAACTTACTGCTGTTACAATAATATCTGCTTCCTTTGATGCCATTCCATAATCCGAATTGCATTTAATAAATTCTACATCTGGATACTTTTTAGACAGAACATCAACAAAAGAATCTTCCTCGAATGATCGGTATGACGCAACATAACACTTTTTAATGTCAGGGAAGAAATGTTTTATTGCTATAAAATGCATTTTAGCCTGTTCCCCAGCACCAATTGATCCAAAAACTTTGCTATTCTTTTTAGCGAGATTCTTCGCCGCCAAAGCACCTATACAAGCTGTTCTAACCGCGGTAATAAAAGTCCCATCCATAATCGCAAATGGCAAACCTTTTTCAATCTCAGACAGCACAATTGTTCCCGAAACATTTGGAGTTGAATACTTAATCGGGTTATTTGGAAAGACTGATACCCATTTAACACCACATACTTTTTCTTTTTTGAGTGTTGCTGGCATGCAATTAATTCTATCTTGAGTTTCTTCATTAAAAATTTGAGAAATTTTATCTGGCAAGTCAATACAACCTTTTTTATAATCAATCAAAGTCTTCCCAATAATGCTAGCCACAGAATCAATATCAAAGCAGCCAGAAGAAACCATGTCTTCCATTGAAACTAAATCAACTAAAATTTTGTTTTCCATATTTAAACAATCCTCTCGACATCAAACGGGGCGTAAACCATATTTTCGCCTTCTTTGTTTAATATTTTCATTTCATTTATAACATCGTTTATGCTGTTCTTTAATGCCTCAGTATTATCTGCAATAAAATCTATTTCCCCAAATCTTTGGTTGACATCAAAGCTCCAACCGATTTGATCCCCAACCTTATATCTTTGGGAAAAACCAAAAACAGAACTATTGCTTTCCAAATTATTTAAACCGCAGATTGAATCTATTGTCCCTGCAGAAATCGTCGGAAATAATACAGCAGCCCGCTTTCCGTTAATATTAACCATATCATTTATTAGCGACCATTCGCCAAAAGAACCAGTAAAAGAAAAGCAAACCATCATTTTCATGATATTAATATCATATAGCTTTTTATAAACTAATTCGTAATCTACACCGGGAAATCTTCTTCCTGGGTCAAAGAAAAGGAAATCACCCTTGTGATAAAAGCCTTGCATAAAAACAGGGCCATTCTTAATTCCCATTTTTTCAAACATTTTTAAAACATTAGGATGTCCGTTTTTTAAATAATCATTCGTATAACGAGAAGGAGACACAGAACAAGCAACTACCTTTTCAAGTCCGAACTTTTCAGGACCATTATAGCTATCTGTAGTGCGAATTAGATAGGGAGTTCCATTTACAAAAAAATATGTAATTTGCATTTCTTGGGAATTAACAATATAATCTTCGATAATTATTTCCCCGTCGTTTGATTCTTGTTTAGCGACCTCAATTGCTTTTTTTAATTCACGATAATTGTGGCAAACTGTTTGACCCCTAGATCCTCTACTATCATCTGGTTTAACGAAGACTGGGAAGAATACCTTTTTTTCGTCAACATCTTTTAATGAATAATCATTAATTGTTCCGACTCCATTACTTTTGCACAATTTTTTAAAAAGAGTTTTGTTTGTAAAAGAGTTAAATTGCTCTTCTGTTCCATAACAAGGGAGACCTAAGCGAGAGCAAATTTTTTGATAAGGTATTTGTGCTGGATCGTTACAAAAATTAACAATCCCATCAACGTGTTCTTTTTTGCAATAATCAACGATTTTATCAACATCTTTGACGCTAATTAATAAAACCTCATCAGCTATTCTTTTAGCTGGTGCTTTATCTTCTAGATAATAATCAGCGACTATTGTGTAAACACCCATTTCTTTAGCGGCTTCAACAACTTTGCTATGAACACCGCCACCGCCTAATATCAATACTTTTTTACCAGTAAAATTCATTATTCAACTCCAATTAAACCTTCAATAATATTTTATTGTACAAACTCATTCACTTTTTCAATTATTTTTTTAACATCTTCATCTGTCAACCACATATGAAGAGGCATTGTAATAAGATGATCAGATATTTCGTGTGATTTAGGACAAGTCCCTTTAGCATAGTCATAAACCAAGTATTCAGTATTATCTCTATAATGAACACCACAATTGATATCGTTTTTTGACATAAAGTCCAGCAAAGCTTCTCTATCTGGCACCATTAATTCGTATAAATGGTAAGAGCATTCATTTTCATAATTAGCAGGAACTATTTTAATCAAAGGATTGTTCTTGAAACCTTCGTTATACATTCTAACTATTTCTCTTCTTCTAGCGTTTTCTTCGTCAAGGTATTTAAGTTGAGTCAATGCAATTGCCGCCATAATGGCGTTTCCATTGTATTTATAGCCAACATAGTCAACATCATATTTCCATGCATATGTGCCTTTGTTCGAACGAGCATAAGTGTCCTTGTTTATACCACACCAAGCAAGCATTCTTGTTAAGTTAGCAGATTTTTCATCATTCCAACAAATCATACCACTATCGCCAGTAGCTAAATTCTTAACGGCTTGATAAGAATATACAGCAACATCTACTCCGTCCCAAGTTCCTGGGCAAACGCCATTAACTTTGGTGCCAGACATATGAGCAGCATCTAAAATTAGTTTTAAATTATGCTTTTTGCAAATTTGGATAATCTTCTCTAATTGTCCAACCCGACCACCATAACCAACAAACATAACCGCTCTTGTCTTATCAGTAATCTTTCTTTCGACATCTTCTGGGTCTAAACAAAGGTACTGATCAACTTCTGCAAAAACTGGTTTTAAACGTTCATACATAATTGCGTGGTTAGACGAAACAAATGTAATTGGTGTCGAAATGATTTCATCCCCATCTTTCCACCCATTATTCATTTTTAAAATTTTGACTGCTAAATGAAGACCAACAGTATTCGAATTAAGATAATAAGCGTACTTATGTCCTGTATACTTTTTCCATTCCTCTTCAAATTCTACTGTTTTGAAACCCATCCCAGTCCAGCCTTTCTCAAGGCATTCTTTAATTTGTTCTAAACATTCATCGACATGAAATTTTGGTTTTAATACTTGAATAGCCATATCGTTCCTCCTAAAAATTAATATTTAACAACATTTTATTGTTTTTACTTAAGTCGATCGTTCTTGTGGAAGCATAAATATTAAAATAAAAACATTTTAACTTACAGAACGAATTAAGAAATTCGGTTTCTTTTTCTTTTGAAAAGATTGCCAACATAAGTTAGAAGTATTTTTACGCACTTTCTTTCGAATATTATACAATAAATTGTAAATAAAAAACCAACACTAATAGCAATTATTAGTCCATAAAGAATCCAAATAACCCATCCATCAATTTTTGGCTCAAAAACAAAAAACAAAAGTGTAAAAGAAAATGCCAAAAAAGACATTATTCCTGCTCTAACAAATAATTTCGATAATTTAAACCAAGACACTTTTTTCTTTATAACAAGCAATGTTGTAATAGCACATCCTAATTGATTAAAAAGCAATCCAACCATCACATATGGCATCCCAAACAGAATCGTACAAACAATGGAAATAGTTATTCCAATTATCCCGAAAATAAGAATGATTTTGCAAGTGTCTTTAAATAGTCCATATACAGTTGCTACATACCCATAAGATGTACGGAAAGTAAAGAAAACAGTATAAGCAACAACAAAAATAGCAAGAATAGTATATTCATAATTAGCGTCTGCACCAGCAGTGTAAAGTCTTATGAATGGTATGATTAGAAAACCAACACACGATGAAGCAATTGCGCCTAATGCAATAGTCAACAATTCAATGGAGCTATGAACTTCGTATATTTTTTTATTATCTGCTGTTTTTGTAAGATTTCCAAAAATAGCTGAAAAAGAAAGCTGAATAGAATTGAGAATGGTTTTCATTGAAGTAAAAATCATAGCATAAACAGAAAAAATACTTGTGTGAACCAAATCAATTATGGTCGTTATAATTATTGTGGGTGATGCAGTCACCATTTCCGACCCAATAGATGCAAGCATCAAATACTTTTTGCCAGGTATTACGTAAGATTTATTGCTTGGGTTTTTGGAAATGATATTTTTGCTAAGTATCTTATAAAATAGTAAGTTGAGCACAACCGATACAAAACCGCCAGCCAAATAACACAAGTATATAAAAATGAAAGGAAGCTTTAAGACAAGAACAACAGTCATTAAGCCATATCTAACAATCTGCTCACAAATTGATGCAAATGATATCAGGTACTTTTTTTGATGAGGAGAAATAAAAATATCACAAATCGAATTAAAAAGAAGAATGTTTGCTCCGTTTAAAGCCAAAATAAAAAACGATAGAAAAATAGCAAGAAAACTCAATCCATCGTTCTTGAGATAAAAGCCATAAAAAACACCAGCAGCCAAAGAAAGAGACAAATAGACGACAGAAATAATATTATAAAACTTTCTACTTGAATAAATGATGGCACTTTGAGTGTCATAATCTTTATCAGCTACAGGCTTATACATTTGGTAAATAGCAGCGCCAACCGCACCTGCTTGAATTAAGTTTACCAATGCCAAAACACGAGTGATTGTTGCTGTCAATCCATTTATCTCTGATCCGTATAGAACAATAATGTATCTAGGAAAAATGATTCCCAAGGCAAATGCAACAATCTCTTGAATCAACAAAAACAATAAATTTTTAATAGCGTTCTTACTTCTCATATTTTTTTGACTTTGCAATATAAACATCAATCAATTCATTTATCCACGTTATATATGATTTAGCGGAACAATCACCAGTTATATTCCAACTTGAGTCTTTATAATTCTTAATTTTCTCAAAAGGAATGTCTTCGTTAATAAACAAGACCTTGTTCGCATCATAATACTTAGTGTTTGTTAAATATGTATTATTTGTAAGGAGCATTTTTTTAAAGGTGATGCATTCATAATCGCGCAAAGTTATCCCACAAGAGCCTTCTTGAATAATATTTAGGACAGATTTCGTTTTGCTAACTTTTTTTAAAACATCCTCATAAGGAAGAAAAACGTTGTAATGAATTTTTTCACTATACAGTTGCCTTTCTTTTTCTACATCAGTAATATAAAATTCGCATTTAAGTCCATGAGCAACCATTAACTCGTATATTTTTAGAATTAAAGCAAGGCGACCCTTGTCTTTTCCCACAAAAAAAACATCGTACTCATTTTTATTATCAACGCCCAAGTAATTTAATCTCGGAAAAACCGGAGGGTGTAATTCGATTCCAAATGCCTTTGAATCAAGCGGATTGAATGTCATGATAATGTCGAATGTTGCCTTGCACTTATTCAAAAATCCAGGATATAATCTTTCATTCAATTCCACCAAGTCATTGTAATTATAAATCAAAATAGAATTAGGGAAATGCTTTTTTAGATATGGAAAAACTCCAATATCAAAGTAGTTATCTCCGCCTTGATAAATGAAACAGACGATATCATCTTTTTGAATATTGTTGCAATTGTCTAAAACACTTGGTGCCCAAACAGATTTAAAAGGCAATTTTACAATCCTATTAATTTTTTTAGAAGTATGAAATTTAAAAAGCAATTTTTTAATTCCGTGGAATTTTTTATGCAAAGAGAGTGAGTAATAAAACAATTTGTATTCCTCAGAAATACTATTGCAAGTAATCTTACTATATTCGTATTCCACACCTATTTGGTATATTTTATAATCCAAAGCGAAAACTCCTATTTGGCATATTAGAGGGCCTCTTTTTAATAAAAATAATTTCTATTAGTAAAAGATAGAATATTTGATAAAGGCTCGTTATACTAAGCACATTTGCCCATTCACCACCAATAGATATCATAACCAAAGGATAAAACATTATGCCAATCAAAAAACAATGAAGTAAATCAAAGCGATGGTAATTATTGTTGTTGAGTAATTTTTGTGTCAAAAAAGACCAAACTAACAAAAAGATAGTTGAAAAAAATCCAAAATCTTTTATAGGGGCATACAAACCAGTATATATGTTGGATTGTCCACCCGCAAACTCAAAAAAAGCTCCATTAGAATTGCCGAGTTGAAAGTCAAAGCCAAAATCGTTTAACTTGATATAAATATTTCTAAGCGTGCTTTGAGCAAAATATGTATTTGTAGCATAACCTTCGTTCAACGATAAATCCAAACCTAATAATCCGGATGAAACATAATCAGCAATATTATTTAAAAAAGAATAGTTATTGGAAGTTCCAGTACGATAGCCTAGGAGTCTAAAAATAATAAAAAAAGATATTAAAGAAACTATTCCTATCAACAAAAGCGTTTTGTTTTGTTTTTTTCTTGAAACACCGAAAGAATTAAGAGAATTAAAAACTATCAGCAAAAACACTAGTGCATCCGCAATCAAATAACCGCGACTGTCACAGAAAACTACATACAATACATAACCCATAATCGGTAATAAGTATTTCCACTGCAATCTTTTTTTTGCGAGGCTTCGGTTTGCCAGCATAAAGAAAGAAAAATAAACGATGCATCTAGAAATTAAAATACATTGAGATAATAGTGTGCCAGACGAATAAACAACTCTGCCTGTTCCATAATTTGTTGCCTGCCTAACATACAAAACAGAAGCAAAAAAATTACCTTGTGAATTCCCTAAAGATAGAGAGAACCTATAAATATCATAAACATACCAGAAAGAGGTTATAAAAACGAAGAAAGTAAGGCATATTAACATCGCGTCGGTTAAATAAACGCTTTTGCTAGAAACAAAGCTCGAACGTTTAACAACCATTTCGTGGTCTTTTTTTGTAACATTAGCCAAGGCTTCTCCAATAATTATAAAAAGCAGTAAGCATGAAACTATGATAACGGTTTTAAAATGAATGTCAGTTCCGTAAAGGCTCTTTAAACAAATGGCATAAACGATAGAAGAAAAAAGAAAAACTCCAATAGCAATAAAAGAAGGAGAGATAATTCTCTTTCCGTTCAGCAAGAACGCAATTAATAGTTCAAACGACAATAAAAAAATCAAAAAATAAATCACTTTGCTCCCCTTTTTGTATTAATAGAAGAACCACTAATACTGTTTAAAACCGATCTTAAAACAATGGAAGGATAACAAAAAAATGCACGAAATAGTTCTTTGAAACAGCTCTTCCCGTTTTCTTTCAATCTCTTCGCATTATTTAAATGAAGCATACATTTCTTGCATTTTTCATTTTTTTTAGGAGTTATTTTTTTTGATAAAATATACCTCCTGTAATTCTTTTCTGAAAAACTATCTATTCCTTTTTTTTGTCTTTCAATAAACAATTTTTTTTGATATAGATTTGTATAATATTGTTCGAGTCTATTTGTGTTGCTTAAATTATCATTGCTTTTTCGATATTTCACGAGATTCTCGTCTAACGTACGTATCTTATATCCAAGGGAAATCATTCTTAACCACAAATCATAATCTTGAGATCTTCTAAAATTTCTATATAATCCAACGTCAATCAAAACAGACTTCTTAACCAAAACAGAGGGATGCAAAATACAATTTTTATTTGGTAAGATGTTTGTTGGATCAAAATACATTTTTCCAATAGAAGAATCAACGATATTTGATTTTTCGTCAATGATAAAACCGTTAGTTGACACCATGTCGACATTATACTCGGACAAAAAGGCCATTTCCTTTTCAAGCCTCGTTGGCAAAGAAATATCATCTGCATCCATTCTAGCTATGAAATCTCCGTTAGAAGCATTTATCCCAATATTAAGACTAGATGCTAAACCTAGATTTTGTTCATTGAATATTAATTGTACATTGTTATTCATTCTTTTTATTTCGGTTAAGTAATCAAAAGATTCCCTAGATTCCTTTGCTAAATATGGGTTATCAACAACCACTATTATCTCAATATCGTTATAAGTTTGAGCGATAATTGATGAAATTGATTCAACAAGCCATTGTTTCGGTTCTTTAAAAACACTCATAACAACACTTATCATAAATCATTTTTCCTTTTAACTATTTTCGCTGGAACACCAACAACAGTACAATCGTCTGGAACATCTGTAATAACAACAGCGTTCGCGCCTACATTGCAATTATTACCAATTCTAACATTTCCAAGAATAACTGCACCCGCTCCAATAAGGCAATTATTGCCAATAGTAGGACCAGGTTTGCCATTTCTGCCGCCCAGGGTAACATTTTGATATATAAAAGTTCCTTCTCCGATTTTGCATTCATGATGGATGACAATACCATGAAAATGAGGAATTGTAACATTTTTTGCTATTTCAACAGATGGAGGAATAGTACAACCTAAAAAAAGTTGCATCAATCTAAAAACAAATTTGGAAAAAATAGACAAATGATGAACATATAGCCATCTTTCAAATCGATACCATTTCATCGCCTGCCCATATTTTTTCTTTTTACTCATCTAGCTAAAACCGCCTTATATAATTGTTCCAATTTGTCCGACGCTTTCTTAATGTCATAATTATCTTCTTCAAGAGAAATACAATTTTCTCTGCTTGGAAGTGATTTCAATTTTTTGGCCCATTCTTTAGCGTTTTCCTTTAAAGGCATCGCTGTATTGTTAGAAGAATTAAAAAGAGCTTCAATTGGAACAACATCAGAATGCAAGCAATGAAGCCCATTCGTCTGTGCTTCAATCATAACAATTCCCAACCCCTCAAATAGCGAAGGAAACAAGAATTTATCCATAGAAGACATGTAGTCATTAACATTATTGACAACTCCAGCAAAAAAAACTTTTTTTTCTAAACCGAGTTTTTTAATTTTCCTGATTAGTTTATCTTTTAAATATCCATCTCCTAAAAGTAATAAAACCGCATCAGGATCCAAAGAAAGATAATTAAAAAATATGTCAATTAGAAATAGATGGTTTTTTTGGGGGGTCATATTGCCAACGTGGCCAACAACGGTTGCTTTATCGTCAAATTTATATTTGCCTCTTATGCATTCGCGAGCAACCGATGAAAAATAAAATTTAGATAAATCTATTGCATTATAGACTATTGAACCACGTTTTTTAAAGTTTTTGCCAAAGACTTTAGTGCCAGCTAAATTGGAACAAGCAAAAAAATAATCAGCTTGTTTCCTACAGGGTAACGATAAAAAGAAATTCCTCACCCCTTTCAACTTGGTATCAGAAAACTTGGTTGTATGAGAATGGTAAATGATTTTTTTGACCCCTAGTTTCTTTTTAATTCCAGAAAAGCAAAAAGCCAAATATGGGTCATTAATGTGAATAATATCAAATTGTCCAAACCAATCTTTGCAAAATGCTTTTAATTTTGACACAAAAAATCTACGAGGCAAGAAGAATATTCTAACACCCATCTTAATCAGTTCATCTTCATAAGATTGTGTGTTGGTTTTATCGTAGTAGATTACCGCAAAATTATTATTCTTGCGATCTATAAACCTTAGATAATTGGTTATAACAGAAGTTACACCGCTTCTATATGAAAGATTTGACAATACAATTAATATATTCATTAATGCCACCAATTGTCGAAAAGATTATAAAAAACTATTGCCTAAAACTACAAAAATAAAAAATATTCTCTTCCAAAAGAAACACAATCTATACAAAAAATGGAAATCAAAAATGTTGATTCTCATATTTCCTTTTCTTATGCAAACCATATAGCATATTCCAACTGGCGTACCAAAAAGCAATCAAAGCTGGTTTTTCATCACAAATATGAAATAAATCATAGTGGCTCTTCAGCTTTTTACTCAATTTATCGTGGCTAATACTCTTTTTGCGAATCCTATATTTTGCTAGATTCTCTTCTAAAAGATAACAGTTAGCCTGTTTACAAAGTTTTAAAAGAATTGCATAGTCATTATTTTTTTTAATATCCTTAATTTGAATGAGTCCGTGTTCTTTTGTTGAATACATAAAAGCTAAACAACCAGGATACCCATAATGATACATTTTTCTCTTTGTTACAATTCTTGGTCCAGACACAAAAATATTAAGTGGATTGCTATCTTCATCAATTTTCTCATAACAATGGTAGGCAAATGAATAATTGTGGGTTTTCATAAATGAAACCATTTTTTCTAATTTGTTTTGAACCCACAAATCATCAGAATCCAAAAAAGCAATCCATTCACCTTGGGCTTCTCTTAAAGCTCTGTTTCGTGTTATCGCAGCACCACTATTAACGTCGTTTTTAAGATATTTAATGCGTGCATCCTTAAACGAGTTAACTATTTCATCCGTGTTGTCAGTAGAACAATCATCAACGATAATTAATTCCCAATTCTGATACGTTTGGTTTATTACCGATTCAATAGATTCAGCAATCCATCGACCAGTATTCCAAGATGGCATAATTACTGAGACCAATCCATCAATCATTATTTGGAACCTCTTTATCGTATTTTTTTCCTAAAACACCAAACACAGTCACAAAGCACAACTTTATGTCTCTCCAAAAACCAAATGTTCTAAGATCAAACAAATTCCATTTCATTTTGATAGGAAGTATTTGGTTTAGATATACGTCATCAGCGTTTTCTGCTTTATCAAGCATATCGTTCTCGTCTTTAAACATAATAGATGCACTCGAAGACACGCCCGCAGGTAAAAGCAAAGTAGCCAAATATTCGGCCTTATATTGATTTACATATTTAGGAACTTCAGGTCTTGTACCTATAAAAGTCATTGTTCCTCTAAAAACATCTATGAGTTGGCTTATTTCATCTATTTTGAATTTCCTGATAAACTTGCCAACTCTTGTAACCCTTACATCATTACTAGTGGTGACTAAAGTGCCTTTTTTGTCGGCATCTTTAACCATTGATCTAAATTTAAAGATTCGAAAGTGCTTACCATATTGAGTTACTCTTTCTTGCCTATAGAAGACTCCGCCTCTACTATCGATAACTATCGCTAAGGAGAGAATTAAAAAGAATGGGAGCAGAATTAATAAGCAAATTCCAGAAACAAATATGTCAAATACCCTTTTCCAAAATAAGCTAAAATTCTTTTTTCTAAGTCTCTCCCAATATGGTCTAACTTCATCTATTTGTAGTTCGGGTGGTAATTTCTCCCACTTTTTAATCAACATATTCTTTTAGGACTTGTTTGAAACTTTTAATAATATACTCCACCTCTTCATCAGTTAAACATGTATGAAGTGGTAATGTAATCTCATTAGCATATCTAGCATAAGCATTTGGATAATCTTTTAAATCAAATCCTAACTTCTTATATGCTGTATGCATTGGAAGAGGCTTGTAGTGAACATTTGTACTTATTCCTAATTCCGCTAATTTGATAATGATTTCTCTTCTTTGTTCATCATTAACGCCTGGTACTCTTATGATATAAAGATGGCCAGAACTAATGTGCTCTTTTGTGTAGTGTGGAAGTGTTTCAACACCTAATGGTTTAAACGCTGCATCATATTTTTCAATTATTTCTTTTCTTCTGGCCAGTAATTTTGGATATCTATCAAATTGCACTAAACCAATGGCAGCCATAATGTCTGTCATATTGCATTTATACCATGTACCGACAATATCATATTCCCACATACCTGGCTTGTTTTTATTTAAGGCGTCTTTAGATTGACCATGTAATGAATATAACTGGATTTGATGATATAACTCAGCATCATCAACTCCATCTATATGATTCCATGTCATCGCGCCACCTTCAGCGGTTGTAAAGTTTTTGACAGCATGGAAACTGAAATTTGTAAAGTCTGCAATAGAACCAACCATCTTGCCTTTGTATGATGCACCGATTGCGTGAGCGGCATCTTCAACTATCGCCACTCTACCAATAGCTTCTTGAATTTTATTTGAAGGCTTGAATAGTTGTTTCTTTCTATTGACGATTTCAAAGATTTTATCGTAATCACAAGGAACACCACCAAGATCAATTGGAATAATTGCTTTAGTGTGTTCATTAATTGCGTTTTCTAATGCTTCATAATCCATTTCTAGACTGTCTTTTTGACAATCGATTAAAACTAATTTAGCACCAACATGGCACACTACTGAAGCCGAAGCCGTGTATGTATAAGCGCAAGTAATGACTTCATCTTCTTCACTGCCACCCTCTTGTGGACCAATGCCTAATAATCTAAGTGATAATTCGCCACAGGCTGTTTGGCTGTTTAAGCAAACACAATTAGGCGCTTCAGTCGGCACGCCAACATATTCCGCTAATAATTTTTCAAGTTTTTTAACTCTTGGACCGGTTGTAATCCAACCAGATTTAAGAGCCTTAGATACTTCTTCTACTTCAGCATCTGTAATGTCTGGTGGTGAAAATGGAATGTTCATTCTTTTTGTCATAATTGTTGCCTTCTTAAATATTCAAAAAGCGATGGCAAGCATCGCATATTTTAGGTATTTTATTTCTTAGGAGTTTTTACGCCCCCCCCCCGTTAATATTGTCAGGATTAACGAAGGTTGGTACCACTTCGTGTAAAGCGGCCTTAGTGATTGTGTTTGATTTTAAATCCATTGCTTTAGTTAAGATTTCTAATTTTTCATTTAGTTCTTCTAATGACAATGGGATATCTTTTTCAATGAATATTTGTTTATTATCAGTCTTAGTTAATCTTTCATCCTTAACTAATAATTCTTCATATAATTTTTCACCTGGTCTTAAACCAGTTTCAATAATCTTAATATCTTTATCTGGTTCAAAACCGGACATCTTAATGATTTCAACAGCGAGGTCATAGATCTTCACTGGTTGACCCATATCTAAGACCATTAATTCACCGTTTTTAGCAATTGCAGCGGAGTGTAACACTAATTGACTTGCTTCAGGTATGGTCATGAAATATCTAATAATGCGTTTATCTGTTAATGTGACTGGTCCACCATTTTGGATTTGTTTTTTAAATAATGGGATAACTGAACCCGCACTACCTAAAACATTACCAAATCTAGTAGCGGAGAATGTTGTATGTTGTTTTATTCTAGCGTGTGTCATACAGATGTATTCGCACATACGCTTTGTTGCACCCATAACATTCGTTGGGTTAACAGCTTTATCAGTAGATACCATATGAACTCTATCGGCTTTATATTTTTCAGCGAGTTCAACGGTATTTAAAGTACCGAATACGTTATTATCAACTGCTTCAATAACATTATGTTCCATTAATGGGACATGTTTATGAGCAGCGGCCATAATAACGATATTTGGTTTATATGCTTTAAATACTTTTTCTAAAGCCATCTTATTAGTGATACTACATATTTCAATTTTTAAATCTAAAGTATCACCGTATTCGATTCTTAATTCTTGTTGGATATCATAGACACCATTTTCATAGATATCTAATAGTATTAATTGCTTAGGTTCCATTTTCGCTATTTGTCTAGCGATTTCACTACCGATAGAACCACCACCACCAGTCACTAATACTTTCTTATCTTTATAGTAGTTAATAGTGACGTCAGTAATGACTTCTTGTTCTTTTCTAAATAACAATTCTTCAATATCAAAGTCTCTTAAGGTTCTTTTACCTTTTTGTGTACTTTGCATTGAAGGATAGTCATATGATTTAATCTTAAAGCCCGCAGCTTTATATTTTTCGTATAATTTCTTACGTGATTCAACATTAACGGAATTAGGTAAAGCGATAACTATTTCTTGGACACCATGTTCAATTAATAAATCTGGTGTACCATCTTGTTCTAAGATAACGGGTTTACCATATATTTCTCTACCAAGTTTTTCTTTATCAATATCTACGAAGCAAACAGGTATATAAGCGCTGACTGGGTTATTAATAAGTTCTTCCGCTAAACCTGTACCGACAACACCCGCACCAATAATAGCGATTTTAATTTTATTAACTGGATCGCCTCTATCAAGTGTCCAATCACTATGGGCGATGAAGTTAATAAATTTAACAATAGCTCTACCGCCTTTAGTGCTTCTATTAACGTGCTTATATAAGTAACGGTAAACCATTCTTACGACTAATGACACTAAGGTATTAGCAGAGACGATTAAAGCGACTACTGGAAAGACTAAAGAACCAATACCTGGAATAAATCTTTGAGCGATGTAATAAACAACAAAGAAGCATAGATCCGCTAACATTAATCTGAGATAGCTTTGTACACCACCATATCTCCAGATTTGTCCATATACTCTCCAGAAGAATCGACAAGTACAACTAAGAGTAACACCAATAGCAAAATGGATTAAAACTTGCCACCACTCCAGTTGATGGGCTCTATATAAGACTAAAGCGAATACTATCACTAACGCGTAGATGAGGATATCATAGAGGATAAGCATCCATCTCACTGGGAATAATGATAAATAGCCTTTTCTGTTTTTCATAAATGTTTTCTTATTTATTAATGATATTAGTGACGATATTAATACCGATATTAGATGTTACTAATCTATTACACATCGTATATTCAATAGTCACCGTTCTTTTGTGGAGATTAACTTTTTTAATCTTCGTTTCTAGGCCCATTAATGGGCCATCGAGAACGCGAATCATTTCGCCTTCTCTGACTTGTATATTTGATATCTCAGTAATCCTGTTATTGTTCTTACTATAGAGAATATCAACCATACGTGATTCATCTTTATCTAAAGGTAGGAAGTTTTCTGTTCCTTCTTCTCTGCCTAATAGCTTTTGAAAGCCTGGCGTGAAATATAACTGTCTAAATAACTCTTTAACATCATTAGTTTCAACGAAGACATAGCCTGGGAAACATCTTTCTATTACTTCTTTTTCAATACCTTTAAATTTCTTTATGACTTTACGGTATGGAGAAAAAACATCAAACGATGGATCATCAGGTTTATTTTTTAAGATATCCTGGATGGTTTCATTCTCTTTACCGGTTTTGACTTGAATAACGTAATACATACTTAATCTCCCGTTTTTATTGCATGCTCGTTCATTAGATATATAGTCCAATAAATATACCTAGATAAAGATGACCTCTATTCCCTATTAAGGTGCCACTGGCTGCGATTTAGTGAAATAGATTGATGTAGTTTTAGTAAGATTTGTTTATTATCTTACGTAATTGAATAAGTCAGGATTTTTAATTTTCTTAAATGACTTATCTAATGTTGATGGGCGGAAGCTATGTGTATCACTAGCGACATAGTCCACGAGGTCTTTTTTTAGTAGTTTCTTTACAAATCTTTTTTCTTTCCAAGTTGTAAGACCTAAATACGAATTGGAATTGATTTGTATCTTTGCCCCTTCGTTTCTAATTAAGAGGGCTTTATCATATGTCATCCATTCATATCTCTCTATATGGGCTATAATCACTTCATAGCCATGTATTGAGAAGTTATAGAGGACATCTAATAGGTCTTCTGGTTCTCTAGTGAATGAGAATTCAAGTAAGATCCTATTCGTATTATTTAAAGTCAATAATTTGCCTTCTTTTAACATCTTGATTTGATCTTCACGATGTGAGTAGCAAATCTCTTGACCTAAATATAATTTGATTGGTAGATTTTCTTTTTCTACCGCTTCTTTAAGAAAATTAAACTGACTCGTAATCTCTTCCACAGTTTTTTCGTAACGATGATAGATATGATGGGGAGTACAGATGATTTCTGTTACTCCAATATCTATTTCGTGACGAATCATCGCTAATGAGGTTTCTAGATCTGGTGAACCATCATCGACATTAGGAATGACATGTGTGTGGATATCAATCATAGATTAGTTATCTTTCTTTTCTTCTTCGGCTACCTCTTCGTTAGCTTTAGCCGCTTCGTTTTCTTTACCATAGTAGTTTTGGTAATAATATTTGTATTTATTACTGTAGTAGTAATCGCCACGTTTAGCAGAGATATTAGCGAAGACACAGCCTAAGATGTTAACTCCGTTATCTCTTAATGTTTTAACTGATTCTTTAGCTGCGGCTTTTTCTGTTTTAGATTGGCTAACAACGAATAAGCAACCATCACATAATTTAGAGATGATAGCAGCATCAGAGACCGCTAAGATTGGTGGGCAGTCAACAATAATATATTCATATTGTTTTCTTAATGTCTTAAAGAGGTCCGCCATATTGTCACTACCTAAGATAGCGGTTGGATATGGAGCTTTACTACCTCTATTTAAGCAGTCAATACCGTTTTCACCATGTTTAATAGCGTCTTCTAATTTAATATGACCTGCTAATACATCAGTAACACCATCTTTATTTTCCACTCTGAATGAGCGGTGTAATTTTGGTCTTCTGAAGTCTAAGTCTACAACTAATACTTTTTTGCCATCTTCAGCATATGTCGCCGCAACATTTAAGGCAGTAACTGATTTACCTTCACCTTGCATAGATGAACAGATTTGAATAACTTGTGGACGTGTATCAACATTAGCGAATTCTAATGATGTTTTAATACGTCTATAACTTTCAGCGGCGATAGATAATGGTTGTTCCACTGTAATAATCCTATACTGTGGATTATCAGTGACTGTGTGTTTTGATTTTGCTTTAAAGGCCATAACTACTTACCACCTTTCTTTTCATCATCGAATTGATAATCTGGAATACCAGCAAGAACTGGAATACCAAGAGTTCTTTCGACTTCTTCACTTGATTTGAATTTATTGTCAAATAATTCTCTAAGTAAGACATATAAGAAGGCAACGACAACACCCGCGGCTAAACCAATCGCGGTATTTCTTACAGTATGAGAAACTTGTGTACCTTTCTTAGTTTCACTAAGTGGTGTTAAGTTACCATTTAAGAATTTATATTTTGGTTCTGGATTACCTTCACCATCTAATACAACATTACCAGCTTCATCAAGCTTTGGAGAATCGGCCACTTCACTAGCGGTATCGATAATTGTTTGTAAGATGGTTTTAGCATCATCAGGATCATTAGCGGTATAGGAAACTTTTAAGATCAATGAATTAGCACTGACGGAAAGATTGCTTCTTAATGAACCAGCGGTGAAATTAGCTGGTTTATTAATAGCGGTATTATCTTTCAATTTAGCAGCAGCTTTAGAAAGAACTGCTTCTTCTTTAATGAACGCTACATAGGTATTAGTGATGTAGTTAGAGAAGTTATATTCAGTTGTAATGGCGGTATCTTTATTACCTTCGTAAGAAACTAACATAGTACCGGAACTTTGATAAACTGGTTTGACACTTTGTTCCACTTTGGTCCAAGTAAAGCCTGCGGCTGTACCTAAAACGATAAATACGAGAATGGCAATCCAGTGTTTGCGGATGATGAATAGAATGTCTTTAAATGTCAGACCTCTACTCTCCTCCACTGCTACTTGTTTTTCTTCATCCATAATTCAATTCCCCTTGAGTTATATAAGAATTTTTATTTAAAGTATTAAACTTTAGTGCATGACCGCTATTATAGACCAGTTGACATTTTTAAGCAAACTTTTCGACAAAAAAACTAGAATAAGTGGATATAAAAGTCTTACTCTAGTCAATATTTGTTTTGTTAATGCAAGGTGTGATACTCCATAAAGACATGATTAAACCTACTATTTCTAGCTTTTTTAAAGGTTTCTTGTTTGTCTTGATGGTACCCATATCCAACTAGTTCTCTAGCAATCTACGTTTCCATTATACCGAATAATAAATATTAATCAATATTTGTTAAGGGCATTTATGACAAAAATATGAAAAATAGAGGAATGAACCTCTATTCTTCAATCTTACCGTATCTTCTATCTCTAGTTTGATATTCTTTTAAGCACTCTTCGAATTTATCTTTTGTAAAGTCTGGCCAATATGTTGGAGTAAAGATGAATTCTGAATAAGCTAGTTGATAAAGAAGATAATTAGATAATCTTTGTTCTCCACTTGTTCTAATCATGAGATCAATTGGAGGTAAGTTATATGTATATAAATGATCACTAATTGTTTGTTCATTGATATCATTAATATCTAACTTATTTTCTTTCACTAACTCCGCGATTTCTTTCGTGGCTTTAACTAGTTCTTGTCTAGAACCATAATTTAAAGCGATGTTAAAAACATAATTGTTATTATTTTTAGTTTGTTCTATAGCTTTAGTAACTGTCTTTTGACTATGTTTAGGTAATCTAGATATATCCCCCATGACTTGCACCCGGACACCATCTTTCATCATGGTAGCAATATTATCTTTAAAGAACTTATCTAGATATTGGAATAACAATGTTATTTCACTTTTTGGTCTATTCCAGTTTTCAGTAGAGAAAGCATATAAAGTCATACAAAAGATATGATTAGCCTTAACAGCGTCAAATATCTCAATAATTCTTTTACATCCTTCTTCATGGCCTTTAGTTCTTGGCAAACCTCTTTTTTTAGCCCAACGACCATTACCATCCATAATTAAGGCAACGTGATTAATTTGATTATTAGCCATAGTTATTTATTCCTTTCGTCTAGATATTCTTTTATTTGATTAATTGTGTTCATTGGTGTGGATGTGCCACTGGCAATGACAGCGTTTTTATATTTGATATTCATATTTTTACATTGTTCGATATTTTCTAATAGATAGATGTTCTTATCAGGGTGTCTAGATTTAGCCACTTCATATAATTTCATTGTGTTAGATGATTTTTTACTACCAACGATGATAATAGTGTCTATTTCATCCCCTAATTCATTAATGGCTTTTTGTCTTAATAATGTTGCATTACATATCTCATCAATGATATTAGGATTCTTAATATTGTTTCTTATTTCTTGATGGATATCTTGTAATTCTAAGAACGATAATGTTGTTTGATTAATGACTAATGGATTATCTGTTTTGACAAGAGAATAGTCAAAACGGTCATTAATATCATAAAACAACACATGATCATTCATCGTTAATGCAGCATTAGCTTCTGGATGATTACGTTTACCAATATAGATTGTTTCTTTAGCGCTTCTAATAGCGTTAAAACAATCCTTAACTCGAGGACATGTCGCATCAAAATAAGTGATACCTCGTTTATTTAGTATTTCTTCATATTTATGAGGATGACCGTGTGCGGTAAATATTACGATATCGTTTTTATCAAACTTATTTAGTTCCTCTATTGGATCTAAAGAAGTTAAATCTATCGTTTTAATGCCATAGTTATCTAATTCTTTAGTTACTTCTTCATTGTGTACGAGTAAACCAAAAACATAGATATTCTTACCTTTGTTTTCGTTAGCGACTATTTTCGCTAACTCAATAGCGTTTATCACACCATAGCAGTGGGCAATTGGTTTTAATAACTTAATCATAGATATATGCCATTATACAATTATTTAATCTCTTTTGGCATATTCAGTTATTTAATATTGGCACTCTATATGATATCTAGTACAATTCCACTCTTTTATGCAATGTCTCAATACCATCGTAATTATCAATCATGTAATCTTCCGCGACATCTTCAGGTATTTCAACAACTCTCAGCTCACTAAATCTGCCACTAGCCTCATCACCAAGCTCTTCTACAACTTCAACTAGGATAGGGTCAAATCTCAATGACTCATCAAGAATAAGGGAATTCTCAAATGTACTTCTACTGACTTTATTGCCATAATCATCAAAAGAATATACATATAACCATGTGGGTTCATTTTTTATGAATTTATCCAAGTCTTCTTTTATATAGATATGATTTTTTAATTCATCAAAAACGCCCCTGTAGAAGTATAAATTCTTATTAATCTTTTTGGCGTAAAGATTATATCCTTTTGGCGACACATTGAAACAACCATAACATTTATTCAAAATAACTTTTTTCATTTGACTATCCTTTCTATTTTTCGCCTTTTAGTTTGAACGTTTTCATCTTTCTTATTGAAATGTCTAGATCTATAGGTCTATAGTCCACTCTTTCCACAGATACGCATTTACAATTAGGGTATTCATCCATTAGTGAATGTTTGTTATGAACGTGACCAAAGAAATAAATATAGTTCGGTGCAATTAAAGTTTCATCTTCGAATGGTTCATGCATTAATATGACGCCAGGTTCCACCATCATTGGCTTTCTAGTAGCGACTTCAAAACCACATTCAACATAATCTTTCGGTTTTCTCGTATCATGGTTACCCATAATTAATATCTTTCTACCATTCAATTGTTTGACGAGATATTTTATTATTTCCATTCTTCTCGAAAGTGTGAAATCTCCCAAAACATAAACTAAGTCATCACTTTTCACAATTGAATTCCATAACTTTATTAATGTTTCATTCATTTCTTGCACACTGTTAAAAGGACGCTGCTCGTATTCGATAACATTAGCGTGGCCGAAATGTAAATCCGCGATTAGATACCTTTTCATAACACTTCTTTAATCCTATTTCTAATCAAATCCTTAATACCATTCTTAGACTTAACATGATATCCAACAGATATAATTACATCCAAATTGTAATAGTCTACTTGATATGTTTTTCCATCAGGGCCAGTGGTTGCATTTTTTGCAACAACTCGAGTTTTTTCCAACTCATTTTCTTCAAATACTTTTCTTATATGTCTTGAAATAACAGATTTATCTCTTCCGAAAAGAAGGCACATCTCGTTCAAGCTGAGTCAAACTATCTCTTCTTCTGGCGAAACATTTACTTGTGAACCTACTCGGCAGTTGAGCAACCGAGGATTCCCATTTAGTTTCCTAAATTATAGTATTCAGTATAGTGAGTCTAACCATTGACCTAATGTGCATTTTTTGCACACTGCTTTATTTAATGCTTAAACATTAACCACAGAAAGAGTTAAACCTAGTGGTTTCATAATCTTAATAAGCGTTTCAACATTTGGTTTTACGACACATGCCTCAATTCTTGCTACAGACGATTGAGGAAGGCCACAGATAACCGCTAACTCCCTTTGAGTATATCCTAGTTCATTACGCTTATTGATAATTTCCGTGACAATAGCAGCAAGCACTTCCATTTCTTCAATATCTTGCTTAGCCAAGTTACTAACTCCTTTTGCTTCTTTCTTATAATCTTCCCAAGTTCTCATTAGCTGACCCCCTGTTCCTCATAACGAAGTCATTTCTTTCCTTCTTTGCTTTCTCTATTTCTAATATCGGAGTCTTTTGTGTCTGCTTTCGAAACATATGCAGGAGTACAAAAGTATTGTTTTCAAAATAGAAATATAACACTCTGTTGTTTCCGGGTCTCAATTCCCAAATATCATCTTGAATATGTTTTGCGATATTAGTTGGTAAATTAGTTCCTTGATTCTTTAATAATTCCACGCAATAGGTAATTTGCTTGTATTGAATTCTCAAATCTTTATTTTTCTCCGCTCCTTTCGCAATTCTCATAAGTTCTTCATATAACTCCGAATGACCGTTTTTGTCTTCGTAAAAAATGATTTTGTACATTTTTGGCACCTCTATGATAGCACTAATGCATTCAAGATGTAAACATTAGAATTCAATGTAAATATTGTGGTTTGAGCAGGAACCCGCCTTCGTTTTGACCTTATGTGCAAAAAATGCACATTGCTTTTTTCATCCAGTTCGTCCTCTGCAAAAACGTTTCTAATATGCTTTGAAATAACACTTCTATCTCTATCAAACAACTGAGCTATTTGTTCTTTCGAAAGCCAAACTGTCTCTTCTTCTGGTGAAACATTTACTTCTAATTCAACATTTCCGTTTTCAAACTTTATAATTTCATAATTCATCGATATAGTCTCCGTTTTTGTTCTTTCTAGACTACATTCTCACAAAGAAAAAAATGAGTCAATAGACTCACCAAAATTGCCTTTATATATTATATTTATACATAATAAAGTTACATCTATATAGAGACTAATATAATATTATAAAGGCAAATTTTTTTAAAATTTTCCTTTAAAGTAGCTTTCTTAAATCATCAAAAGCGATATGTAGATTATTGACTTGATCTAATACGTTACCATGTTTAATGAATTGGTTAGGTACAGCAAGTATCTTAACTTCACCTTGATAATTTAAATCATTAAGATAACTTAGCACATAAGAGGCAAAACCCTCTTTTGTAGCGTAGATATCATAAATAACAATTTTCTTTTTATTAGTTAATGACTTTAATACTTCAATATCAATTGGTCTTAAAAACATTGCGTTAACAATGGTATAGCCTTTGAAATGTTCAATAAGGCGGTCAATAACTGGACCATAGGAGATAATCGCTATATCACCTTCATTAACTTCTATTTTCCATTCCCCTAATTTCACTTCACGTGGCTCGTGGTTTTCAATTACTGGAGTGATATCTTTTGGATAACGTATCGCTAATGGATGAGTATATGAAGTGGAGAAATTAAATAAATCAATGGCTTCTTTCATATCTTTAGCCATACATATAGCGATATTAGGAATACTCATTAAATAGGCAACATCATAAATACCTGAATGGGTTTCCCCATCTTCCCCCGGTAATCCAGCGCGGTCAATTAAGAAAGTGACATCACTATCAAGTCTAGCAACATCATGGCTAATTTCATCATAGCTTCTTTGTAAGAATGTACTATAAATAGAATAATAAGCATGGATATCTTTATTTAATCCAATAGCCGCGGCAAAAACCGCACCATGTTCTTCAGAAATACCAACATCAAATACTCGATCTGGATATTTTTCTAATAAATCATCAATACATGAACCCACCATGGTCGCGGGATTAATTAAGACCATGCGTTCATCAGTGGCAATTCTTTCTTTTAATAACTGAGCGTATACTTGGCTCCAAGATATATATTTAGGATCTCTTTCTTTAAGTGGTTTACCTGTTTCAATATCAAAAGGCGCAACCCCATGCCAATTACCAACATCATCTTGTTCAGCGTATTTATAGCCTTTACCTTTAACTGTGGTGACATGTATCGCTACTGTCTTAGGGGAGTTCTTCGCTAATTTAAACGCTTTTTCTAATTGTTTGATATCATGTCCATCAACATTAGAGATGAAATAAAGGCCCATCTTAGTAAAGACGTTACTTCTAATAAATAATTTTCTAAATAAACCTTTAACCCAGCTAGTTAAATAATAGAACCATCTAGTTAAGAAAGTCTTTTTTAGAAATCTTTGATATCTATCTTTATTTCTTAAATATGATTTGGATAATCTAAATCTTTCAAAATAGTTATGCAATAAGCCATGAGTCTTACCAATAGAACGATTATTGTCATTAATGATAATGATGACTTTATGATTAAAGTTAGCAAGGTTATTTAATCCTTCAAAAGCCACACCATTAGCAAAAGAGCTATCACCAATGACGGCGATGACTTCATATTTCTCTTTATTTAAGTCACGGGCTAAGGCTAATCCCATCGCCGCGCTTATAGAGGTAGAAGAGTGTCCTGCTTCATATGGATCATATTCTGATTCGCTTCTTCTTTGGAAACCAGATACGCCATCGCTCTTTCTTAATCGATCTAAGCTTCTTCCAGATAATATCTTATGAGCGTAACATTGATGGCCAACATCAAATATCACTTTATCATTTGGAAGATTAAAGTAATGATGCAACGCCACTGTTAAATCAGTAGCCCCTAATGAACTAGCAAGGTGACCACCATTTTTCGCACAGCTTTTAATGATTTCATTTTTAACATCATTACTAAGTTGTTCTAGTTCTTTAATGTTTAAGCCTTTAATATCTTCAGGATTAAAAGGTTTATCTAAATCAAATCTCTTAATATCTTTCTTTTTCATTTGCATTTATATAATGCCACACTCATTTGCTAATAGCAAAATTAATAATTTAAGTTTATATAACTTTTTTGGACAAAATTGCTTTTTCTTCCCTACTTAATATATAGGAGGCATTTTTATGACCGATGAAGATTTTAAAGAATTAGAATTAACCCAAGAGAGTATCAAATCCATGATTTATATAGTAAGAGGCCAAAGAGTAATGTTTGACTTCGATTTGGCTAGAATATACGGATACGAAACAAAAACGTTTAATCAGCAAGTCAAGCGAAACATCAAGAGGTTTGATGAAGACTTTTATTTTCAGATTTCAAAAACTGAGCTTGAATCAATATTGAAGTTACAAAAATCGACTTCAAGATTAGACAACGATTTTATTTCAATAGATTCCAATGATTTATCGAGGTCACAATTTGTTACCACGATTGATGACTATTTATCGGGGTTACAAAAATCAACCGCAATCGACAAGTTCACATCGAAGTCAGTTTTTTTGGACACGAAAATTCAAACAAAAGGAATAAAAGGAGGGAGAACTTATCTCCCCTACGTCTTCACTGAACAAGGCGTCTATATGTTAATGACTGTCCTTAAGGGCGGTCTAGCCATTAAACAAAGTAAGGCTTTAATACGCCTATTTAAGAAAATGAAAGACTATATAGTCGAAAATGCTTTGATATCTAATAACTCATTTATGATTAGCAAGAAGTTTGCGGATTACGATAAGCGATTCGAAAGTGTCGAAAGCAAATTAGATATAATTATGAACAACTTTATCGATCCGTCTACGTATAAGAGATTTGCTATTATGGACGGTCAAAAAATTGAAGCGGACCTTGCCTATCAAACAATATATTCCTTAGCTAAATCTTCCATTATTGTTATTGATGATTATATAAGCATAAAAACGCTGCATCTATTACTGTCTGCGAACAAAGGAGTTGGTATCACTATCATCTCGGATAATGTTTCTAATAATCCAGTGACAGATGAATACCTAGAAGACTTTATAAAAGAAAGCGATTTAAAAGTCGCTATAAAACCTAGCAATAATAGATGCCACGATAGATATATCGCTATTGATTATAAGAGTGATAACGAAAAGATCTATATGAGTGGTTCATCTAGTAAAGACGCTGGCAATAAGATAACAATGATATTAGATGTAGGTGATAAAGAGATATGCTATTCACTCATAGATTCTTTGTTAACCTGATTCTTTTTGGTTTTATGCCTAATAACCAAGAACACGATTATCACAATAATACCTAAACCTAATAAATAACCAGATGAATCAATTAACACATCAGTGAATTCACCACTTCTATTAGGAACATTAAGTTGGATGATTTCCGTTATTGAGGCAAGAAGGACACCAAAAGAGAAACTAATAATAATTCCGTAATAAAACTTATACCATCTGAGGTCTTTTAACCAAAAGTATAAGGATATTGATGTTAATAAGCCACTTATAACAAATAAACCAAAATGACCCACTGCTTTTCTAATAAAACCAGAAAAAGCATCATAATTAGAAGCGTTAATCGTATCCGCTTTAAAGAAGTTAATGAAATCTTTTAATATATCCACTACGCCTTTTGAAGCTTCACTACTATCAGAACCGCTTAAACAAGAATGATAAATAATATAGACATTTATAGATACCGCTAAAACGGTAAAGATAATGGTTAATATTAAGTCTTTTTTATTTTTATTCATGTTGGTATTTAGATAGTGACGTTAACGGAGAATTGTTCCCAACTTAATAAAGCACTATCTTCTCTAAATAATGTATATGTTTCATTAAGTGTTAATAATGATGAATAAATAGTAAAGCTACCATATTGATAATTGTTAACAAAAGATATACCAATACCTTTACCACTTAATTTATAATTACCCGCTTCAAATGAACTTGGAGCGCTATTATCTAAATGTTTTGGTTTATGGTCACCACCAGGAGGGTTACCACCTGGTTGATCAGAAGCACTATTGGATAAAGTAGCGGCTTTATAAATATTACTAGTAATAGTTGGTTGTTTTTCTAAACCATTGAAGGCAATAAAAGTGCCACCACTTATCGTGGCCACGCCATCACAGTCTAAGGCTGTAGACATTCTTGAACCTTTAACACCTGGGCTACCACGAGAAACAATGACACCGCCAGTTTGGGTAAATGAGCCATTAGAATCAATCGCGTCTGTATCGCCATTAGCGACACTGATATCTAAATAACCACCACTAACTTCTATAGTGGGTGTTTCATTAATCTTTTTAGAAGCATTGATACCATCATCTTTGCCATATATATGTGTATCACCACCACTAATATTAATATGATTAGCTTCTAAGCCTTCATTAGAACCAGCGATAACGATATTACCACCAGCGATAGATAATGTGTTATCAGCGTGGATTGCATCATCACCTGAAGCAATTAAAAGCGTACCGTTATTGATATTTACATTACCAATACCAGTAGCACCATTATCTAAAGAAGCACCATAATTAGCGTGAACAGCGTCATCAGATGCCGCTAAAGTGATATAGCCATTATTGATATTAATGATATTATCCGCTTTGATGGCTTTCGCGGATGTGACTTTATCATAATTAGCTTTATATGTAGAGTTATTACCAGTCTTAATATTAACTACCGTTGGATATGTATTTGATTTTTGGTCGATATTAACGTTATATGAAGCGTCAAGGGCATCATAAACACTATCGATATAAACAGTACCACCATTAATATCAATATTGCCTCTTTGGTTTCCTTTAGAAGAGACATCACTATTTTTAGTCTTGATACCTTGACCATTTTGACTAATCGCATAAACAGTACCACTTGTAATAGTGACACTATCGTTACCTTTTAAAGCGTTATTATAGGCTGTTGATTTAATTGTGGCTTCTTGCACTTTTAAATCATCAGAAGTATGTAAGCCGTTATTATAATTGCCTTCAATAACTAATAACCCTGTGCCTTTAATCTTTAAATCAACTTTAGCGTTAATCGCTCCTTCTCCAACAGTCGCGTCTTCCACAGTTTTATTTTTTCTTAAATCTTTGATGAGATTTTCACTACCGTCTTTAACATTAATCGTTATTTCATCCGCATTAATAGCCTTAATAGGTGAATCTTTATCATAACTAATATAAGCATTATTAAGGATGATGATGACTTTATCATCTTCAGAAGCATTAATAACAATTTGCCCCACTAGAGCGCCACTCGCGGTATATGTACCTGCTTTAGTTATTTTATAGATGTTATTTTCATTAGTGAAAGCGCCATCGCTTGTCACTAAGTTAAATTCATCAACAATATAAGGTGAATTAATTGAAGCTGGATCTGGTACTGATATTGAAGGAATATTAGTCGCGGATGTATTATCACTAATTTGAGGAATCAAAGAAAAAGAAGAACCACTACCTTTGTTATTGTTTTGACAAGAGGCGAATGATAATAAAGCAATTATTGGTAAAGTCATTAAAAGCTTTTTATTCATCAAATAATTTTCCTTGGTAATAGTATACACGTTGAGTAAGGAAATCTTTAATTACTTGCACATATCTTTCATAATCCACGAGATATGATGTGCAATGATGACCACCTTTAAATAATTCATATCTAATTCTGCGATTATATTTCGCGGATAATAACATGCTATCTTCATAAGGTACGACTTTATCTTCTGTACCGTGAATGATTAATATTTCATTTTTACTATCTTTTAATGATTCCACGAGATTATTACGGTTCATATTTTCATGGGTATAGATGATAGAAGCTAAATTAACAAGTGGATAAACAATAAACCTTGGTAAATGTATTTGTTTAATAGAATTTCTTAATATTGTTCTTGGAGATGTATATGGACTATCAGCAATGATTCGGACATTTTCATCTACTTTATCAGCGATATTTAAAACAGTATGTCCACCCATTGATACCCCAAATAACACTAATTCTAATTCTTGACCAAATTTATCTTTCGCGTATTTAATCCAAGATAACAAGTCTTGTGATTCTCTAATACCAAAAGTAATCTTATGACCATCACTAAGGCCATGCGCTCTTTGATCAATTAAGATGACGTTATATTTAAGTTCTATTAATGTTTTAGAGGCCGCGTCAAAATCACGATAGGCTGTTCCTCTATATCCATGACATAAGATAGCAACTCTATTATTTGCCCCTCTAACTGTAAATACTCTAGCGTGTAATCTTAATTTATCAAATGATTCAATAAAAGCGTCTTCATAGGCTCTAGCCATGAATTTATCAGTTAAGTCTTTTCTTAAAGGTGGATATGATTTGTAATTTTTTGATCTTTGTAATTCAAAATCACATAATTGTTTTCTAAAAGGTGAATAGTATGTAATGCGATATAAAATATAGACCACTAGGAAGAGGAATAATAATATACCTAAAACAATACTGGAAATAATAATCGCTATCATATATTGATATATTATATATCACATTTTTGTAAAAACTATTGTCATTTTGATTGACAGTCTCAAAAAAAGGACTATTATATAGTATTCACTTGAGGATACCTCGTCCTAAGCAAGACGTAAAAAGGCTATAGAAAAGAGGTATTCTTGTAGATGAAAAAGTATTCATTAGAAGCCGTCGTAGAAGGAAGATACATTAATTTCCATAGAAAGTTCCATTCTAGAAACTCCGCGATTAATTACATCTTCAACTACTATAGCCGTCATCAATTGCTTGATCTTAAAGTCAACGAAGAATATTTCGTCAATGACAACAAGCATGATATCGCCTACATCTACGACTACGATAATCGCTTCAGAATTAGTAGAGCCTAATTCTCTTCAAAACAAATAATGGCCACTTACTTGCTAGAAAGTGGCCTTTTATTATATTAGCCTAATGCAATATCTAATACCATCATGAGCACAAAGCCCACTGCCAAACCGATTGTGGCTAAGTTAGAGTGCCCACCTTCATTAGCTTCTGGTATTAATTCTTCTACGACGACATAAATCATCACGCCTGCCGCAAAGGCAAGAACAAATGGAAGAATCATATTAACAAATACCGTTACTAATATCGCTAATACCGCGGCAATTGGTTCAACTACACCTGATATAAAGCCATATAAGAACGCTCTTCCTTTAGATAATCCTTCTTCTTTAAGTGGCATAGAGACAATTGCCCCTTCTGGGAAGTTTTGTATTGCCATACCAATTGATAAGGTTAACATGGCATTTTGATTAATAGGTGTACCGTTCTTTTGAGCAACGATAAATGAAGCAATAACGACACCAACCGCTAAACCTTCAGGAATATTATGAAGAGTAACTGCTAATAACATCTTAAATGTTTTACTTAATTTATTCTTCCTGACACCTTCTTCTTCATTATTCATATGCATATGCGGTACTAAATAGTCGAGAAGAAGCATAAATCCCACACCGAAGATAAAACCAATCGCGGGATATAACCACATTCTAAAATCACCTTTTTCAAACGAATTAATTGCTGGTTGAAGAAGTGACCATATAGAAGCGGCAATCATCACACCACTAGCGAAACCTAATAGAACCTTTTGTAATCTTGGATTGATTTCCTTTTTCAAAAAGAAAACCATCGCACTACCAAGGGTGGTGCCCACTAATGGAATTAATATGCAAAGTGTAATCATCCAGTAATTCATACCTCGAGTATTTTAAACTGAATGATACATATTATCAACAAGTTGCGGTTTCTTCATACGCTTATCGCAAGGGTTAATGGCTCTTATTTGAACTATACAAAGTGTTTTCTCTTTTTTTAGATCGTTCTGGTTTGTTTAAAGGAATAATTTTCAAATACTCTTCACTATTCTTAACTTTCTCATTTCTTAAATCGATATCATTTTGGATATTAAGAAAAAACAAATCAGATACACCAAAATAAATGCCTAATCTAATTGATGTATCAACGGTTATTTTGCGGCGATTGTGCAAGATGTCTTGAATGCGAGAAACAGGAACATTAATTTCATTAGCAAGTTTGTAAGCGGAAATAGAAAGAGGTTTCATAAACTCTTCAAGTAAAATCTCACTTATTGTGGGTGTCTCTATCTTCATAGCCAATTACCTCTTCTAATAATATTTATAAATAATATACCTTTCTTGCGTGTACACGTTCAATATGCATAGTTAATTTTCTATTCTTTTGCGCATTTTGTTTTGCGCAACATAGATCTATATAGTATGCATAAAAAGAAAGAAGCGGATAACTCCGCTTCTTTCTTTTGAACCATTGTGTCCGATAGACACACAAGTTAACAACGTTAACAAACACAAAGAAGTATTTACTTATTATTGATTCTCTCTTCGATATTTTTGATTACTATCATTATTTCATCAAAAGAAGGATACTCCCCATATATCATTGATTTCATATCTTCATAATCTTTTTTAAGTCTAGACAAACTATGAGACGCTGGGACTAATTTAATAGTGCCTACTCTAGCCAAATCATATCTCGCCCAATTCCTTGGGTAGAATTTCATTTTAAAGTTGCTAACTTCTTCTAATAGTTTCGGATTGTTCAAAGCAGAATCCACTACTCCGTTTTTATTCATGCAGTAGATATCATAATAATGCCTAGAATAACGTGAAGGAATTAACGAGCCTTCTGGTCTAAAAGCTTCTTGGTGAAGTATTGTGACTTTTTCCCAAAATGTTCTTTCTACAGTAGTAGCTAGTAGTTCAATTTCACTTTTATTAAAGATTTGTTGATATTCTTCCGCTACAAAAGGTTTAATGGTTGCTTTTTGTAATGGAATCCAGGAAGCTAAAGCACCTATTTCTAAACGAATGGTGCTTAGAATGGAATTGTCTTTAAAAGAAGATGGATAGGCAAATACTATTGTTCCTAAATCATCATCTTCAATGAAAGCTTTGATTGGCATTCCTAGCAACGACCTCATGCCAGAAACAAATTCTGGAAGAAATTGGTATTTCAAAAACGTGAATAATTTTACTTTTGATTCATCGTTAAATCTTTGTTGCTTATTATTAGATCTTTCTTTCCATGGTTCTTCACTAGAGTAGCCAAGTACTCTCCAATCTAAAATCAAATCAATGTCTTCAGAAAACCTTTCTATAAGATGATAAACCTTTGAAAGGCATGTTCCTCCTTTAAAGGCTAATTGGCTCTTCCATTGACAATGATGAAATAAATAATCCAATGTAATACAAACCCAAAAGTCTTTCTCAATGATAGCAGCACTCATACCTCTTCTAGAGGCTGTGTTCAAAATAATGGTATCGAACTCTTGTTTCGATAATTTTATTAAGTTATACATCATCTATCCTCCTGAGTGCATATTCTCTTAATGATTTCATATATCCACTTAGTAACACCACTCGCCTCTTCAAGAAGGGCTCGTTTTTCTAGATCAGTTAATTGTTTTTGCATTTTAAGAATCATTATATTATCTATTTCAGTGCCTAACGCTTTAATAGCCTGAACCACTAAGGATGATTTATACGAAAGATTAAGGAGTTCCTTGGAAGACTTATGCATGAATTTAATGGTTATTTTTCCAACTTCGTATGTCTTATATTGTCCGCTACTATAATATTCATAATTGTTAGTGACTTGTGTAGACAGTCCTAAAAGATTTAAGGCTGTAGAACTACTTGGGGATATTTGCCAATTATAGTTTCTTGCGATAGCTTTTGCTGTTTCTTCAATGTCAGGTGAAGAATACTCATTTAGGAGCTTTGAAAAATATGGCTTATCATAGATGCCCCTAATAATCCTTCTTATAAAATTATTCTTTTCTAATCTTAACAAGCATTTCTTAGCGTTTTCATAATCTGCAACATCTGTAAAGTCAGCAATTACAAAAGCTCTACCAGGAGGTAGATTTTCAATTCTGCTTTTAATTAACGCCATTTGAGAATTATTCATATATATATTTGTCCCTTTTAATATATACTTTTAGGGACATTTTTGCAAGAAATAAGTTGCGTGTACATAAAGATAAAATATCGGTGAGTAAATACTATAAATTGAGAGATACTAATGAGATTCACAAATATGTAGAGAGACAAAAAGAAAGAAGCGGACAATTCCGCTTCCTTCTTTTGAACCGTTGTGTCCGATAGACACACAAGTTAAGCTGCGTTCGCTGGTGATGCTTCTTGTTAGCAATGCGTTTTGAACTGAGTAGCGCACTGATGGCCAGCTTTCCTAAGTCGTTAACTTTAGGACTGTTTCCCTCTTCGTCTTGTCCGGTGTCGGGTTTACTCTGTCAAGCTTTAACACAGATGCCGATGACTATTGCTAGTCAGGTGGGGACGTACCGATAATCACCATTCCTGATGATTCTTTGCTAGCGCAACCAGTTAACGATGGCTCTTTAATCCTTCGATACTCCATAATCAGTTAATGGAGATGGTTGACTTATCTAGTCTTAAGCTCTCTAGGCCTTTTCTTCACGGGATTTCCTTGCTGGGTTCTCTCCGTTATCATCGCACGTTAGGTTGAGTAATACGATTTAGGCTTTGCGGTTAAGTTTTCTTTAACTCGCTTTGTTTTTCCCTCTTCGTCTTTGTGTCCGGCGGTGGTTTTACGCTGTTAAGCTCTAACTCAGCGACCACTGTTACCAGGGAGGTTTGCCGTTTGGATTTCCTTGCGGATTTCCAGCCTTTTGCGATCATTAACCAGAATCTTTAATCCTGGAGCCTTACTATCAACGTCGTTTTAGTGGTGATCGTCTTATTTTTAAGGCTAAGTTTTCGCCCATTCATTATCTGTGCCATTACTGACCAGTTAACTTATTTCAGGTTTTGAGTTGCTTTAGCCTGAATGTGGGGTGTTTGATGGGTTATTGGCCTTCATCTTCCTCTTCGATCGTGTCGGGCGGTGGCTTTACGCTGTCAAACTCTAATTCAGCATCCACTGTAGCAGGGAGGAATTGCCCTTGATTGATACAAGTACCAATCTGCCAGTACAATCATTAATCTGAGCTTTTTCTTTAATCTCAGAAACGCGTTATCAACTTATCTGCCTGCGTTGACTGATTTACCTGGTCTTGAGATATAAGAATCTATCAATTCTTATTATCTCACTCACTCGGTTTCCCGGGTGGGTTATTATAGTATGCGCTTATTTAATTTTTATTGCAATACTTTTTTTAAAAATTTTTTAATTATTTTTTTACAAATATTTATATTTGTAGATTCTTAAATATTTATTATTAAAGTGTTTTTATGATCTTTTTATAGGTATTTTTACCATTAATATCGATTAAATATATTTAAGGCACGTATGAGGGTGCATAGGAGCGGGTGTGTGCGCCTAGACGGGCGCACTCCTTTCTTATATATTAGATTTTTTGAACATCGTATTTCTTCATTTTTTTAACAACAAGATAGTTGTCAAGTTTGTTAAAAGTTATCTTTAGATAAAAGTCCGTTTTCGAAAATGCTTTTATAAGGGTTTTTATTAAAAACACAAAAAAGAAAAGGCTGACAATTCAGCCTCTTCCGAAGAAAGGAATTTGTTTACACGATCATTACTTAAGAGTGGCATTTCCTAGTGCACTATAGACTAGGCATCCTCTTGTTGATGATTTTAGTGTTGTTGTATAACTGGTACCACCTGAGAAAGAAACAGTGTGTGAACCAGTACTTACCGTATTAGATGAGCAAATAGTCTTTGTGAGACCAGATGCACTTGGTGTTCTTTCAATACCACCATAGACAATTAATGTGCAGTTCTTTAAGGAGACACTACCATCAGTATCTAAAGCTGCGGCACCGCCACCACCTCCAGAAGCACTGCCTGGGCCTTTAACAATGACTACACCACCAGTTTGGGTATAGTTACCATTGCTATCGATACCATCTGTATCGCCACTAGCAGGAACTTCAACATCTAAGAAGCCATCACTGACATTAATTGCAGGACTTGCTTTACCTGATGTAGCGTTAACACCATCATCGGTTGCGTAGACATATGTTTCACCGCCACTGACGTTGATGACATTGCCTTCTAAACCTTCATATGCTGAGGCGATATTTGTTTTACCACCAGAGATTGTTAATTGATTATCAGCATGGACTGCATCATCACTAGCTTCAAGGGTGAGATCGCCATCACTGATAACGATATTACCAAGTGGGGAACTACCGTTTTCTAATGTGCCATCATTATTAGCGTGGATAGCATCATCATAGGCTTTGATGTTAACAGTACCCGCTTTAACGTAGATTTCGTTTTCCGCTTTGATACCTTTAGCGGAAACATCTGCTCCATTAGTGTTACCAGAAGAATAATTGCTCCAGCTAGAGAAATTGATCTTAGAACTACTAACAGAGATTTGTACCATATCATAAGCACTGTTGAATGCTTTAGCGTCACTCTTCGCGTTATATGTTTCAGTGGAATAAGAAGTCACACTCTTACCTTGATAACGATATAAGGTGAAACTTGATGCACCTACTGGTTTTTCTAATTGATAGATATAATATGTGGAACTACTACCTGGGCCACCGCCGCCACCAGGGCCACCCATACCGCCACCACCAGATTGTGTACCTTTATATGTCGCTGGATACCAATTTCCATCAATTAATGCAGCATAGCTATAATTACCTTGTGAATAGGTAGATGAATTCATCTTGAGATAGAAATTAGATGTACTAGTTGTGGGTGTTGTGCCACTATAGGATGAATATTTATTTGTTTTAGCAACATATGTTGTTGGTACAGTGTCATCTGCTTCTTCAATAATCGCATCATGCGCTGCTTGAATAGCGTCACCCCAAGAATTGATCGTTAAGTTACCACCTTGAACAGTAACATCACCTCTTTGGTTACCTTTAGAAGAGATATCACTATTTTCAGTATGTAAGCCATCACCACCACAGGAGATATTGATATCGCCAGAGACAATAGTGACACTATCGTTACCTCTTACACCATGATTAACCGCGGTGATATTTAATGTTTGTTTTTGAATCTTAACATCATCTTTGCCGTGGATACCATTTAGATAATTAGCAGTGATATTTAATGTCCCTGTTCCTTTAAGTTTTAGATCGCCGTTATTAACGAAGATAGCACCTTTACCTTGGCCTTCTTCATCAGTAATATAAGCGGAACGGGTATCCTTTATGTTATTGGTCGTACCCTTTTTAGCGGATATTTCAATGCCATCACAATCTTCAACATAGATTGGTGAATTAGCGTTGTTTTCTAAAGTCACACCATTAAGCTCTAAAATGATAGTTTTTTCTGGAGCGTTAACATAGATTTGCTTATAGTTTTGACTAATAGCGAATGCATATTCATCATTCGTGGAATCATATGTTCCTTTAGATAATGTTGATTCAGTAATTTGATAAATAGAAGAATCAGTATCATCTGGCACATATGGAGTGGCATCTTCTTCCGCGATGCCTGTTAATGCACATGTTGCGGTATAGTTACCTTCACTAGTGGTTACTGTAATAATTGATGTACCTTCTTTTAAAGCTTTAACTGTTCCATTAGTGACTGTTGCTACTGTCGTATTACTTGAAGTCCAAGAAACATTTTTATTTCTCGCGGTTTCTGGAGATACAGTCGCGGTTAATGTTGCGCTTTTACCAACATACATTGTTAATGATTCATAATTTAGATAAACTCCATCAACTGGATCATCACCAGTAATAACGGATGAAGCTTGTTGTGCTCCGTTTGATGTATTACCCGCTGGTTGATGTGAACTTTGATTATTAGATGAACAGCCCACTAAAGCGAATAATAGTAAGACTGAACATAACGTTAATGATTTTTTTAAATTGCTTTTCATATAGTTTTGTCTCCCTTTTTTACAAATCTATAAACCTTTATCTTGTCCTATAAATGGAAGAATAGATATTTCTAAATTTCCATTTTTAGTTCTTAATTCATCGATGAATTCCTTTTCGTTTTTGTTATCTTTTAAAACAACACGATATGTTAATTTGAATAACGATCCCATGCCTGTTGTTTTAACTTCCATTAATTCATTATCTTTTAAATAACGGAGGAATGTATCATCGAATACTTCACTATATTCAAGTGATTCTGGAATAGTGATTTTAAGTGTCTTTTCTTGAGCGAATTTCTTATTAGTAAATAATTTAGTATTGCTTAATAAGATATAGAATGTAGCCACAACGGTAGCGAATATAAGCGCGAATACCACATATCCTAAACCACTTATTAAGCCAGTAGCGATACCAGCGAAAAGAAGTAATAATTCTTCCGCTTTTGCGTTATTGCTTCTAAATCTAATTAAGCCTAATGCTACGGCGATTGTGGCAATTCTAACCGCTCCTGAAGTAGTATTATCTAAAAAGATAGAAACCATTGATATCACTGCGGCCACAATCATTGGCATAATCGCAGAAGTTAGAAAGAAGCTTTTGCTCGCTCTTAATTTAAACGATATCGCGTAAGTGAATAGAACACTAATGATAAAAGTAATAGCGATAATCATTAAAGCGACATAAACGCTTTCAACATTTGTTAATAAATCAAATAGTGACTTCATAACGATTTCCCCTTTCTAAATGTAATAATTGTTTTTTATTCATTAATTGATAAGCCATTCCAACTTTAGAAAAGCTAGATTTATAAATCTTATTAGTGGAAAGAATATTAACTAACCATAAAGGCATATCTTGTTGGACTTTGATTTCTAAGATAGCCTCACCTGGAGATAACAATAATTCCCCATCCATTGATGTATGAAGATTTAAATCATAAGTACGATATCTAGGACATTCATCAATTGTTAATCTGATATCGCCGTTAAGTTCCTTATAGCTAGTGCGGTCATAAATAACCATGATTTTAGGTTCTAATTTCTGATAATAATTACGGAAATAGACTAATTCTTTAGAGATTTGATTAGAACTTTCTAAATGATTAGTTTTTCCTTTTAAAAAATTAATCGCGTTTTCTTCTTTAATTTTGATTCTGCGTTTATAGACAACTCCTTCGACTTTTCTTTTAAGTTCTAAGAAGGAATCATCATCTTCATTTAATAAACCATATCCTCTTAATCTAATCTTTTCTTTATAAGCTGGTTTTTCTAATGATGTCCTAATTAATTGATAATTAGGTGTGTCATAGTAGATAGAGGCAATAGAAGTTTTACCGTATTCATCAATAACCATATGACCATCTAAGGCGTTTTTAAACGCAATAAGTTGCGCTTTATTTAAGATGAATTTCATCTCATAACGTTTCATTACTGTGATTGCTTCCATATTGTTTCCCTCCTTAGATAATTAGATGGTTAATAAAATAAAACTAGAGCCATCTTCTGCCTCTAGTCTAAAAATAAAAACTTAAAATAAACTTAAAAATTAGAAAGTAATTTCAAAATAGATTTTATTATCTTTTAATGATGTTTTTACTTTGCCTTTATGTAAGTCAATAATCTCTTTAGCGATACTTAAACCAATACCAGAGCCTTCCTTTTTATTAGAATTAGGGCTTCTATAAAATCTTTCAAACATCTGATTAACATCAATTTCATCGTCTTCAATATCGTTATAAAAAATGACTTTTATTTTATTCTTATTATCTTTTTTAATGCTTAAACCTATTTCACCTTTTGGGGTAGCATATTTATTCGCATTATCCATGAAGATATAAAATAATTCATTAATTAAATTATTATTACCTTTGATTTCAATATCTTCATCAATATCACTATTAAATTTATAGTTATTTTTTTCATATAAAGGTAAGAATGAAGAAACACTTTCATTAGCGATTTTACTTAATGATAAATTAGTGAATGGGAAGTTCTTTAAATCACTTTCATCCAATTTAGAAAGGGTCACTAATTGTTTAGTCATAATAGTTAATCTTCTGACTTGATCATCAATAGAATCAATCCATTCATTATCCCCATGATCCATCTTAATAAGCTCTAAATCAGTAGAAATAATAGTTAAAGGAGTCTTTAATTCATGAGAAGCATTAGTGACGAATGCTTTTTGTTTACGATATGATTCTTCGCTTGTTTTAAAAACAAAGTGAGAGGAGATAATAATTAAGGCCACTAAAGAGGTATAGGCAATCGCCGCGATTACGAGTGAACTTATTAAAAAGTTATCAAAAGAATGCATTCTATCTTGCGCATCTAAACAAACGACATAAGTTGATACAATTGGAGGGAAAGAATAGATAGCGCTTCCAGGAGCATACACCACTTTGACTTCTTGATGATATCTTAAATTACCTTCTTTTTTAGATGATTTACCGCTTTCAAAAAACTTCTGCGCCATTTCCATACCGTCTTCTTCAGTAATGGTAAAAATATGTGAAAAATTAGAATATCTAAAAGAGCTATCTTCGTTATAAACAACGATGAAATAATGCTCTCTATTAGTGACATTATTAGAATAATCATTTGGTTGTTGAGGTTGTCCTGGTTGCGTTGGGTTACCACCAGGCATGCCACCACCTATATAACCACCACCATTGAACATGCTTTCAGTTTTATAATGCTCACGGTCAATGATTTCTCTTATCGCAGAGGTATTTTCATTTTCAGTTTTAATATAATTATTAATATTAATCGCAGCAATTGTCGCGGATAAAACAAAAAGAATTGATAACAAAGCGGCAATAATAAAACGTAATCTGAGCTTCTTAATCATTCTTTATACTCCAAATAATAGCCTTGATAACGGATTGATTTAATCTTCACTTTAGAATGGATCTTTTCAATCTTCTTTCTAATATAACAAATGAATACCCAAACGTTTTCACTTGTGGAATAAGCATCACTATCCCAAGCAGTTCTAGTAATTAATTCCGAAGAAACAACATTACCATTAGCCTTCATTAATAAAGTCATGATTTGCATTTCTTTATTCATTAAAGTAACTTTATCTTCTTTAGTTGAAAGCACTAATGAATTAATATCCAACGTTAAATCACCAAAAACTAAATTATCTTTAGTTTCATAAGATGGCTTTCTACGTAATAAAGCGCGAATTCTCGCTAATAGTTCATCCACTACGAATGGTTTTGGTAAATAATCATCAGCGCCTAAATCCAAACCAGCAATTTTATCTTCAGTTGTGGACTTGGCGGTTAACATGATAATAGGTGTATCAATCTTATTAAGTCTTGCCCACTTTAAAACATCTAAACCGTTTATTCTAGGAAGCATGATATCAAGGATGACACAATCATATTGATATTGTTTTAAGAATAGTTCTGCTTCTTCACCATCAAAAGCACTGTCAACGACAAATGAGTTTCTTTTAAGCACTGTGGATAATGCTTTATTTAATTGGATTGAATCTTCGACTAATAATAATTTCATATCTATAAGATAAATAACAATCCCTTAAATGAACCTTAAACGGTCTAATAGACCTTAAGTATTAGAATAAAGCGGAGATAATCTTTAGAACAGAGCAAATGCTCTTTTTAATACCTCTAAAGCGATATGTCTTTGGTACTTTTTCACTGACTTTAAGCATTTCTTCAAAGTCTTCGCTAATTTCATCCATACATTTACATTTATAAAGTAGGACACCGCCCTAATTCATTATCAGCGATTGCGGATTTCATATGGTTAAAGCCAGGAGTGTATAAATAGATATTAACACCGGCATCTAATAAATATTTGAAGTTAGATTTTGCCATCCAATACGCAAGTGGTTTATCTGGGATACCAGGAACGATTAAGTTAACTTCCACACCTCTAAGCGCGGCATTTCTTAAAGCATCTAATAAACCATAGGTCGGAATCAAATATGGAGTAGAGATATCCACGCGATGTTTCGCGTAGTTAAGGATATTGATATATGTTTGTTCACCAATAAGAGCGCTGTCATAGTCGCCTGGACCATCGCCAAATGGCATTGAGTATCCTTCATCATCATATTGTTCATATTTAAAGTTGAGCCATTTGTTGTAGTCAGAAATATGACCAACAGCGAGGTTTAAGTTTTGTAAGAAGACAGTGATAAGATTATTAATCGCACTACCTTCAATCTTAATCATTGTATCTTTCCAATAACCAAATCTCTTAATGTCATTAGCGTATTCATCTGCTAAGTTCATACCACCGGTAAAGGCCATTTGATGGTCAATAACAACAATCTTTCTATGATCACGGTTATTATAAACACCAGAAAGAATTGGTCTAAATGGATGGAACTTATAACACTTAATGCCGTATTTGGCTAAAATCTTAGGAGTTTTAGCGCTGATAGTGCCACCACAACCCATATCATCATAAACAATACGGATATCAACACCTTCAGCGGCTTTTTCTTTTAAGACTTCTTGAACTGCGCTCCACCATTTACCGTCGGTAATAATAAAGAATTCCATGAAGATAAATTCTTTAGCTAATTTAAGTGATTCCACAAATTCAGGGAAGAATTCTTCACCTGTTTTGTAATAGGTATATCTATTATGTGAATGAACACCTAATTTAGTAATGTTATTAATATATTTAAAAGCGCCGTACGCTCTACCTAAGTCATCACTAACTTGTTCTCTTTGTTCTTGGCCCATTAAGAAGTGAGCGTTATATGCTGCGACTGTGGCTTCCATAATTAAGCCATCTTTCTTTCTTAAACCGTGGTTACCAAAGATTAAGAAAATAATAGAAGTAAATAATGGTAATAGGAGCATGCCAACAATCCAAGGAATCTTGAATTCTGGATCTTCTGGTTTATTAACGATTCTAAAGAAGATAAAAACAGCAATAACAAAGATTATCGCTCTCAATACGAGATAGACTATCGAAATGATAAATGCGACATCTTCTTTTTGCGCTCCCGCGACCATGATGATGACATCATCTAAAAAGAATTGAATGAATATGAGGACACCTATTTCAATTAAAAGAATTAATAAAACTAGGAAATATCCAGATAACATGTTTCGCCAAAATTTCTTCATAAATCAAAGCCTCCCTTTTTTATGCTTCATATTTACGATAACGATTAAACATTACTAACGGAATAATTAACATTATAACAGCAGTTATAAGTGGGAAGTAAGCATTTGTGTACTTGAGCACTGGAAAAAATGGTAAATCCAAGGCATCTAAATGTAATGGAATAATAACTGTTTTATACAAGAATTCTTCAATGATGACTGCGTCAGTTAAAGCGGATAAGAAGATCATTTCTTTTAAACCAATAACCATAATATCATTCTTTTGAAGAGCGCCTCTAAGCTTTATAACGGATAAGACAAACATCACAATGATAAAGCCCATAAAAACATAACTTAGCCAACCCGTGTAGTTGTTTTCTTTATGAATATCGATATCTCCAACCTTTAAAACAGCGAACAATAAGAATAAAACAGCGAACGCTAAAGCGGAGACCATCATAATAAGATAAGCAAACTTCTTTTGCTTTCTATCACCCATCATCCTTTTATAAAAAACGAATTTACAAACTAAAACTAAGAATGTGGAAATTGACGCTACCATTAAGATGATAGAAAAAGAATAAATACCTAAACCAATTTTATATAAGAAAGATACTAAAGTAACAATCATGGAGAAAAAGGCCATCTTTTTAGGAGTGGTTAATTTGTCTTTAATCTCGATGACTTTGTTCTTTTTCTGCTTTTTCTCTTTAGCCATATATTTTCCTTATTATCTATATTGTGATGAATATAAAGAGTAATAGAAACCTTTTTTATTCATTAATTGACTGTGATTACCAGTTTCCACGATTGCGCCTTCTTTCATAACAATGATGACATCAGCTTTTTGTATGGTTGATAAACGGTGCGCGATAATGATTGAAGTTTTTTCATTCATCATTAAATCAAAAGCATTATTAATTAACATTTCACTTCTTGTATCAATGTTACTTGTGGCTTCATCTAATATCACTAATTCTGGATTAGTTAACATTACTCTTGCTATCGCTATCATTTGTCTTTGACCTTCAGATAAGCCGTGTTTATTGCTGACTTTAGTCATATAACCTTTTGGTAAAGTATTAATAAATATATCAGCGTGAGCTTTCTTCGCGGCTTCTTTAACTTCTTCTTCACTAGCGTCTCTTTTGTAATAACGGATATTATCTAAGATTGTGCCACTATAGATCCAAGTATCTTGAAGAACCATACCAACATTATTTCTTAATGATGATTTTTTGATATCTAAATATGATTGATTATTAATTAGAATGTCTCCAGATATTGGATCATAAAATCTCATTAATAAATTAATTAATGTTGTTTTACCAGCGCCTGTAGGACCAACAATCGCGACTTTTTGTCCTTTGTTTATTTTTAAATTAAAGTGTTCGATTAATTTTCTATTAGGGTCATAGCTAAATGACATATCTTTAAATTCAATTGTTTGAATGTCATTGATTTCTTTATCTCCATTATCAATATCATTATCAATATTTAAGAAATCATTAATTCTTCTAAATGACGCTTTCGCGTTTTCATATTCACTAGTGACATTACTGATTTCATTAAATGGTTTACTATATTGATTTGTGTAACTTAAAAATGATGATAAGCGCCCTATAGACATGACTGCGAATAGGCTCACTAATGCATCATGATTCATGAGCATAATAATGCCCGCGACACCGATGATGACATAGATGATGTTATTAACTAATCTAGTAGATGGATTAACCCAAGAGGCACTAAATAAGGCGACACGTCCTTCTTTTTGAAGTGATTTATTGATATTTTCAAATTGATTAATTGATTGTTGTTCATAATTAAGCGATTGAACTATATCAATATTATTTAAAGCTTCTAAAGATAAGGTTGATAAACCCGCTTGTAGTTCACTTTGTTTACGATAATGTTTATATGAGAATCTTGATACGATTCTAGCCATAATCATACTTAATGGAGTAAGGATAATCACACCAATTGCTAAGATCCAGTTAACCATCACCATCATGATAATGGTAATGATAACGGTAAATATGCCTTGTAATAATGTTTTAAAGATTGCGAAAAGACCACTCGCAAAATTTTCCATGTCTCTTATTTCAAGTAAGACAATATCTCCGTGTCTTTTGTTGTCAAAATCTTTTAAAGATATGGCGTTAATCTTTTGATAAACTTCATCTCTGGCTTTCTTAATGATCCTTTGAGAGACATTCATTACAATAACTTCAAATAGATAACCACAGAAAACACCAATGAGGATTAAGCCTAAAGCAACATATACGAATATATTAAATGCTTGTTCATTGCTATCTTTACTAGCGTCAAGAGCTTTACCTAATAAGAATGGTTGAGATATTTGAGCAAGCACGAATAAAAGTGCGAAGAAAATAGCAATCGCTAATGATTTTCTTTCACATTTTAAATAAGCAAAAAGCCTTTCCTTAGTTTTCATGCTCTTCCTTTCTTATTTGTGTTTCGTAAATTTCTTTATAGATTGGACAGTTATTTAATAAGTCCTGATGTTTACCTTGACCAACGACTTGTCCACCTTCTAAAACCAAAATATAATCAGCATTTTGAATAGTGGCCACTCGTTGAGAGACAATAACTTTAGTCATTTCTTTATAAGAATTAATTGTTTCTCTGACTCTTTTATCGGTTAATAAATCTAAAGCGCTAGTAGCGTCATCTAAGATTAATAATTCTGGTTTTCTAATTATGGCGCGACCAATACATAATCTTTGTCTTTGACCACCAGAAAAATTAGTGCCACCTTCATTGACTACATGATTAATATCATCATCATATTTACTAACAAATTCATAAGCTTCAGCAGCTTTTAAAGCATTGATGATATCTTCATCATTAGCGGTAGGTTTACTCATCAAATAATTTGATTTAATAGTGCCTTTAAACAATGATGATTTTTGATTAACTAAACCAATATCATTTCTTAAAGCATTTAAATCATATTGTTTAATAGGAATACCCTTATAAAGAATCTCTCCTTCGTTCGTATCATAAAATCTTTCAATTAAATTAATTAATGTTGATTTACCACTACCGGTACCACCGATAATGCCAAATGTTTCACCTTTTCTAATTTGGAAATCTAAATCTTTTAAGAATAGCTTATTTTCATCAAAACCAAATGACACGTGATTGAATTTGATTAATGGAACATCTTTATTAGAGGATGTTTGATTACCACTTACAATATGTGGTTCAGTTAAAAGAACACTATCGATTCTTTTTCTAGAAACGTGAGCTTTAACGACTTCAATGATGACTTGTGAGAACTGCACGACCACAAAGAAGATTTGTGATAGATAAGCCATCTCAGCGATAATCGTTGAAGCTATTTGAGTGTTATCCGCGCTGAATAATGATTTTTGTAATAAAAGAATAATAACGATTAAGACAATAGAAGTAACCGCGAATGTTAAAGGATTGATTAAAGAATTAATTTTATTAACTTTGATTGCCTTATCTTGATATGCGTTTGTCTTATTAGCGAAAACATTATTTTCATATTGTTCTTGATTAGCCGCTCTTATGACTCTACTGCCATCACTTGTTTCATTGGTCTTATTTGATAAATCATCTAAATCATTTTGAATTTCAACATAGCCTTTTGATGATTTTCTAAGAACTAAATAATTAACTAAGAAAAGAATTGGAACAATCGCAGTGAAGGCTAAACCCACTCGCCAATCTAAGACAAATGAGAATATTAATGATCCTAAAAGAATGAAAGGCGCTCTAACGATTAATCTAGTCACTAATAAAACACCATGTTGTAATTGATATGTATCAGAATTAATAACTGTTAATAATTTAGCAGGACCAATTTCTTCTCTTTCTTTTTTAGATAGAGATAACAATTTGGAATATAATGCGCTTCTTACTTCTGTTCCAACATTAACTGCACTGCAAGCGGCTAAATATTGACTAACCATTGTGATGACATAGCCTAAAATACCCATCACTAAAATAATTAATCCACCCATTAAAGCATCGGTTAAATTGTTGCCTGAAGGATTAAATATTCTAATAAAACTAGCGACACTAGAAGAAATCTTATTTGGAATATTAGATGGCTCACTATATTGATTTAAATCAATAATCGCTTTCATAAATAGAGGTATTAATAAATCAAATACCGCTTCAATAATCTTAATGAAAGGACCTAACACGATTGTTAAGGCGTTATGTTTATAAGAATCAGTAACCTTTTTAATCATCAATAATCATAATAGCAACTTAATTCTTGAATTAAAAATATATTATTACAAACTATTAAGCATTTTAGTTGAGTATCATTCAACTTTTGTATTATAATGCAGCCATGAAATTTGGATCACTAGTTAAAAAAATCAGATTAAAACACGGTCTCACACAATCAGAACTCGCAGACTCATTAGGCTATACGCACAAATCAATGATTAGCAAAATTGAAAAAGGCGAATCAGAAATGAGCTACGATAGGATTGTTTTATTCGCGGAAAAATATGCTTTAAATGTTAACGAATTATTCTTCGAACCAAATGATCATCCAAGTTTAGATAATAGAGATAAAAAGATTTTAACTATTCAAGATATCTCTTGCTTTGGTCAATGCTCTATTACTGTCGCATTACCTATCTTAAGTGCCTGTGGTTATGAAACCGCGATTTTACCAACATCCATTTTATCCACTCATACATCTGGATTTAATAATTTCCAAATTAAGGATATGGATGATGAACTTGATAGATTCTTAAAGCACTGGCTTAATGAACAATTAAAATTCGACGCTATTTATACAGGTTATTTAGGCAGTGAATCTTTAATCGATTTCACTATTAAAGCCATACGTCAATGCAAAAAAGATAATACTCTTATTGTAGTTGATCCAGCAATGGGCGATAAAGGCAAACTATATCCCGTCTTCAATGAAAGTTATGCTTTAAAAATGAGAAGCCTCATTAAAGAAGCGGACATTATCTTACCTAATATTACAGAAGCCTGCTATATGACAGGTATCGAATATGTTGATAAATTTGATAAAGAATATATTGAAAGATTATTAAAAGAATTACATAAATACACCAAAGCAAAAATCATCTTAACTGATGTGAGTTTTAAGACTAATCAAACTGGTGTTTATTTCTATGATGGAATTCATTTCCAATATTATAAGCACCATAAAATTGGCGAAGGTATCCATGGTACAGGTGATATCTTCACATCTTCCTTCCTTGCTTCATACATGAAGAATCATGATTTATATTTATCCGTTAAATTAGCAGCGGATTATGTCTATCGATGTATTAACTACACCCAAAGTGATAAGAATCACTGGTACGGTGCAAAGTTTGAACCATTATTAAATGGTTTTGTTAACAAGTTAAATGACATTGAAAGGACACATAAGAAAATGATTTATAAACACATCGACGAAACAGTCGGTAGAACTCCTTTAGTGGAGCTCACAAACTACGAAAATGATTTAAAATTGGATGCAAGAATTCTCGCTAAAGTAGAATCCTTCAATCCAGGTGGTTCTGTCAAAGATAGAATCGCAAAAGCTATGATTGATAAAGCGGAAAAAGATGGCTTAATCAATAAGAACACAATCTTAATTGAACCAACAAGTGGTAATACCGGCATTGGCTTATCAATGGTGGCCGCTTCACGTGGTTATCGCTTAATAATTACCATGCCTGAAACCATGTCTATTGAAAGAAGAAATCTTTTAAAAGCCTATGGCGCAGAGCTCGTCTTAACTGATGGTAAATTAGGTATGAAAGGGGCAATCGCTAAAGCGGAAGAATTACATAAACAATATCCTAATAGCGTGATTCCAAGTCAATTCACTAACCCCGCTAATCCAAATGCCCACTACTTAACAACAGGTCCAGAGATCTTTGAACAATTAAGTGGTAGAGTTGATATCTTCGTGGCTGGTGTTGGTACTGGTGGCACAATATCTGGTGTTGGTAAATATTTAAAAGAACAAAATCCAGATATTAAAGTTATCGCCGTTGAACCAGAATCTTCTCCAGTTCTTTCTAAAGGCACACCTGGTCCACATAAGATCCAAGGTATCGGAGCGGGATTTGTTCCTCAAACTCTTGATACAAGTATCTACGATGAGATCATTACCGTTTCTAATGAAGATGCCTTCAAAACAGGTAAGACATTAGCTAGAAAAGAAGGCTTATTAGTCGGTATCTCTAGTGGCGCTGCCGTTAAAGCGGCAACTGTTATCGCTCAAAGAAAAGAAAACGCTGGTAAAACTATCGTGGTCTTATTACCAGATACTGGTGAAAGATATTTATCCACTGATATGTTCAAAGAAGAATAATTTATAGTAAACAAACAATCATAAAGGGGCACTGCCTCTTTATTTTATACGTTTTTGTTTAAGCAAACACACATCCGCTCAAATGTAACGTCATCATCAACTAAACGTATCATGTTATCTATGCTTCTAGTTTGGATAGCGCCATTTTCGTAACGGGTGATATCTTTTTCACCAATATCAAGAAACTTAGCTAATTGTCTTTGACTCCATTTTCTTTTGTTTCGAATATTTTTTATTTCAATAGAAGTCAATAAACCCACTATCTTTTTATATGAATCATAGACAATTATTTCATTCTCCCGTTCAACCTCATGTGAAGATAAAAGAGCACCACAGTTTTCACAAACAAGATCATATGTTGTAGCGGTAACTTCTATGCCGCAAACATGATGCTCTAAAAGACCCTCAACTAGTTTTCCCGGAGTAAAATCGCCTTCATTAGGACAATAACCAATATATTTTTTATTCTTATCAAGCATAAGCGATTCCCTCACTTTCATGAAAACTAATGACTCTAACTACCACTATTCTTTTATCGTCTATTGTGATTTTGATATAACACCATTTGTTATGAACCATCTTATGAAATTCGTAAAGATAGTTATTTGGAACATCTCTATCAAGAAATGGCCCGTTATACAGATGTTCTTTTCTCAAATTGCGTATTTCTTTGATTAGATCTTCTTCAGTTAGACCCATCATTTCTTTGAATAGCTGGTTCTTTCGATCTTTACGATTGACTATATAGATATCGTTAGATTTGCAGAATTTCAAAACTTCTTCGATAGAATATCTGCGATTACTCATAATAGCTATCACAGGTATCAATTGATACCATTATAAACACATTTCTAATGTTTTTCAATATGCGCATATAATAAAAACCTCCTATATATTAAGTAGGAGGCTTTATGCTCATTTGTCCGAATATTTAGAATTTTTTCTTAAGTATGACAATATTCTTACGATTGATATAGTCATAAGCATATTCAGTCATTAAGCGCTTAACAATGAGGATACCTAATCCACCTTCTCTAATTTGTGAGACATCACCACTGACTGGTTTATTATCAACTTCAAATGGATTAAATTTCACACCACGGTCGATTAAAGTTAAGACAAATTCGTTTTTATCAACATTGAATAATAATCTAATAAAGATATCATCGACATATTCGGCGTAACCATATTTAACAATGTTAGATAACATTTCATCAGCGACAACACAGAGATTATTAACAAAGGCATCCGCAAGATTCATCTTTTTACCAAAATCAGAAATAAGTTGAATCATTGGAGCGAGGTTTTCTTTAGTGCCTTTAAATCTCTTTTCTTCATATAGATAATTATCACCATGATATTTCATAGTAAGATATGTCATATCATCCGCTTGATCGGCACCGTTGACGAACTTTTCAATATCATCTTTTAAGGAATGATGGAGTTCCACTAAGCAGGAATATTCTTGCTTATTAAATAAGAGCTTTAAACGTTCTTCACCATAGAATTCACCCTTATCGTTTCTCGCTTCAGTAATACCATCTGTATATAAGGTAATTGTGTCACCATTTTGTAATTGATATTGTTCATCACTCACAAATGCTTCAGGCATTGGTCCTAAAACGAATCCTGGTTTAGTTTTTAAGAATTGATAACGTTGATGTTGGCCAATAATTGGAGGGTTATGACCAGCATTAGAGAATGTCATTAAACCACTCTTAGTGTCCACAATAGCAAAGAAGACAGTAACAAACATGTTGTTATCATTGCCTTTATTAATAAGTCTATTGACCTCTCTTAAAGTTTCAGCTGGAGACTTATTGATATTAGCGATATTTCTAAAACATGTAATTGTTTTCATCATAAACATCGCCGCTGGAATACCTTTACCAGAGACGTCAGCGATTAATAAACCAACGTGGCTATCATCTAAAGTAAAGTAATCATAGAAGTCACCACCGACTTGTTTAGCGGCTTTTAGTTCAGCTTGAATTTCAATATCTTTAGAAGTAACTGTTTCAGTTGGTAATGTCGCTAATTGGATATCTTTAGCAACATCTAATTCTGTCGCAGTTTTTTGTTGTTCACTGTTAACATTAATTTCACTAACTAATAATTTACGTGTACGTTTATTTAAAGCATTAGAAACTAAATAAACTAAGGCAAGAATGACTGCACGTGGGAAGAAATAGAACACGACACTACCTAAATAACGGTTATAGTCTAAATCAAAGAAACCTTTGCCCATGGCATATAGTTTATTAAGCATCTCAAGTCTAGCCGCTGGACCATTAGCGAATATCTCTTGGGTGTTAATATTTTCCATAACTTCGTTGCCAAATAATAAGTTAGCGTCGAATTCACCGACAAACATGCCACCAAACATCGCTCCTAAAGAAGCGATTAAAACAGAAGCAAATACTACCTTACCAACCTTTGGATTGTAATAATGGTTAGTCATTAAAATACATAATGCCCACGCAATCGCGGAATGCTTAGGCAAAATGACATTTAATACCGCAATAACAAAAACAAATGAAAATAAAACAAAGAATTTATAATCTGGTTTTCTAAGTTTTTGTTTAAATTTAAAAGCGTAAAGAAGAGGAGTAAATAAAGTTAGAATCCCAAGTGGGAAGAAGATGTTAATCAAAATAACAGTAACGTTACTATGAGTTTTAAAGAAGCCAGAAAGATAAAAAATCCAAATGACTAGCATATAGACCGCCGCTGCAGCATTAGCAAACGACATCTGCTTATTAGCGTCGGCTTCGTTATCGTAATAAGCTTCTAAATATTTATTGCGTTCAAATTCAGTCATAATTAAATACCAATGTCCACATCATCATAACGGTCTAAGAGGGCGATTAATCTACCTTTACAACCATTGAGTCTCTTAGCGTTATCTTTTTGGTTAGTTAATGTCCACCACACCATGTGGATGTAACAAATAATGGCAATCTTATCTTTAACAATTGGATCGTCTTTACCAAAATAACCATTAACTAAATCGTTATATAATTTCATGCAGAATTCACCTGGCATATCTAAGAACTTTTCAGAGTTACCTGGTTCATCTTCTTCAAAGGCAACATATGGGCTTCTTAAAGCCGCCAATTCGAAAATTGGGTGACCACGTGATAATGTATCCATATCAATCAAGAGGAAATCTTCCCCTTGAACCATGATGTTTTTGAAATGGCAATCACCATGAACGAATGTGTTTCTTTCAGGAATAGAATTAAGAAGTTTTAAACACTTTTGATAATATTTATCTTCAAGAGCTTGTTTACAAACTTCTATTTTTTCTAAATAGAATTGTTTGATATTAGGAACGATAGAATCCATGCAATCTGTTGTATTAATCTTCTTTAATAATTGTACGTATTTTTCTAATAGAGCGTCATATTGATCTGGGTTTTGTTTAAAGTCATTCTTTAAAGAAATACAATCAAGCATTTCAAAACGGACACCTAATTTACCATCCGCTTTAACGATATCAAAAGAGATCGCTGTAGGAATACCTAAGACAAATGCTTGTTTAGCTAATCTTAATTCTCTTTCGATTTGACCAGCATCAGATGTACGCTTAAAGACTTTAACAATTGTGTCTTTATTAATGCGGTAGACTGTGGAGAAGAAACCTTCACCAATCACTTGTGCATTACTGACATCAATGACTTTTAAAGCTTTTTTAACATCCATGATGTTTGTAAAGCCTGTCATATTTAAAACATCATAAACTTCTAATGACGCTTCAATAATGTGAGTTTCAGGATATTTTTGTTTAATTTTTAAGATGACACGTAAACCCGCACTTGAGATGTATTTTAATCCACTGAAGTCTAGATTAACTGTATCAAATGTTTTGCCCGCAAAGGCTTCATCAATTTCTTTATCAATATCATCAGCGTTATAGGAATTTAATTCGCCGACAAAATATAAAGTCATTATGTTCTTATAAAGTTCAGATCTCATAATTGCTCCCTATATGAAAATATCTATGTGTTTATTATACAATAAAATGACAATAGACCGCTATAGGAATAATTTTGTAATTATTAATGAAAATTAATAAATAAACCATTACAATAAAAGCATGAATAATTCATTGAAAAATCGTCGTGTTGCTATTTCCATGTCATTAACGTTCATGGTTATTTGTCTTATATTAGAACTCTTACCAAATTCCATCATTATGGGTTTTAGTGTGGTCAGTGAAACAGGTGAAATTGGCAAAACATATGTTGGTTATAATTTCTTCAGTCTGACTCCTATTGGCTATGCGTATTTCACACCTCTATTATCAGCGGTTATCACAATCGCAATGGTTGGTATTATGATTTATAGGGAATTCAAACCATATAAATTAATGACCTTGTCCACTGTTTTGGCTTTAGTGGGTGGTTTAATTAGTGTCTTAAATCCTTTGATGCAAGCTGATAGTAAAGCTGTAACTCCTTCTTGTATCTTTGTGGCCTCTTTGATGTTTATGACTTTTATAATGAATTTATTAGATTCACTCTTGAGAAATAAAGAACTAAAAGAAAAATACGGTCAATAGTAGAACAAAAAATCTTTTTCTTAATAAAAAGAAGATAGTAAAATTATCTTATGGACGAACGTCAATTTAAGAAATTTAAAATATCATTCACATTATTCTGGATCGGACAAATATGTTTTCTTTTGTCTCTTTTTACTTTTGAAGGACGTTTTAAATTCTTACCAAGCTGGTTAATCCTTTTAACTATTTTTGGCTATATTGGCTTTGTCGTTATGTTTATAGGCATCGCTATTAGTTGTGGCATTAATAAAGAGTTTTACTATTCACTTGTCACATGTTTGATATTTGCAGGAGTCTCTGTCCTTCAATCGGTATGTTATACATCGACAGATGATTTCTATATTAACTGGGCTAAAGGATTAGAATGGAGCAATCAAGCGCTTAAATGTTTGTTCTATTTCTATTTCTTCTATGGCTGCTATAAATATTTTGTTTCTTTAGGCCACACTGAAATTGGTAAGAAATCTAAAATCGCCGCGATTATATTCGTGAGTTTATTCCTTTTAGAAAGATTATCAGTTTTCTTAATGTTCTTTAACGGTATTAAAGCTAATATCGTCGCTAATAGAATATTGACCTTTGGACAAATGATTATTAACTTTGTTACTTATGTCTATTTAGTGGTTATTTCCACGATTATATTCATTAGATTAAATAAAAGAAGAAAGGAGGCTTTAGATCATGAAGAAGCCAAATAGATTCCTTTCTTTCTTTACTAAATTCCCTGTCATTATCACCTTGGTCCTTTTTATTCCAGCGACTGTTTCATTTTTCAGTGCGATGTCTGGTGCTTTTGATTTCCACTATAACTATTTATATGATGGCGAAATGTTAGATATTGAAGATGATACATTTGAATTAACTGGTATTAAGAAAGTTGGTAAAGTGACACAACTATCTTCTAACTTCTCTTATCAAGGAGGAGCGTGTTATCAAAATTATTATGTTGTCTGCTGTGACGCTTTTGAAAGCATTTTAATCTATGACACAACGAATATGAAATTAGTCAATACAGTTAACACGGGCTATAATATGCCTACCTGGCACTGTAACCAAATCTTCTTTGGTAAAGACTTCTTCTCTTCTAGAGATAAATTCCCTCTTCTATATGTTTCTATGGAGCATGAAACAGTCCATTCCATCATGGTCTTTAGATTAATGAAATTAGGGGATGCTTATTACGCTAAAGAAGTACAAACATTAGAATTATGCTTTAGTGAAGAAGCAGATACTATCTATTTCCCTAATGCTTATTATGACTACGATGAAGAATATATCTATTATGGTGGTTATACAGAAAAGAGCTATATGAAATCAGATAGCAATAAATTAAAGTTCTACACATTTAATTTGCCTGATTATCGTCTTGAATATTTCTCATTAGACACTGAAGATAGTCTTGATACATTTGAGTTAGCAAGTGAAACCGCGACACAAGGTGGTTTCATCAGCCATAACCATTTATATCAAACATTCTCGTTTGGTAGTGAAACTGATCCTTTAAGAATGCCTAAGATGCGTGTTGTGGATTTAAAAGAACATAAAATTATTAAAGATTATCAAAACCTTGGCAAAGACTTTGGTGTTTATGAAGAATTTGAACATGTCGCCATTAATAACGAAGGCAAGATGTATTCTTTAGGTAATCCATTTAATATTTACGAATTTGAATATAAAGCTGACGAATAAAAGAAGAGACCACTTCGATGTGGTCTTATTTCTTCAAGAAATATTCTTTTAATTTTTGGAATGTTTCTTCATTAATACTATGTTCGATTTCACAAGCTTGGTCTTCCGCGCTTATTGGATCAACACCAATCTTAATAAAGAAATTAGTTAAATATTCATGTTTCTCTAATGTGTTTTTTGCTATTGTTCTACCTGGTTCAGTTAAATGAAGTCCACCATCGTCTTCAACGATGATTAAACCTTCTTGTTTTAATTTTTTCATCGCAATAGAAACACTAGGTTTAGAAAACCCTAACTTATTAGCGACATCAATTGATTTAGGTAGTCTATCTTCTTCAGTTAGTTGAAGTATCGCTTCTAAATAATCTTCACGTGATTCTTTCTTATTCATGTTTCTTATTATATACTCATTAATTATATTTGCTAATAATGTGCTTATTTCTTCAACATGAAGATGATGAAATTAAAGAAGAATTCAACATACACTAAAGCGGTTACACCAATACCGGCGACTGGGATAAATAAATCGATTTGGGTATTTTTATGATCTCTTGTATATGAATATAAGAGGAGGAATGGGATAGCAAATACACACATAATTGCTTGACCCGCACCAAAGGCACTAATAAAGTTATTTACATCCATTACCGCTGGATCCATAGTGAAGGTATAGATGGCCATCAATACCACCATCATGATTAAATCAATTAATGCGAATATTGCAATAACAACGCTTAATACGATAGAGAATGATAATGAATTACGTCTGCTATTTAAATAAATCTTATATTGTTCTTTAGTGGAACCAATTTTAATAAAGACTTTTTCTCTATTCTTAATCCATAAAGAAATAACAACGAATATTGATACCACTAATGGTGACTTCGTAGTCATGAATGGGAAAAAGCCAAATGGTAAATTGCCTAATGCACCTAAAGCATATGATGTTTTAAGAACATAAGATACTAAAGCATAAATAATTGGCAATAAAGAGAATAAACGGAAAATATATATCTTCTTACCTTGGAAATATTTCTTAGGGGTGTAATTAACAAAATAATGGAACAAAGTAAAAGTAAATAAATCAGCGAAAACATTGATATGTATCTTATCAGCGATAAAGTTTTCCAGTAAAGTACTAACTTCAACCATGTTAGAGGCGACAAATAAGCCGTTAATATAGCGATAATATGCAAACATTACCCCTAATCCAATAGCGAGGAATGCCGCTCCATAAAGCAATATAAAATTACGATATCCCCTGTTACCACTTAAGACCATGCCAAATGAAGCAATAATGAAAAATGGTGTCATCAATGTTGAGCTATAGTTAAATATCGTTTGAACAACTGGTCCTAATGGATCCCAGTTATAATTAGAAGTTAAAGAATTCATTAAGGCTAGTTGACCAAGCACAAAAGCAACCCAGCCTAATATCCTTAAATAACGGTAAGATAATGGACCCTGGTATTTAATATCGTCCTTAAAAAACTTCTTTCTTATCTTCTCGTGTCTTTTTTCACGTCTTTCGTTTCTACGTAAAACCGCTAATTCTTTTTTGGTTAAAGTTGGTTCTTCTTTAACTTCATTAGGGGTTTCAACGTTTGCTTTAATTTCTTCAGCCATAAATTATTATTTTGTCTTACGTCTGAATACATATTATCACTTTAGTAAGACTTTTATGAAGAACTTTGTTCTTTACCTTTGTATAAATTAAAAAATAATGGAATAATATGAAAGGCCTAATAAAAGGAGCTCCCTATGACACTTGTACCATTCCTAATTATTATCATTGAATATGTTCTATATGCTGCATTTAATGTCGGTATGTCTAAAGGTATACCATGGCAGTACTTTTTTATCCTTTGGGCGGCTTTATTAATATGTTTAGGTGTTTGTGTTTGGTCACTTATTAACGCAATTAGAAATATTAGATATAGAAACACTAGAGTCAGTGCGATATTCGCCACTGTAATGTCCGCTTCTGGTATTACTTCCGCAGTGACATTATTTGTTATTTCCATCATCAACGTTTTATCAATCGTTAATGGTGATGGTTCGTTTATTATGTTTTTCTAAAAGAAAATCACCACGAGGGTGATCATTCTTTTTCGTATAAAAGATAATTTAATTACTTTTCTAGATTATCGATTACATTACTAATTCTTGCTCTAAGTCTATCTCTATCTAAACATGGACCTAGATTGACTTTCTTTAGTCTTCCTGATGGAAGTCTATATGTGAAGATTAGCATATTATCGGTAAAGAAATTATCTTTTAATTCAACGTAATCGCTTGGATCAATGATTATTTCTTTTCCCCACACAGTGCAAAGGACAAATTTACAGTTAGTTGCATCATATCTAATGCAATGAGATTTATTCGCGGCATTAGCCCCTACCCTTATGACACCAAATGTGCACATCACTAATAAAAATACTGCAATCAAAGTAAAGAAGACCATTCCTAACCATACAGGTTCACCGAAAGCAATACCCAGAATAACATAGGCAATTATAATAATTAGACTAAGTATCAAACCTACAATATAGATTGCAACAACAGATCCAGGACTACTTCTATAGGCAATCACATGTGATTCCAAAGATTTTTTATTATCTTGATCATCTTTCTTTATAGGACATCCGCAGTGGATGCATAATAATGATTTATCACTTACTTCTTTCCCACATTCGGGACATTTTATCATAGCCATACTTTTTTCCTCCTATTATTTCAGCTTTCTTTTCTTATTCTTCAATCTCTTTTTCAAGTGTAATTATGACACCCATGCCCATGGCAACATTTGGGCTAACTGTGATGACTCTCCAGCCTTCTTTGGCAAGATTATTCATTTCATTTTCTGCGTTATTGACGCTTGTTTTTATTACTTTATACTCATATTTCATATTTATTTATCCTTTTCTTCGTCTTTATGAATTTGTTTAAGTTCAATGGAGTCGCGTTTACCAGCGGTTTCGTTATAGAAGTTAACGATAATGGATGTGATAACTGCGACGACGATTAAGCCATATAAACCTAAGATAACCGTAATTACTCTACCCACGACTGTGGTAGCGACAACATCACCAAAGCCAATTGTGGTGACAACCGCGAAGCTATACCATAAAGCATCACCAAATGTCGCAAATCCTGCTTCAGGTGGTTCCACTGCGTGTAAGACAATGGAGAAGCAAACAATCATTGTTAATAAGCCAAAGATGATTTCAAGCGAGAATGTTGAAACAACAATTTTCGCTAAAACTTTAACTTTAAGTGATGATAAGGCAATACGTGCGGCTTCAAAGAATGACACAATAGCAATGAAGATACATTCAATAGTAATAACTATTGTTACTTCAAATGCCTCTGAATTATTTGATTCAAGAATACCAATCGCTAAGAAGGTGACAAATGTCATAATCAAAGCGTTAAGAATAATATTTCTAACCGTATGCTTTTTGATGATATCAAAGATACGTGAAACGATAATAGTTAAGCAATATAATCCCGTAGAAAGCGAGAATAGGTATGTATTATCCACGGCAAATAAAGTAGTCACACCTATTGCGATATTAATACCTAATAATATTAAACATCTAATAAGATTTAGCTTTGTTCTTTCTTTAAGGAAGACAATGATGCTCATTAATCCTACGAAGATAAATATCCAAACTAGATATTTAGGAGCGTCAGCATAACTCTTCTTATAGATCTCCATAATTGTTATTGAGGAGAGGGCTAAAACGACAGTGGAAATAATCGTGCTCAAGAATGTGAACACGATTCTGATCACTGGCTTTTGGAAGAATTCATCTACCTTGTCTTTTCTTTTAGAGTGTTTTTTAGGCATATAAGTAATATATCACTATGAGTTACATTTTGTAAGCGCGTTATTGTATGCGCGCAAATCATCTTCATCATAATATATGCACATATAGGCTATTTTTAGATTTTTTGGTTGATATTGAGTTATTGTTTTTATTGCTATTTCACTAGCTTCTTCAACAGGATAACCATAAACTCCTGTCGCTATTGATGGAAACGCAATTGATTCTAATCCTAATTCATCAGCGAGTTTTAGACATTTCTTATAGCAGCTTTCTAATACTTTTGCTGGAGTTGGATCTAGATCATAAATTGGCCCCACAGTATGGATGATATATTTGTTATCTAATTTATAGGCTTTAGTGACTTTAGCGTCTCCAGGAGCACAGCCATGTAAAGTTATGCATTCTTTAAGTAACTCTGGACCCGCGGCTCTATGAATTGCACCATCAACACCACCACCGCCTAATAAAGACGTATTAGCGGCGTTAACAATCGCATCAGCTTTTTTACCAATCTTGGTAATGTCCATCATAATTATTTTTACATTCATATAATTATTTTCTCACTATCAAGATGGTAATGAAAGGGTGCCTTTACTCTTTTCGATTTGAGCTTAGGCACCCAGTGGAGAAACTACTTGCTCTCTTTCTTATCGCTAATTACTTTTTGACCAAAGTAACCGAGCAAGACTGATTTAAGGTCGATGCCTAATGTCTTATTAAGACCGGCAAAGATTTGATCACCATGTTGTTGAATTTCTGAAACTAATTTAGCTTCATTACCTTCACCGTACATTGTAATGCCATCGATTTGGGCAAGAGCGGCAGCGATTGGTTCACTGTAAGCTCTGACTGTTTCTGGTAAGACATTGCTTTCTAAGATTAATTTCAATTTAGCAGCATCATTGTAGTGTTCCATAGCTTCAGCTTTGGCTTTGATGGCGTCGGCTTCCGCTTTTCCTTTAGCTTCGATACCTTGAGCTTCCATTAAGGCTGCTTCTTTATTAGCATCGGCTTCGATACGAACGGCTGTAGCAGCTTGTTCACGAGCAGTCTTTTCAGCTTCAGCGGCCACTTTCTTGATTTCCGCTTTTCTTTGAGCTTCAACAAGTTCAGCTTCTGCGACTGTTTTTCTCTTGAAGAGTTCAGCTTCAGCAGCTTTTTCTGTGGCGTATTTTTCAGCATCAGCTTTCTTATTAATGGTTGCCGCTAATTTCTTTTCAGCAAGTTCAACTTCTTTATTACCAAGTTCAACTTCTCTTTCTCTCTTAGAGATTTCAGCATTTGTTGTGGCAATGTTAATTTCTTCTTGTCTTTTTTGTTCTTGGATGCGATATGCAGCATCAGCATTAGCTTTCGCTGTATCTGTTTTGATCTTTAATTCTGCTTCTTTTAAAGCATATTCTGTATTCTTTTGAACAATGACTGTCTTGGAATTAACTTCTGCTTCATTGGCTTCTTGAGCGGCTCTTGCTCTAGCAATGCTGACATCTCTTTCAGCGTTTGCTTTAGCGATCGCGGCTTCTTTAGAGATTTGAGAGATGTTATCAATACCTAAGTTTTCAATAACATTGTTTCTATCTGAGAAGTTTTGAATATTGAAGTTCACTAGTTCGATACCTAGTTTACCCATATCTGGAATAACATTTTCTTGCACTTTTGTAGCGACACCTTTACGGTCTTGCACTAATTCACGAATACCAACTGTGCCAACGATTTCTCTCATGTTGCCTTCAAGAACTTGTTTAACTTGTTCAATTAAGTCATCTTGGTTCATACCTAATGTGGCTTCAAAGGCTCTTTCGAGTAATTCTGGATCGCTAGAGATCTTTAAGTTAGCGACACCATCAACGTTGATGTTAATGAATTCGCGAGTAGGAATTGGTTCTCTCGTCTTAATATCGACCTGGAAAACCTTTAATGATAAACGGTCCTTTCTTTGTAAGAATGGGATTCTCCATCCTGCTTTTCCTCTTAGTATTTTTCTTTTGCCTAAACCAGAGATCATAATCGCTTCATCTGGTCTTGCTTTTGTGTAGGAGCAAGCGATAAAAATAACTAAGAAAATCGCTAAGAACACTCCTAAGATAATTAACAATACCCACCATTTCATAATTCATTCCTCCTGTAAATAGTAGATTGATTAGAGATTTGTTCCGATAAACTCGGCTAATTCTCTTTTCAACACAATGATACATATTTATACATTTATTTACAATGAAAATCGGAAAAATCGCACTTTTGACTGATTATAACAACAAAAAAAGCGATAAAATCGCTTTATTTTATGTATTTATGATTATAATTATAGAGAATCAACAAACAAAGATATTGGAACTTCGAAGTATCTAGCTAGTTTATAAATGTTTTGGAATGATGCCTTATATAATATTTCATCACTAGAACGATACTTGCTTAATGTATTAACGCTTATACCTGTCGCTTCTTTTAACTTTGTTAAGGAGCACTTTTTGTTTTTACATAACATTCCAAGAATGGTATTTTCTGTTTCTCTTTTTTTGAAATATTCAAGAAGGGAAGTGAAATCCATCTCATGGAAGATTTCGTATATATCGAGCATCTTCTCTAATGGTAATTTCAAAAACAAATAAGAGAATGGCTTATGTGTTTTAAGAAATAATTCAAAGTATGAATAACCACTCCAATATGCATCGTTATATATTCCATAACTGTCATCTTTCACAGTTTCTTTGGTGGCATCAAAATAAGCTTTTTCTATAGGCCAGTTACTAATAGCGTCGATGTCCCCTTCTTCAAGCTTAGCTACATAGTTGCTCTTTGAAAGAAGATAAGTAAAAGCGAAAAGATTCATAGATTGATGAACAGCGAGAACAAAAAGACGAGAAAAGGTCTTTTCAACGTCATCAATCAGATACTTGTTCAAATCAATTGCCATGCCTTTACTCCATTATTGTTTCTGTGTATATAAAGTAGGTAATTTTATGTATTGTATTACATATTTTTGTTTGTTTTATATACACACTATATTAGTGACAGCGCATTCTTTAAATCACTTAAACAGTGATCAAATAGTTCTTGTGGGTAATTACGTTTTCTAAAGAAGTGAAGTGCGCGCATACAGCCAAGAACCATGATCTTATTACACATGTGATTATATTGTTCATCATCTAAATCAGAATAATATTTCCTGGATAATTGTTTCCAAATATATTCCGCTTTTTCCACTGAGATATCTAAGAACGATTCAACAGCACGTTTATCTAAACGAGCAAATTCATAATATGAATTACAAATTGACGCTAATTCGAAGATAGGATCACCGATTGACAAAGTATCCATATCAATAAGCATTAGTTCTTGGCCCACCATTAATTGATTTTTTAAATGGAAATCGCCATGTAACAATGTCATCGTGGTTGGAATGCTATCGATTAATGCTTTAATTTTGTTATATGTTTCTTCATCAAAGAATTCTTTAACTTTGTCCAAATAGACATAAGTACATTGCTTCATATCTGGCAAATCGCCATCAGTGGAAGCTATATGATGGATTTTTTTAAGAATCTCCACTGCTTTATCAATAAAGTGATCAGTATTTTCTTGGCTTTCATTAATATATTTAGAACAAGAAGATGCGTTTAATAGTTCAAATACAGTACCATACATGTCACCAACTTTAACGATATCTAACGCTATCGCAGTGGGTAAGCCCATAACGAAGGCTTTCTTTGATAATTCTCTTTCACATTTAATGTCTTCTAATGTTGTATGTTCATCGTAATAGACTTTAACGATTGTATCTGGCGCTAAGCGATAAACAGCACCATGTGCGCCCTTTCCGATACACGGGCATCCTTCTATGGATACTTTTCTAAAGGCTTTAGAGACAGTGATGATATTAGTAAAACCTGTCATTTCAAAGACATCATAAACCTCAGTGGATGTATTAATAACTTCCACATTTCCATATTTATTTTTGAAAGTTAACAAGACACGTAATCCCGCACTAGAAATATATTTGGTGTTTTCAGCATCTAAAATAAGATGATCAACTGGTTGTTCACCAATAACAATTAATAGTTCTTTTTCAAATTCTAAATGATTATCAAAGGATAATGATGTTGGTAAATGATATTTAAATTCCATTCTATTCAACTGCCTCGTCTTGCCCTAAATATGGTTGAACTGCTTCTAAGAATCCATAATAAGCTGGTTTCTTACCATAGTTCTTAGTAAATAATAATGGGTTTTGGCTGCTCTTCCAAGAGGCATCATCCACAACACCCCAAACAACAACCGCAGTAATGTTAGTTGCACCACTAATATTGTTTTGTAAAACTTTGGTTAATAAGGTGTTATAAGCTTTCTTTTGCTTATTATATTCACTTGTGGAAGTGCCATTAATTGTAATGTCTAATTCTGTAATTTGGCATTCTAAACCTTTTTGCTTAATCATCTTAGCGTTAGTAATAAAAGCACTCATATTTTGATCGCTATCAGTATGACCTTGAATACCAACACCATCGATTAATTGTTCTGCGATAGCTTGTTTTAATAATGTGTTAACAGCGTATTTGCAGTTATTAGTGTCATAGTCATAAGAATAATCATTATAGTAAAGTTTTTGTCCTTCTTTGGCATATTGTCTAGCAAATTTAAAGGCGTAATAAACAAAGTCTTTACCAATTGTTTGATACCAATTATTTGGATTTTGGTTATTGTTATCTTTTGTTCTAACGTTACCATTTTGAATAGCTTCGTTTGCCACATCGATTGCGTAGACTAAACCTGGCCATCTAGCGTTCACCACTTCTAATGATTTTCTAATGAAGTTTTCCATACGTTTAATCATTACTTCTTTACTAACGTAATCAGCGTTATCTTTATAGCCTTTTTTAAAGAACCAACCTGGAGTTTGATCAAACCAAACAAATGTATGATGTCTTACACCGATATGATGGGCTTCACACCAATCATAGACTTTTTCAAATGGTTTAATGGTAATAGAGCAATCAGTAATTTCATTTAATTCTTCATCTTTTTCTAATCTTTGAGAGCTTTCTTGCACTAAAACTCTTTCTGGTTTAGCTTCATTTTCTGCAGTCACAGAATTGAAGTTTTCTTTAATGATTCTTCTAATCATTGAATTGTTAAAGAGCCTAGAAGGCATACATGTGCCCACTTTAAAGAATTGCTCATATGCTTGATATAAACTTTCATCGTTAGAAACATAATCTGTTTTAACTGTTTCTTCACCTAAGATAGTTTCAATATCATCAACATAGAAAGAGGCTAAATATGCTTCATCCACTAATTTGTAATTAAGTCTAATTGCCCCTAATGTTTCTAATGTATCAAAAGTAACCACTAAACGATTCCATTGGTCACTATTGCTTTCATCAATATTTAATACATCGCTTTTAAAGCTAGTGGACATGCCACTTGTTAATACTTCAAGTTGTAATGAAGCGATATTACCGTCACTAGGAACATAAGCACATAAAGAAACAATATCACCATTACCGGCATCATCATCCTTGAAATAGATGTTACTAACTAAATCACTACCTAGATAATTCTTTTTAGCGAGATTTTGTACTTCGTAATATAAAGATTGATTATCTTCATTACCAAAATCTTCAATAATTTCACCATGGCTATAGGCATTACTTAAACCTAATGGTAATTCCTTAGAATCTAATTTATCAGTCCAAGCATTGATGATATCACCAATCTCAGTAGCGGGTTCTCTTTCTCTACTATCTGGAATAACTTCTTTAGGTTTATTACAACCCACAAGTAAAGAGATTGTTAAAGCGGGAATAGCCGCATATAAAAGCTTTTTAGTTTTCATAGAGATATGTTCCTTCAACAAATCTATTTTACAAAGATTTTGTTGGGTTATCTATCTTATTATTAGTACTACTTAAGAAATTCGATTAATTCGTCGACATCTTTCTTTGCGGTCATGAAGGAAATAACTATTCTAATTTCAGATTCGTTTTTTCCTTTATTCCACATTTCAGTGCCGAATTTATTAATGACTTCTTGAGCTTTTTTATTTTCTAATTTAATAAATATTTGATTTGTTGGTTGTTCTTTAGAAGAGATAGCTAATTTATCTTTTAGATAATCAGCGACTTCATTAGTGGCTTTTGCGATATCAAAATATAAGCCATCTTTAAACGCTTCTTCAAATTGAATGCCAACAGCATATCCTTTAGCGAGCATTGCACCTTTGTTTTTAATCGCATATCTAAAGTCTTTTTGTAATTGTTTGTTAACGATCACTAATGCTTCACCAAAAAGGAAACCATTTTTAGTGCCACCGATATAGAAAGCATCGAGGACGTGGCCTAGAAAACTAGGTTCATAGTCACATTCTTTAGATGTCAGAGCGCTACCTAATCTAGCACCATCCATATAAAGGTATAAACCATATTCATCACAGACTTCTCGTAAATCTAATAATTCTTTTCTAGTATAAATAGTACCGATTTCAGTGGAATTAGAAATAAACACCAAAGCGGGTTTAACCATGTGCTCATTGTTATTTAATTCCATCACTTCTTTAATATCGTTAGGATAGACTTTACCATCTTTACCATTAACAGTAATGATTTTATGTCCGCTTCCTTCAATAGCGGCAGTTTCATGGACATTAATATGACCAGAATTCGCGGCAATGACGCCTTCATAGTGTTTAATCGCACTAGAAATAAGGACCATATTTGTTTGTGTGCCGCCCGCTAAATAGTGAATAGAGGCATTAGGTACATCAAAGATGTCTTTAATATAATTAGAAGCACTAAAAGAATGCTTATCTAAGCCATAAGCAATATTATGCTCATTAGAATACTTTTCTAAGGCTTTTATGATGCGAGGATGGGCTAAATATGAATAGTCATTAGTAAATTGATACATAGTAAGGTTACCTCTAATTCTTTTCCACGAGGGAATATAGTCTTTGATCTAATTCTGGATATTTATTTTTAAGAAGGACAATCTTCATATCTCTACTGACAAAGCAGTGTTCTGAACTAGCTTCACACACAACTACATCATCTTTTTTGAATATGTAACCGATTGTTAATTTAAAGCCTGAATAGTCACTAACGAATGTTTCGATTGTTATTTCATCAGGGAATGAAGTTGGTTTCTTATATTTGCAGTTAACACTCAAAACAGGTGACATGATACCCATCTTTTCACATTCATCATATCTAAGACCAATAAAATCAAAGAAATCGACACGCGCTTCTTCCATCATCCTGATATAATTTGAATGATGAGTAATACCCATCTTATCAGTTTCGTAATACTGCACTTTATGAGTGTAAATTTTCATAAATTTGTCCTCTTGTAATGAGAATATAATAAAAGACACATTGATAACAATCAACGTGCTTTTAAATTATTTTTGAGGTTCTCTTTGTTTAACTAATTCTAGGGCCGCTTTGAGGTAGCGTTCATCAGATAAGACTGGTTTTATATCTTCATCTGGATGATATTTCTCCATATAGGCTTTTACATAGGCTAATGAATTATTTCTACTTTCCATATAATCTTTGATTATTGTTTCTTCATCAAAACCTAATCTATATAAGATAATCGCGGAAACTATACCTGTTCAATCTTTACCAGCAGCGCAGAAATATAACACTCTCGTAGGTGCGTTCATAATCGTATCCACTATTTTGAATGTATTATCATTAACCATTTCTTCATATGATTTAATGATTTGTTCTAACGTTGGAGGATTAGGAACATACCATTCACCAGTAAAAGGCATATGTAAATATGTAAATCCTTCTTCATGTTCTAATCTACAAGGTTTCAGTTCGCATTCTTCAGGGTTTCTGAAATCCACTACAGTAAGATAGTTATTATCTTTAAGCCATTTAACTTCTTCATCAGTTAATTCAGAAGGGCAATCACTTCTTAAATATCTTTTGTCACCTGTAGGAACGTATCTAGTGTTGAATGTTGATCTAAGTATTGAAGTTGAATTATGTGAACCCATATACACTATTATTCAAAAAATGTCGTAATCACACAACAAGATATTTTTATTTTTTGACAATCTTTAAAATAGCTTCTTTAGCGGTTTCGTAGTCAATTTCTCCAATAGTGTACGAATGTATAATCTTTTTGGCTTCTAATGAAGGTTCACTACCACCAGTATAATTGATAATATAAGCAAGTTCTTCTACACCATTTGTTTCTTTTGAACATTTTTGTGCTTTTGCTTTCATAACTTATCAATAATATCCTTAATTTCTAAAAGATCTTCGATAATATAGTCTTCTTTACCGGTCTTTAAACCATAGCCATCTTTAGGAAGATACATGATACCTTTGATACCAGCGCTTTTCGCACATTCCATATCCATACTTCTATCACCGACATAATAAGTATGTTCTTTATCTAAATGGTATTTATCCACTAGATAGTTAATCGCATCTGGTGCTGGTTTTCTTTTAAACGGTTGTACACTAGTGATGATTTCATCAAAGTAGTCATACATATTAATATTTCTTAATACTGGCTCAGTGGATGTACCACGATGTGTAAAGACATAACTATGAATACCTTGTTCTTTTAAATAATCTAATAACTCAATAGAGTGTTTCATTGGTTTGATATTTAATTTACGCTCACCACTTATCGTGGAATAACGCTCTTTTAGTTCTTTAAACAAAACGCCCGTTTCTTTTTCCATTCTCGCTAAAAAGTGGCCAACAGAATATCTAATAGCTTCTTGTCTTACTTCTTCTTTATCTAAATCAATATTAAGTTTTTCTTTATAGACATCACAAAGGCTATCAACGATAACATCGTATGAATCAAATAGTGTTCCATCTAAGTCCCAAATAAATGTTGGTTTCATAATATTAACTATAGCAAGATTCACTTGCTAAGCATATTAGAAACTAGTTTCTCGTATTCAAAACACTGGTTTTTGTCAAATCCTTCTGGAATATAAAGGCGTTCAAGCATTTGATTATTGTTAAAAGTATGAACAAAAGTTAACGCTGCGATATAGCGGCCTTCATCATTCAGATGAAAGCCATCTTTATGGAATCTAGAACCATATTTATTAATCGCTTCATAAATAGCGTCACCACTTCTAATGATCACTTTGATATTTAAATCTTTTTGTACATAATCATATGTTTTACATATGCATTCATACATTTCATCTTTGTTATAGTGATACCATTTAAAGTTTTCATTATCAAAATTCTCTTCATACGCCCAGGTCTTATGTAGTACCAAAGTAGCGGTCTTTTGATATTCTCTAACATAATCAATAAGCTCATTGATATATGGATAGAAAGTGTCTTTCAAACCAGAAAAGACACTGACTTGTTGTAAGGTGATATAATCCCATTTCTTCATTAATAAAGCGTCTTTTAAAGAGATATATTTACCAGTTGATTCACCATTGATAAACCATTCATATGGAGAAGATCCTTCTTTAATAAAACCGATGTGCTGCTCTAAAGAACAACCACCGACATAAAGAACACCTAATTCAATAACTGTGTCTCCCCCTAAAGAGAGTTCATGAGTATATCTAGCAGCATCAACGCTGAAAGAATTTCCAATCATCAAAATGTTAATAGTTTTCATAATCTTTTCATCCATTCCTTGACTAGTTTAACAGCACCGTATTCGTTATCTTCGTCAAGTTGCCCACTTCCATGGCAGTGTTCGCCCTGTAATATTTTTAATTCAACATCTATATCTTTATTAAATGTTTTGATCGTTTTAAGAAGTAATTGATTCTGCTCTAATCTATTAGGCAAATCGTTTTCATAGACGATTAATAATAGATGAGAAAAATTAGTGTTTTGATCAGCAAAGTACAAAGGAGCGGCTTCATCAATTCTTTGAAGAAGCGGATTGAGGCCTCTTTCATATTTTAAAATATTAAAATGTGTTGTTGGTTGACCAGCATCGCTAATCCAACCAATTATTTCATCATTATCAATACCTAGTTCTAATAAATATTTTTTATTTAAACAAAGCATTAAAGTTAAATACGCTCCAGAGGATTGTCCCATAACTATTAAGCCTTTAGATTGACCGTACTTAGCAATGTTATCTTTGATATATTTGACCGCTCTAGCGGCATCTTTAACGCATTCCGGAAATCTCTTTTCCGTTATTAATGAATAATTAGCGGTACTAACGGCAAATCCTAATTTAGTTAGGTGTTTAACAAATTGATGACTATCACCTTTATCACCTTCGACAAGGCCACCACCATGAAAATATACAATCGTAAAAAATTGTTCTTGTTCTGGTAAAAACAAGTCCATGTAAAGATTTTGATAATAATTAATGTTTTTAACTTCTTTTAACATATTCTCTTAGATCTTGAACAACTTGCTTATTTCTTGAAGAAACTGGTCTATTTATATCTTCTAATTTCATGAATTTAAGTTCTTTGACTTCGCTTTCTTGAGCCTTTAATTGACCATGATATTTCTTAACAATATAAAAGATATCAACTCCATAGATGACATCCCCGTTCATATATTTATATCTAGTTAATTCACCACTGTAGATTTTGAATAATTCAATCTCATCAGCAATTAAACCTGTTTCTTCAAATAATTCTCTTTTCAAAGCATCTTCAACTTCTTCGGCAATATCAATAGCGCCACCAGGAAAATCAAAAAAACCATCATCTTGTCTGACTTCAATTAATACATCATTTTGTTCATTAAAAACAATAGCGACAGCGTGAGGAATGAGTATTGGTTCGTGACCAAGATGTTTTCTAATTTTACTAATATAATCTTCTTGCATAATCATTTAACCGTTGAAACAATAACAACACCTCGACCTTTGATATGACATTCCTTTTTATAAGGTAAGAAGAATGTATCGTATTTTTTGTAATTAATTTCATTGACTAATCCTTCACCTTCTAAGAATGTGAAAGATAAGAAAGCTTGATTGTTAGCTTGGAGGGTTAGCTCTTTATCGAATTCAATTCTTTTAACAGTAAAATATTTATTATCTGCAAGTAATTCTTTTTGAGAAAGATCTGGTTGATATTGATGATAATCGATGACGTCTAAGGCCTTTTTAATGTGTAGCTCTCTTGGATGACCATTTTTATCAAGACGATTATAATCATACAAACGATAAGTTAAATTAGAGTTTTGTTGGATTTCAATTAAACGGACACCTTTACCAATCGCATGTATGGTGCCTGGCTTAATGACATATGTTTCGCCTGGTTTAACTTTATAGAAGTTTAGATAATTTAAGATATTGCCTTCTTTTAAAGCTTTCTCGATATCTTCTTTCGTGTAGTCATTATTTAAGCCGACATATAGACCACTATCTTCATCCGCGGAGATGATGTGCCACATTTCACTTTTACCAAAGGAATTTTCATTTTTTAATGCGTATTCATCACTTGGATGCACTTGCACTGAAAGATTATCTTTCGCATCAATTAATTTAATGAGTAATGGAAAATAAGGAAATCTATCCATTACTGGACCGATATCTTCTTTAGAAACTATTTCATATAAAGGTTTACCTAAATATCTGCCTGAGACAATAATAGAAGGAGCGTCTTCTCTCATAGAGAGCTCCCAACATTCGCTCACGCGTTCAAATAAGAGACCTTTGTTATATTTTTTAAAATAAGTTCCACCCCAGATATAATCTTTAACCGCAGGCACCAATTTTACTAATTCCATAAACTATTTCACAAAATCATTGAATAGAGCTTTTAATTGCTCTAATCTTTGCTCACCATTAGCGAAAACATAGATCTTTAATTTAGGTTCTGTACCACTTGGTCTAATCGTAATTGTGGCATGATCTTTTAAGAAGAATTTCACCACATCGCTTGTTGGCAAATTTGTGGGTTCTTTTTTATCTTCATAAAAGATGTAACCGAGTTGATAATCACCAATATGATCAATATCTTTAATACTTTCCTTAACTTTATCGCTCCTAAAGAAAGACATTAAAGATTTAATTTTATTCATGCCTTCAACGCCTGGGAATTCATAAGTTAATAAGGCAGTCTTATAATCGCCATATTTCTTATATAATTCATTCAATCGATCAAGCATTGTTAGGCCTTGTGATTTTAAGTGGTTTGCCACTTCACAAACAAGCATAACGGCATTAACAGCGTCTTTATCTCTGACATCAGTGTTGGTGAGATAGCCACATGACTCTTCAAAACCGAATAAATAGTCATCCTGGATGCCTTTTTGCTCAAGGAAGAGTATTTGTTCGCCAATATATTTAAAGCCCGTTAAAACCTCTTTAACAGCGACTTTAAAGTCTTTTGCCATTAAGGTCGCCATATCACTACTGACGATAGTCTTAACTAAGACCGGATTATGTGGTAATAAATCTTGTTCCTTTTTAGCGTGATATACCGCATCAAATAGAATTAAGCCTACTTCATTGCCTGTTAAGATATGTGGTTGACCGTTATCATTAACCACAACACCACATCTATCGCTATCTGGATCAGTAGCCACTAAAATGTCAGCGGTTTCATTTATTAATTGTTCAATACCTAATTTTAAAGCTTCATGGATTTCTGGATTTGGATATGGACATGTTGGGAAATTACCATTAGGCATTTCTTGTTCTTTAACAATTGAGACATTTTTAAAACCATCTCTATCTAAGATTGTAGTTACACAACGACGCCCTGCACCATTAAGTGGAGTATAAACAACAGCGAGTTTTCTTTTTTCTTGATAAATAGATTGTTTTAAAGTGCTCTCTATATAAGCTTCAAAGCAATCTTCATTGATGAGGATGATTTTATTCTCTTTAACTAATTTTTCATAATCACCAACTTTGACATCATTAAACATATCTAAAGCAAGTATTTCTTCTAATACCGCATTAGCGAGTTTGTCAGTACATTGGCAACCATCTGGGCCATACACTTTATAGCCGTTATAAATTTTAGGATTATGAGAAGCAGTGACAACAACACCAGCATCACATTTAAAATAACGAACCGCAAAAGATAAAGATGGCGTTGGCATTAATTCTTGATAAAGATACACTTTCACACCATTTGCCGCTAAGGTTGAGGCAGTTTCTCTAGCGAATTCATCGCTATGATTTCTGCTGTCATAGGCGATAGCAACACTTGGATTGATAGTCTTTTTATTCAAATAATTAGCCAAACCTTGAGTGGCTCTTCTAATGATGAAACGGTTCATTCTGTTTGTGCCCACTTCCATGACACCACGTAAACCACCGGTGCCAAAAGCAAGGTCACGGTAGAATCTATCTTTAATTAGTTCATCATTATCTTTAATTGCTAATAATTCATCTTTTTCATCTTGGTTTAATAAAGACGAATTAAGCCATGATTCATATATCTTGCTGTAATCTCTCATAAAAATTCCCTCATATTTAATAATAGTAAATTATTTAATAGCTTTTAACTCGAAAGCATCTTCAGGGACGTACATTTCGAACTTAGGCATTTTATAAACTGAGAAGTTATTGTTGACAATAAATGAAGAATATGTGTTAAATCCAGGAACTTGGACATAGATTAATAACTTATCACCTAAGACATCTTCATCATAAGCGGATACTTTAATCTTGTTTGGTAATGCCATTTCAGGATTTTTAATTTGATCGTTTTTCTTCATCATCTTTTTAGAGTAGATAGGCATTAACTTATCTTGCTTAAAGGTGATTTCATATTGTCCATCACCATAGTTCTTTTTGTTTGGATACACTAAGAGACAACCACCGACATTGATTTTCATCATGCCGTTAGCGTTCTTAAGTGTCACCACACCCTTATTTTCATGAACAACTTCACGGGAATTAATCTTGTTATGGTTTTCGTCATAAAGCTTGATACGACGATATGGTAAATACAAATCAACTTCTTTACCGATATTAATCTTTTCACCATTAGCGACTTTAATAGCAAAGTAACCTTCCACACCGTTTAAGGAGAAGTAAACTGCTTGATAGTCTGTCTTTTGTTCCACGAATTCGAATTTACCTTTAAGAGCGATAGAATCGTCTTCTGGTTTTTCTAATGAAATATAATCAGGCTTAATAGCGAGCTTAATATCTTTATCAAAAGCATCATCAAGCAAGTGTTCTAAGAATGATTGTTCTAACACCACTGCTTGTTCGCCGATATGTAAAACATTATCGTTAATTTGCACTGGAATCTCATCTTCATGAGGAATGCCCATAATCGCTTTATGTGATTCCACATCAAATAAGTAGACATGTTCCATATCGAATTCAATATTTACTTCCTCGTTAGCGTGAATCTTGCTATTAAATGGAATCTTAATAATGAATGGATCTTTTCTATTATCCATCTTGCAGTAAAGAATAGATTCATCCCCTAAATGTTCAACGACTTCGATAAAGGCTTTTAAGTCACCTCTATTTGGTCTCACGTGTTCTGGTCTAATACCAAGCAATACTTTTTGACCGATGTATTTCTTACTAGCGAGTTGTTTGGCTTTGATTTCTGGGAAAGAAACCACCATAGCTTCGTTATCATTTAGCTTGGCTTTGAGTGTTTTATCATCCATGAATAATTCCGCCTCAACGATATTCATTTGAGGAGAACCTAAGAATGTTGCGACGAATAAGTTACATGGGTCTTCAAATAAGGTAATAGGAGTATCAGCTTGTTGAATGAAGCCATCTTTCATAACAACAATTCTATTACCCATAGTCATCGCTTCGGTTTGGTCGTGTGTAACATAGATAAATGTTGTTTCTAATTTTTCATGAAGTTTAGTAATTTCACTTCTCATAGAAACACGTAATTTAGCGTCTAAGTTTGATAAAGGTTCATCAAGTAAGAAAGCTTTTGGATCTCTAACAATTGTTCTGCCTAAGGCCACACGTTGTCTTTGACCACCAGATAACGCTTTTGGTTTTCTAGTTAATTCATAAACGGTCATATGTGGATATAGAGCGTAGCTTTGGAAAACCATTGCGATATCTCTATTCTTCGGTTCAACTTCGTTCATTAATTCACCATCGATATAGAGCTGACCAGCGGTTATTTCTTCTAAACCAGCAATCATTCTTAAAGTTGTGGATTTACCACATCCTGAAGGACCGACGAAAACGACGAATTCTTTGTCTTTGATTTCTAAGTCAAAGTCGTTAACCGCGCGCACTCCACCATCATAAACTTTGTAAACGTGTCTAAGTGTTACATCTGCCATAATATTAGGCCTCCTTGTCATCTTGACTTTCTTTATATAAACCCTTACCGACCATGTGAGGGTAATGTTCTTTGTTAATGTATTTATCAAATGCTGAATGTGAGATTAGTGTGTATAAGATTATGACCACACTGTTGAAGATAGCGAATAATAATAAACCAATCGTTAAGGTAATTAAGTTAAATAAACCTAAGACTACGACTGTACCTGTACTTAATAAGTAAATAAGTAAGATTCTCCAGTTAAGTAATCCTAAGAAAGAGAATGAGTTTCTTAATGTGACGGCGTAACCATTCTCATAATAGACACACTGCGTGAAATTAAGAGTCACCACCATGCCAAATAATATGAAAAATAGGATTAACGCTCCTAGACCAATACCTTTCACCACTGCATGAACAGGGGCAAATAACGCTAAATAGGTGCCTCCTATTACTAAACCAAATAAGGCTAAGCCAAATATTGCACCATTGATTAAAGCGTGTTTCCAGTTCTCTTTAATGCCTTGAAAGAAATCACTCGCTAGTGAGATACCTTCTTGCCAGACCATCTTCTTCGCGGTGTAGAAAGCACCCGCTAAACCGATAAAACCAATCAACATACATGGAAGCATGATTAACATTGAATAGAATACTAAGGAGAATAATTGCTCACTCTTTTCACTAGCGATAGCTGCACTTTCTAAGAAATTGAAATAGAAAAGGTCGACCGCTAATGGGATAAAGAAGAGGAAAGTATAACAAGAGAAAGCAAAAAGAGTCATCTTACGATTCTTAAGCAAATCGAAAAAGACTTCCTTCCTATTTCTAGGGAGACTTTGCTTTACATCTTCATCAGTAATGTGTCTTTCTTGTTTTTTCATTACATTCCCCACTGTTTCACTAGGTGTAAGGCTAAGTCATGTTCTTTAACTGGTTTATTAGCGTATTCACCAATGTTATAGCTATTGCCATTAAGGAACATGTAGCAATCTTCATTAGGTAAGCTCATATAGGGCTTAACTATTTCTTTGTTGATTTTGATACCATAACTTACTTCTTTTTGTTTATAGAAGGTATAACCACTGTAGAAAGTAGTAATTAATTCTTCTTTTAAATCGATAGCGAAGTATGAAGGATCTAGATTTTCTAATTTAGATACTGGGATGATAAGTACATCCGCGGAACTATAACCAGGTATCGTAAGTTTAGTATTATAGTGTCCTTCATTTGGGTCAGCGGATATCGTGCTGACACTTTTAAGTTCTTTATCTTGATAAGTATTTAGTAAATCTTCTTTTAAAGTTTTACCATCAGTAACTTTACCTGAGACAAAGATTGTTAATGTTTTATACTCTGGTAATTTGTGGACTGCTTGGAATATAAATGAGAGTCCACCAGCGATGAGTAAGGCGCTGATCACATATGCTGGCCAAACATATCTAATATGATTACTTAAGCGGTCTTTACTTAATTGATTCATAAATGAAGCTCCGCTTTAATAATGATTCTTTGATAGGTGGTAATGGTTAACTTATCACCTTTTTTAAAACCAAGATTCTTTTCTAAGGCATATATCACTTTATTGGTTTTAGTTAGACCATCAATATAAGTGACATGTACAGGATAGAGATATAGGCCGTTTTTATCTCTATTGACTGGTTCATCTATCTCTTTATCAAATTCCACTTCCGCAGTTTCTTTAAGTCCGCTTTCATAGCCCTTATAGAATAAGTATTTTTGAAAAATTTCGTTATAGAAGTTAGGGAAGAAGAATATTGCTCCCCACGCAAAGAGGATGGAAATGATAATAGTGATAATAAGATTAAGTTTATAATCCTCGTTAGCGAATATTACCAATAGGACATCAGCAATAAGAATGAGGGAGAAAATTAGTGAGAAAGCTAAAGAGAGGAGTGTCACTTTTTTTCTCGCATTTTGATATTCTCTGCTGATGTCTAATTGGTAATTCATAAAGATTAATTATTTTCTAATCCGTTAACGATTGATTGTTTGATAATATCTCCCCAAACGACATAGCCATAATAAGAGAGATGCAAGCCATCTGTTCTAAAGTAGGCAGCGTTTGGTTCACCGTTTTCTTTAAGTAAAGCGGTACCTGGATTAATAAGAGTTAACCAAGTATTGCTCTTTTGATAATTGACCACATTAGCGTTTACCGCATTAATTGTGTCGAAATAACCTTTATAACCTGGAATAAGGTTCATCATGATATATTGCACTTTTGTATCTGGTAAAGCTTCATGTGTGTGATCAAAGAAACTCTTTAAGTTATTCCAAATGGTATCTGGATCTTGCTTAGAATTAATGACGTTATTAATACCGACATAGTAGACCACCATTTTTGGCTTATATGGGAACACTAATCTTTGATTAAGTTTACTGTCCCATTCTTCAATTGTGGTGCCACCGATACCATGGTTATAACTAACGATTGGTTCTAAGTCTTCTTTAGATGATTCCCAGAACTCAATAGAGGATGAACCCGCTAACATAACGTGATGACTATCTTCTTCTAAAGCTTTAGCTTCATATTTCTTAGCCTTATTTTCATAGTTAACGTTATTCATTGATAGATTAATGGAATCATCTTTGACAGTAATGACTCTTGTATCACCACCACAGTTAATAGTGATTTTAAAGTTTTCATATGTGGCGGTGATTGGTTTGCTTGCTTTAGCGCGATATTCCATTAAAGGTAATACGTTAGTCTTATTAGCCTCTAATTTAGTTAACGCTGCGGTTGGTAAGTTAACCACGTTATTAGTAATCTTGAAGTACATGATGCTATCTAATTCATAGTTAACACTAGCGCTTTCTGGTAAGACTGTACTTGGAGGATTATAGGCTGGTTCATTTCCTTGATCTTCTTGAGAAATGCCCCATTTAGCGAATAATCTCATATTTCCAGAAACTTTATCACTTTCAAAGTTCCAAACAGTTTCACAAGTGGTTTCTAAATACCAACCTTGGAAATCATATCTACTTCTAGTAGGATCTTCTGGTTTTGTTAATAAGCTACCACCTAAAGCTTCAACACTCTTATAGAGTAAGTTATTGCCTTTACCCTTAGTGCCATTGCTTAATGTGAATTCTTCTCTTTGATAGTTATTAAAGAAGTCAACTTGATAAGTTTTCGCTTGTGGCTGAGTAGCGTATACAGCGTGGCTTACGCCTGTGGCTACCGCGGAACATAACGCTAAACCAATTACTGGTAATAATAATTTTTTAGACATGACATTCCTCCTTTAAATATTTAAGAAGTTCTACTTCATTAACTGTGGCTAAACAGATGACTTTATCACCCGCACCATAATAGATGTAAAGGGTACCATTATGTGGCACAACTGCGGTCGGAAATACGCAGCCATTGTAATAGCCATTGGTTTCATATTCTTCTTCAGGTTCCATTAAGAAATCTTTAGTTCTAGCGATGATCTTATATGGATTATTTAAATCTAAGAGAATTGCGCCCACTCGATAGGCATCATCTTTAGTGGATACACCATGATAGAGGACGAGCCAACCATCTTTAGTTTTAATAGGAGGGGTACCCGCACCAATCTTTTTATCTTCCCAATCGGTTTCACCTTGCATTAATAAGGTGTAATTATCCCAGTGTAATAAGTCATCACTTTCACTTAACCAGATCGCGGGATTCTTATTAGGATAGCCTTCACCACATCTTTCCATCGCTCTAGAAAGCATATAGAACTTGCCGTTAATTGTTTCTGGGAAGATGAATACATCTCTATCATCAAAGTGGCTATCAGTAATAGGTCCTAATTTCTTCCAACTCTTTAAGTCTTTAGAAATAGCTAAATGAGTTAATGTGTTGTTATACACTAAAACTTTTGGACCATATTCTGGTTGGAAACCAAAATATTCTTTATCTTCTCTCCAATATTGGCCTGGAGGAAATGGACGGGAGGCATATGTTAGATAGAAGTAGTCTCCCATCTTAACTAGACGTGGGTCTTCACAGCCCCCAGCGTCTAAGCCATTTGGATCTCCACTTAATAAAGGTTTATCACTACATCTAGTGAAATTAATACCATCTTTACTAACCGCTAAACCAAGGTGAATAAGATGCGTCTTATCATTACCTGCCGCTCTATAAACCATATAGAATGTTTGATCTTCTTCGTTATAGATAGCCGCTGGATTAAGAACACATAATTCTTCCCATTGGTTTTTAGCGTTTGGTTTTAAAATTGGATTTTTTTTATATTTAGTAAATTTCATGATGGTCACCTCTAGTCGATTGCTGTTTTTGTGTTTGTTGTATAGCCGATATCTTTAAGGAGTCTTAAGTTATCGACATAAATATCACTAGCACTGTAATCGTTATTCACGATACCAAAGGACACGGATTCGATATTCTTTGCATAGTTAGCGGAAATAGTCTTACTACTACCGTTAACATCTTTAAATAATTCGAAACCGATTTCGTAATGTGTCCAAGTAGTTGGAAGATTACTTAATGTAAATCTCATCTTCATTAAGGTTGTACCACTTCTCCAGTTGAGGTTGAGGTAGACTGTGGCCTTACCATCACCCTTAACATCAATAGAGAAACCTTTCGCCGTAATTGTATTAGCGAATTGTGTCGCTCTAGAGTATGAGATGGATTCATAACCCTTATAGTGCATTCTTAATGATTTAGCGCCACCGATAGAAGAGACATCTGTGGCTAATGCCATTTCGTTATAATCTCTTTCAGTTGCGTAGCTCCAATATTCAAAGATATCAGCGTTATTCGCATAGCCTTCCATTGTTTCAATGGTAATTCTATTTGGATTATCAGTATCTTCTTTAATCGTGCCACTGATTTCTACGATTGATGTCTCAGTCGCGTTCTTAAAGTAGATTTCATCTAAATAGACAGGGTTAGCGATCGCATATGTTGGATGATGATTACCTTGTTGGTCATAGTAGAGATACTTAAAGCCAAAGGCCATATGAATGATGTGGTTAACATCTAATGGATTTGGTTTATCAAATAATTGATCACCATTATTCAATGTAAAGTCATCAAACTTAATTGTGTACTTATGCCATTCTTTTTCGACTTTATCGATGACATATCTATACCATTCACCTGTATCCATTGTTAATTGAATGGTCATTTCAGCGGCGATATCTTTTTCATCAAGATAGGCGACCGCTGGATCATCAAACTTCACGGAAGCATCTTTAAGCCAGATAGAGAAAGCGTTTAAGTTTGGATCAACATTCTTAGTGTCTAAGTAGATTTGATATGTTGCCATTTCCATATCCGCTTTATAGTCGAATTCTGCGCAATATGTATTCGTGGAGCCACCCGCTTTATGAATGGTATCTAATTTCATCGCTTCATCTTTATTAACGACACTTTGATCCCAGTAGTAATACATTTCAGTATAAATACCATAATCATTAAAGTTATCAATGCAGCCATCGTTAGACACAATACGTTTACGGTTTTCGACGATGTCATCAATCTTGATAACTTCTAAGTCTTTAATAGATAAGCTACCTGTACTATAGTTATCCGCTAAACCGATATTAAATTTCTGGATGTAATAGAACTGTTTAGCGCCGTCCCCAGTCATATAATCGGTTCTTTGGAAAGCTTTAAGAGGAATAACTAATTCTTTATAGTCATCTCTAATTAAATAGTTAAATGATAGTTTAAACTGCCACCTATCATTATCTTCTTCTAGTATTCTAAAGTAGAAGTTTGAATTAGATGAGGCGCCAGTATATTTAACTTTCATTCTCACTGCATCGCCTTCGATGAAGTATTTATAAACATTAACGTTTTGGAAACCATAACCAGAGAAACCATTTGGATTTGTTTCTGCGTTCTTCGCAGTGAAGTTAAGAGTTAGTTCACTACCATCTTCAGAAATAACCATTTCATTTCTAAAGTCATAGTTTTCAAATGTCCAATCTTTTGGATCAGTACTTCTAAAGTCCATCTTATCCATGAACATATTCTTATAGTCATTAAATTTGACCGCTTTGATGTTAGAGAATAAACAAATTCCATCACCAAATGTTCTTTCAAAGACGATTTCAAAGTATCTAATGTGCTGCCAGTCAAATTTTCTATTGAAGATATTTGTGCCAGCAGTTCTTAATTCAAAGTCTTCATAACGCATTAAGACTGTTTGCTTAGCGTTATTAGATATTTGAACTTGTTTATGCCAGTACTCACCATCATAGTCCAAAACACGGACTAAAACAGAGGCATCATGGCCAGAGTAATAGAAATTGAAATAGAAAGAGTCAGTACCATATAATTCACGGTCTTCACTCTTAGTGATGACAATCCAACCATCACTACTTGGTTTACCTTGTAAGGTATGTTCCTTATCGAAGACAATCGCTAAGGAATCATGACCAGTACCAAAGAAGTCACTTCTATCAATCTTGATATCAGCATAACTACCTTCTTTATGTAAAACCCAGTCTTGTTCATCTTCAATTTTGATTGGTATTTCATCAATCTTAGGAGAAGCAACATAGAAGTTACCAACATCTGACTTTTTAGTGTGGTCAACATTGACCGCGGTCACTCTCCAATAATAAAGAATATCTTTCTTAGGAAGATTAAAGTTAAGGGCGTATTGATTACTAGATAAGTTATTTTCTTTCACATAGACTTCATCTTCATCATCAGTAACGAATGATAAAGTACTAGCAATTTCAATTTGATAATTATCCGCGTTATTAGCCTCTTCCCAAGTAAATGTAAAACCAGTATCAGTAATAAACCCATCTTCTGGACCAGTTAACTTAAAGTCACCGATTTCACCAGTATGAACGGCTTTACTAATGGAATTATGTTCATAACTACCTTTATCACTATTTGGATTGTTATTTGTGCATCCAATAAGCATTAAAGGTAAGAGCAATAAACTTAAAAATCTTTTCTTCATAGTTTATAGCTCCTTAGAGGAAAGAATGACCATAGAGTTTTGTGGAACGCTGATTTCGATTTCATCTTTTAATGATAAATCTAAAACTTGGTTCTCTTTGACAAAGCCATCTTCACCAATCTTTAAATCACTTTCATTGTAGATATAAACATAAATCTTATTTGGTGTAGTAGCGTTACTTAAGAATTCTTCCGCCACTCTAAATGTCTTAGTGACTGGTAATATGCCTCTATTAATAGCCACAACACCAGCGTAAGTATTATCTTCACCTACTACCGCCATACTTCTAAATGTATTATCGATTTCTGGATCATTAGCAGGGTTATCAATAATCTTGCTACCTTTTCTCATTAAGTTAGTGAGAAGAACACTACTATGGTACCAAGGCCTTAATCTTTGTTTCATGGCACTATCAGTAGATAAGGAAGAGAACATGCCCCAACCTTTAGACGTCATTGTGCCATCCGCGTTATACATAAAGTGCATGCCATCATCAAAGTCCCAATAGACAATTGAGTTAACACCCGCGATAGCACACTGTAAAGTGTAGTCCGCCATTCTAAGACCATATGAATAGTTAGCAATATAAGCGTTGCTATCGGTTTCAGCGTTTTTACCATCATATAAACCAGCTTCCCAAATATGTGGGATACGTTTCACGCCTAATTCCTTATCATTCTTTTTAACTTTGTCGTAAATATCTCTTATACGAACAGCGAGATCACCAGTATCAATAATCATATTTGGGCAGTAAACGTGGAAACCATAATCGCCCACCGCTTCTTTTAATTCATCGTTCGTGGAAATACCATTAAAGTATTCAGTTGTGCCTTCAAAACCAGTGGTATCACCACCGATAATTTTGATGTTATTAAAGCCTCTATCATCTAGAGCCTTTCTAACGTTTTTAACGCCTTGTGCCCAGATATCAAAGGTATTGTTATAGTTTTTAGATTTACCTTCGACACCGGAATAGTTTGGTTCGTTAGAATTAACGAAGTATTTAATACATTTAATGCCTTGGAACTTAATGAGATATTCTAAGATATCCGCGGTCATCGTGGCCCATCTTGGATCACTAGTAACTTTGGTAAACATATTGTATTCGTCTTTACCTAAACTACCAGGAACGTTCCAGCAGCCAAAAGCGACGTCAATATCGTGATCATCACAATATCTTAAGACATCAATGGTGTTATTCATCAGCTTGTTGCTGAAGTTATACTCCCATGTATCGTTAGATGTGTCGCTATCGTATTTATCATCAAAATTAGTGATAAACCAGTCATAGTTAAGCATGCATCTAGTCACTTGAGGATTAAGTCGATCCATAATTTTTAAGGATCTTTCCCAAGAGCCACTAGAAAGTTTATCAGGGTCCTCATAGGTACCCCATTCCACACCTAAGCCTTCAAAATTATCGAGGACGATATGTTCTTTATCGAAGACAAGGTTATCTTTATTGACCTTGCCTTTAGATTGATTACATCCCGCCATAGCGATAATGGAAGAGGACAACAATAGAAGGGAGACAATTTTCTTAGTCCTTTGTTTCATAGTTTATTTTCCTAACTTAGCGTTAATTTCGTCTAAAACTTTCTTCCAGTTATTGTTTTCAAATTCCTTCTTATAAGCATCAAGAGAGATCTTATCGAAGCAATATTTTAAGACCGCGGTATTAGCGTCGTTTAATAAACCTTCTGTCTTATCGTTCTTTGTAGGAGTAGACATCCAAGATATATCGGCTGGTTCTTTAACGACACGTAAGTTACCAGCTGCTTTTGCGGTTTTCATTTCTTCTTGCCATTTAGTAAGTAATTGATAAGCATCTTGTTCAGTAAATGGATCAAAACTCTTTGTATCGTTACCTAAGGTCGCCATATATCTTAAATATTTAGCACCATTAGTTTTAGTGGCGTATTGACCTGTCATGGAGTCCCTTCTTCAGTTAATAAGTAATCTAAGATATCTAAAATCTTTTCTTGTTTCTTATCAGAGATATCAGCGTTAAACATGGTCATAGAGAACCAGTTTTCTGTGCCTTCTAAAGCAAACTTACCATCTGGTCCTTTAATCTTTAAGAACGCTGTACCATCATCTAAATCAACATACTTTTGTGAAGCCTTGAATAACTTTCTTAGTTTAATGTAGTTGGCTAAGGAATAGTTATCATATAGAATTGCTGCTTGTCCGCCTAAATATAATTGGTTCGCTTTATTTGGTGCAAAGTTGTATTGGTCTTGTGAATAAACTTTCTTATTACTCACTAAATCTTTAGCAACATCTAAACCAGCAAGATACTTTTCTCCAGCGAAGTTTGCAATGGCTTTACCACTGTCATCTTTTGCGTAGCAGTGAGGAGCATCTTTATAGAAGTTAGTAACACTTGGGAAGGCCCATTCTTCATCAACAAGAACACTACCTTGGTTCATACCGGATAATGCCTTAAGGTTGGTATTTAAGGCATCACATAATCTATTGAATTCATCCCATGTATAGACATCACCTTCTCTATAGACAGGTTCTCTATCTGGATACATTTCATCAATCTTCTTCGCCCAGTCTCTTCTATAGACATAAGTGAAGTTTGAGAAGTCCTTTTGTGGATTATTAATATCATTAGCGATAGGAATGCCATATAACTTACCATCAATCTTTAAAGCGTCGATATTTGATATACCGTCTAACATCTTTTTAAGTTCTGGCCATTTGGACATATTGTCAGGTAATGGCTTTAACATACCGAAGTCCACCCATGATTCATAAGTAGAACCAAAGTTATAGGCTTTTAAGTTAAATTGAATGGTATCGGTTAAGTTATTACCATTAATCGCGGTATTAACCATGGTATCCCAGTCTTCATAAGCATAGTTACTAGCGTTGATTTTGACACCGAACTTTTCATTAATGATATCGGTGTACATATCTTCACCTTGCCATTGGTCGAAATAAACGTTTTTAAGGTTTAAGATAAGACGCCCGTCTTTATCATATTTGTCTTCACCGCCTTTATTGCCACAGCCTGTAAGAGCACTGAAGCTCATTAAAGCGGTTAATACTGCTCCATAGATGAGTTTTTTGTTTTTCATAATTATAAATAACCTCCTATAGTTATCCTTTGATTGCGCCTACGACAATACCTTTAACGAAGAATCTTTGTAAGAATGGATAGAAACACATCATAGGCACAATAGTGAAGAAGATGCTCGCCATTGTTAAACCTTGTGAGAATCCATCTACTGCTTCTGGGTTTTCGATATTAGAGGAGACAGTAGCAATCATATTTCTTAAGACCATTTGTAATGGCCAAATTTCCGTTCTATCTGGAATGAATAGCATCGCGTTATACCATGAGTTCCAGTTACCAACTGCGAAGAATAAACCAATTGTCGCTAACATTGGTAGAGATAATGGTAAGAAGATCTTGACAAAGATGACCAAGTCATTCGCACCATCGATTTTCGCGCTTTCTTCCATTTCCGCTGGCAAGGAAGCGAAATAGTTACGCATGAGTAACATGTTAAATGTATCAATTGCACCTGGGATAATCATGACCCAAATGGTGTTCATCATCCCTAATGATTTAATTAAGTAATAGTAAGGAACCATACCACCACCGAAGAACATAGTGACTAAAATCATATTCATCACAAAGTTCTTACCAAACCATTTATTTCTACTCATCGCATAGCCTGTAATGACTGTAAAGAATAATTGATATAAAGTACCACCGATTAAAAGAATCATCGTGATACCAAAACCAGACCATAATTGATTATTAGTGAACACTTGTTGATAAGCACTTAAATCTAATTCAGTTGGCCATAATAAGAGATTGCTCTTTAAATAAGATGCTTCACTAGAAATAGAAATAACGAAAGCATTCCAAAATGGGAAGATAATCAAGATAGCGTAAATCGCTAAAATAACAAATATTACGATATCTAAGCCTTGAATCTTTCTATCTCTAGAAGAACCTCTTGGACGAAGTGGGAGTCTAGCTAATTCAGTTTCTCTTTTCATTAGATAATACCCCTTTCGCCACATGCTTTAGCGATTCTATCAACACTGATAACTAAAGCGAATGAAATGACTGATTTAAATAAGCCAATCGCTGTACCAATACCAGCGTTACCAGAACCACTTACGTAGTGATAATAAATATATGTATCGATAATATTGACATCTTCTCTTAAGACATCATTACCTAAGTTTAAGATTTGATCAAAACCAGCGGAAAGAACACCACCAACAGACATGATTAATAGCAAGATAGCGGTTGGTTTAATACCAGGTAAGGTAATATGCCATATCTTTTGTAAACGCGTGGCGCCATCGATATCCGCAGCTTCATATTGATCTTGAGGGATACCCGCCATAGTGGCCAAATAGATAATGCTACCCCATCCAGCTTCTTTCCATATATCAGAGGCGAATATCATGCCAAAGAAGAAGCCTTTATCTAATAGGAAGTTAGTTCTACTACCTCCCATAGCCTCCACTAAAGAGTTAACCGCACCATTATAGGCAAATAAGGAGAAGACGAAACCAGAGACAACAACCCATGATAAGAAGTGTGGGAATGTAACAATGGTTTGAATAGTCTTCTTAGCTTTAATCATTCTTAATTCATTAAGTAATAAAGCAATGATGACCGCTCCTAAGAAGGAGATGACAATCTTCACTGAACCAATGATTAATGTATTTCTGAAAGCTAACCAGAATTTAGGTTCTTCAAAAACGGCTAAGAAGTTATCAAAGCCAACGAATGATGAACCAAAGATACCGACTTTAGGATTAAATTTTTGGAACGCCATTAAGACGCCATACATTGGGACATAACAGAAAACAATATAGAAAATAATGGCAGGGATAATCATCATGATTAAATATTTGCTTCTATTTAATCTGCCACCTAGTTTTCTAAATGGATTGTTACGTACCGCAATCGTTGTTAATTCCATAATCGTTATCTTTCGTATTTGAGAATGTAATCAATCACTGTATCAATATCAGTGAATAATAATTCTGTGACTGTATCCGCACCACCGGCATAGATAGCGATACGTCCAGTTTTAGCGTCGGTTAAGCATGAAACAGGGAACAAGACATTTGGGACGTAACCACTTGTTTCATAAATCTTTTCTGGAGCGAGTAAGAAATTACCGCATCTATGTAATACTTTGCTTGGATCGTCTCTATCAACAATCGCCGCACCGATGGAATAAACTAAACCTGAGCAAGTGAGATTAGCGCCATGGAAGAACACTAACCAACCTAAATCACATTCGATAGGTGTTGGTCCCGCACCAATCTTAGTGCCGCACCACCATTCATATCCTCTTTCCATGACATGTCTATGTTTGCCCCAATATTCCATATCTTTTGAATAAGATAGGAAGATATCACCAAACTGTGTATGACCAGAGTCACTTGGACGAGAGAACATCGCATATTCCCCGTTAATCTTTCTTGGGAATAAGACACCATTTCTATTAAATGGAAGGAATGGATTATCTACTAGTTCAAAGTCTTTAAAATCTTTTGTTTTACCAATGCCTAATGTTGGACCATGGTTAGAAGTACAGAAGATGATATAGTATGTGCCTTCTAATTCCACGAGTCTTGGATCATAAGCATATTCTAATTTAATTGGTTTTCCTTCTTTATCATGGAAAACAATTGGATCTATTTCAAAATCGAAATGGATGCCATCTTTAGAATGTCCCACGAATAAGAATGGGATACCGTTTTTCGTGTCCGCTCTAAAGACACCAATGAATTCATCTTTATATGCCATGACTGCACTATTAAAGACTCTAGAAGCATTTGGAAATGGATTCATTGAGATAATAGGATTTTGAGAATATCTCCATAAAGGAGAATCACATCCTTCTGGACGTTTCTCATAAGGCATATTAACTAATTCTTTGCCATAGATTTGATGTTTCATAATTAATACCTACTTTTTAATTTCTACGTTAGATTCTCTTTCAATAAAGTCACATCTAATGATGATTTGAGAATAAGGGATTTGGTGTGACTTAATTGAATTAGCCACGTATCTCGCTACTTCCTCACCAATCTCTTGGCGTGGAATGTTAAATGTTGATAATCTTGGAGTCACAAAATCTCCAGTCCTGATGTTATCGAAGCCGATAACAGAGATATCTTCAGGCACCTTTTTACCTAATCTATTAATTGTTTTAATAGCGTTTAACGCGATGATATCGTTCGCGCACACTATCGCAGTAATTGGTTGATTATTTAATGCATCAATGAGCATTTGCTCATCAGCGTAATTCTTTTTGTCATTATTAAAGATAATTGAACATGGTTTATTGACTTCTTTATTGTGATTTTCCATACATGCCATATAGCCTTCATGTCTTTCTCTAAAGGATAGGCTATGGGAATCACTACCATAGAAGGCAATATTGGTATGCCCTTGTTGGATTAAGCGTTGCACCGCTAAATAAGAGGAATCATAGTTAGAGAACTTAAACTGAGTGGCTTCACTATGGAATGTTTTAGGATCCACAATAACGATTGGTTTACCTTTAGCCACTAATGTTTCCATGATTTGTTTTGGGGCAACATGGATGATGATAAAAGCACTAACGGATGATTCTTTTAACTTTTTAAGAAGGCCATCATCTAAATTGCTTCTAGATAAAGTGGAAGATATAGCGGTAATAATGGGTTGCCAGAAATCTTCCTTGAACAAAATACGGCTAGAGCCAATTAAAAGGACACGATTAGAAGCAACCTTATGGACTTTTAATTTAGATGTGTCATAGCCGAGTTCTGTGGCTTTTCTAATGATTTTCTCTCTAGTAGTGTCAGAAACATTATTCTTACCGCCTAACGCTCTAGAGACTAAACCCTTGGTCACACCACACTCTATAGCAATTTGTTCTAAAGTTGGTTTTTTCATATTCTAATTATCTTTAATTTATTATTAATTAATATACGAGTATAGGAGGGGTAATAATTACCCCTCCAAATACGCGTTCTACGCATTTAGCGTGTTATTGATTGCTTAAGACTGCACCGACATTAACACCAGCGACTAAATCACCTTCAACAGCAGTAACTGTAAATGTGACTTTGCCCATAGGATTAACGGCGTAGGTACCAGTAATGTTACCCATAGCAGTTTCAATTGTCATTAATTGATTGGCTCCACTCATTGCCATCTTATATGTACCAGGAAGGTCTCCACCTAACATATCGTTATGTAATGTGACAACACCGTTTTGACCAAAGGTCATGGTTGCTGCACCAGCGGTGATTGTGCCATTTAAGGCTAAGCCATTCTTAGCGAAGTAGTTCATTTCTGGACTTTCGTAATCGTTATAGTAGAAAGCTTTATCAACATTGAGGAAACCTGTAGCGGACTTGGTCGCCATATAGATACCATAGCCATAATATGTCTTAGAGGCATCTAAATTGAGTGTATATAATGTCCAATCACTATTAGCAGGAATTGTGAGTTCAACAGATTTTCTGCTGGCATCGCCTTGAGTTGATGGTTCAACTTTTTGAATGTGATAGGCATAGAGTTTAATGCTAACGTTTGTGGCGGTAGTATTCTTCATGTAGATACCGAGTTTATTGAAGCCTTTATGACCAACGGCTGTACCATCGGCTAAGCCCCATTGTAAGTATCTCATGCTACCCGCTGTGGAGAACTTCATCTTAAGGGATTGGCTACCATCAGCAGCTGTTGTCTTATCGAGTTGTAATTGATCACCACTACCACCCATTAAGGACCAACCATTACCACCGATTGGGGAAAGGTTTGAGGAACCGCCTGTGTAATAGTCACAGTGATAAGCACCACGAGCACCACTAACTTGGCTGAGATCTTTATTACCTTGGTAATACATCTTACCATCGGATTCATATGTTTCAGCGTTATCAGCGTATTCAATCATGTTGAAGCTGAGATTGTTAAGAGCACCAGCAATAGTACCTGTGCCATTAACGGATTTGAAATTGATAGCGTTGTCTTCGATTGTACCGACATATTGGACATCACCTAATGTCATTGTGACTTCGTCTTCGACAATTGTGTATGTACCATTAATGTTCATTGCCATACCTGGAGCGGCTAATGTAACAGCATTATCTTTACCAATTGTTAATTGGGCATTGATGAGGCCAGCAACTTTACCGATATAGGTCATGCCAGGAGTTAAGACTTTGTCTTCAACTGGAGGAACTGGTGGAACATATGTTGCATATGGATTAGCGGTATAAACTTCAACGTCATCGATGTATAAGTAAGCTTCATTGGCACTTAAACTTGTATTCTTTTCTGTGAAGATCATGAATCCATAGTATGTAAGAGCAGGATTGAGGTCGATTTCGAAGTGTTTCCATTGACCAATAGCTTCTGTTTGTTCAAATGTTTGAACTTTAACATAGTTATCTTTTGTTTGAAGAGTTGGTTTTGATTGTGAATACATAGAAACCTTGAATGATTTAACAAAGCCATTTGTCTTAGCCCAGAAGCTAAATTTAGAACCACGGAAGTTATTTTGTTCTGCTGTACCATCGAATAAGCCCCATTGCATATATCTGAATGCAACTGACTTAGAATGTTTCAAACAGAGATAGTTTTTACCAGAGTGAGCGCCAGCTTGGTCTTGCTTTAATTTAAGTTGACTACCGTCGCCACCTAATAATGACCAGCCATTGCCACCCCATGGAGAGGATGCTGAACCACCAGCATAGTATTCAGAGAAGTATGCACCACGGCATCCACTTCTTTCTTCTGCTGGTTTGCTTTGATAATAGGCTTGACCATCGGATGTATATTGTTCGTAATTATCAACGACTTGAACAGCGTTGAGATCAACACCAGTAACTGCTTCTGCGAAAGCACCACCAGCTTCGACGAACTTCATGGATTGACCACCGTTCTTTAATTGGGCTTTGTAAACTAATGTGGCACCACTATCAGCAGATGTGAATGTCATATTCTTGTTAGCGTCAATTGCAACGTTACCTGGAATTTGTTGTGGTGTTTCCATATCGATAACTGTGGCTGTTGCTGCACCATTAGCGCCTAATTCAACTTTGACTGTGTAGCCATTATTTAATAAGCCGGTATATCTTGTGTATTGACCCATTGTTTCGACTTCGGATTTAGCCGCTGGTTCATCAATTGTGACGAAGCGGATATTATCGGCGAAAGCGAAGTATGGAAGATTGCCATCATTCTTACCTTGGACAAAGAAGCCAACGTCAGTGATGTAATTAACAATGTCATCAACGTGAGCACCAATCATGTCAGCGGCTGTTTTAATGGTTTTGCCAGCTTCGCCCCATAATTGCCATTCACTAGCAGCAAGTGGAATTGTGTATTCAACATATTCACTTGTTGTTGGATGGAATTCATATGTGAAGGATGGTTCTTGGACTTGGCCCATGATTGTGGCCTTACCTTTTAAGATGACCTTCACAGTATTGATTGATGGAATTTGTAAATTGAATTTAATAGCATTAGCGGATTTTGCGAACGCACCGACTTCGTTATGTTTAAGGAATCTGAAACCTGTGCCATTTTCCCAACCATCGAATCTAAGAGCTTTATTACCTTGAGCGGCTTTACTGCCAACAGAAACGGCAGCAGATGTTTCGCCCCAAGCAGTTGTGTATGCTTCAACTTTCCAAGCATCGGCCATATCACTATTGCTTTCGTAGGATTCGAAGTTATCAACAACTTGTTCAGCAGCGTATTCTGCAAAGACCGCGTTGAATGTTGTATCGGCAGTGATTGGTTGAGTTAAATCTTTATCCCAGCCTTTAAATCTGTACTTGACTGCATTAGCGTCAGCTGCTTTAGTTGGTGTTTCACCGGTATAAGAAGCTGTTTGACCTTCTTCGACTTCACCAGTTTGGACTACAGCACTATCGACAACGAATTTAACAGTGAACTTTTGGGCCGCCACTGTGACTTTGAATGATGTGGTGACTTCTTTATAAGTGACCACGACTTCTTTTTCGCCCACTTGATCTAAGACTGTGCCATTAGCAGGATTGGTTGTGTAGCTGTGGACCGCTCTACTAGTGCCGTCAGAGAAAGTAGCATTGACCACAATACCGGTTAAGTTTAAGGCTTCGCCACGAGTATAAGCTGTTTTAACATTTTCAAGATTAACGGAAATGCTAACTGCAGTTGGGGCAACAGAGCTGGAACTGCTACTAGATGAGCTAGCAGGAGATGATGAAGGTTGTGCAGACGATGATGGTTTGGCTGAACTTGAACTCACTGGAGCAGCACTTTGTTCACTCGAGTTGCCACTTGGAAGAGAAGACTCAGCCGGTCCCACGTTTGAACTTGCTGGGGTTTGAGATGAGGCTGCTGGTTTATTACAAGCACCTAAAATCATGCCCAAGGCAAGAGCAAGCGATAGAAAAGACAATTTTTTCTTATTGTTCATAAGACTTCCTTTCTTGCATTATGCAATATGTAAGAGTTTTTTAGACTCCTTGACAATTGCATTATAATGCACGATGAAAGACATAAAAAAGTAAAAACTGATAAACTTTAGGATGTTTTTTGTAAACTTTTTGAAATGTTTACTAAATTTCATAAACAATCATATATCTAATTACAATAAATAAATAATAAATATAAATAGAATTAATCTAAATTAAGGAATAATAAAAAGCCCATAGTAAACTTTTTGTTTTTTGTGTTTATTTAAGGGCTTTAGATAATCTCTTTAATAACCGTTTTTAGCTCTTCACTCATTCTTTCATGAGCGGTTACATAAGCATGGTTACTAATTGCGGTATTATCCCCATTAAATTTGTGGATATATAAATTTTTATATAAAGGCTTTAAATATTCATATGTTTCTTCATATAAATAGTAGGCATTTTCTTCCTTTAAAGTGCCATATACCATTAGTATTTTTAGATCTTTATTATTTCTTAGTTCATAATCAATAAGCGCTTGGTATTGTCTTTTGAAATAATTGATTCTTGTATCTCTTAAGGTTTTATCTTCTTGGATATAGGAATTATCATTACAGCCTAATGAAATAATTAAGATATCTTCTTTAAGGACATCTTGATTATCAACATTTGAATTTACTTTGACTTTATCAATAAAATCGATAACGCCAATATTCTTAGGATCAGTATAACTAGAGAAAGTTAAACCCCATCCAGAAGCGGAGAATATATCCATTTCCATATCTAATTCATATAAGGCTTGGTAAACAAAATCTTTAACGGAATCAGAAGTATGGATGGAGGCAAATTCGTTATGGCCTAAGATACCAAAACCAGCGACTGTAGAATCACCATAAACTTTAACTTTTTTATAATAGACATGGTCATAACGATAAAGCTCACCGTGTACAACAATATCCTTAATCGCTAAAGCGTTATCATTAGCCTCATTACCCTTAATAATATCGATATAATGAACACTTTTTTCTTTGAACTTATATTGATAGACACCACTTTCATTTAAGACTTTTATCTTGCTAGAGTAGTCTCTATCAACGATGATATAGAAGTATCCTGGAGCAGGAATACACTCTAAATAGATAGTAAAAGCATCTCCATCCATCTTAAAAGATAAGGAAGAGGCACCATTATAGAGATAGATGATGTTATCTTTAAAAAGATATCGTCCGTTAATATGAGTATTCGCTAAATCTATCATTAAATTCATTGTATCGTGTAAGGAAGAAAGAGCAACTCTAATAAGTGTTGTTTACTAAAATATATAAAAGTTTACTAAAACATTGGATTAATATATTAATGTATGAAAAACTTTATAAAATTATTCCTATTATCCCCAATAGCATTTTCCGCTATGGGATGTAACAACACGCCTAAAGAACCTAAGCCTGTTGATGTTGTTGTTATCTCTGGTCAAAGTAATGCGGTTGGTTGTACCCATATCAAATGTTTAAAAAGAAGTATGGGTTCAGCAAAAGAATCTGAATATATGAAAGGGTATCCAGATATCCAAATAGCCTATGACTGTTGGACTAAAGATGTTAGAGAAGATAATAGTTCCTATTTCTACTCTCAAAATAAGTCTAAAGATAATGACTTTGTTAAAGTGATGTTAGGTCAAGGCAATAGCCAAGCGACATTTGGTCCTGAAATCGGTATCGCTGAAAGAATGCATGAAAAATACGCTGGTAAATTATTCTTAATTAAATATGCCTGTGGTGCTTCGAATCTTAAAGATGACTGGACAAAACGTAATTCACCAATGTATGGACGTTTCATTGAATATGTGAAACTACAAATGGGCAATCTTAAAGAACAAGGCTATGAGCCAACAATCAAAGCATTTTGTTGGATGCAAGGTGAAGGTGATTCCTATGATGGTTATTACCAAGAATATTACGAAAATCTAAAAGAATTTGTTGGTAATGTAAGAACAGACCTTAAGGAACTCGCTGGTAACAAAGATGTGCCATTTATCGATGCTGGTATAAACAACTCACCACAGTGGCAATATTACCGCAAAGTGAACGAAGCAAAAGAACAATTCGCTAACGATAGTGAAAACAATATTTATATTGATACTATTGAAGCGGGTTTACACACCAATCAAGAGCCATTCGACACCGTCGATACCGCTCATTATGATACCGAATCACAAGTATTACTCGGTAATTTGTTCGCAGAGCAATTCGAAAAATTCTTAGGGTAAGAAATAAGGCACTCCATTACGGAGTGCTTTTTTAGATCTCTTTACCTCTTAAATATCTATGAACGATATGGTGGGAATCACCTGCATAACAGAAGCGTTCCACTAATTGGATTGGTGATAATTTCATAAAGCTATCTTCTAAACCATCGATGACTAATGCATCGAAATAATAGCCTAGTTCTAAACTACCAACTTTATCAAAGATTTTACCACCACTTTTCGTTGCCATATAAAAGGCTTCATTAAAATGGACTGTTCTATTCTCTGGTTCATAAAATTGTTTTAATTTGGATAATCTAACAACGCTCGCCACTTGTCGATAAATACCTAAATATGAGCCTGCGGATATATCACTACCGATGGCTAAATTGATGCCCGTATCGATTAATTTACCTGTTGGCATAATACCAGCGATAACATTTGTGGTAGCGTCAGGACAAGTCACTGCGTAGCCATTATGATCTTTTAATAATTTAATATCCTCTTCGCTTGGGAAGATGAAATGCGCAGCGATAAAGGGCTGAACATTTAATAAGCCTGTTTCATCATAGATTTGCATATCACATCTACAACCATCAAAGCATTTTTTAGCTTCTTCTTTTTCCCATAATGATTCAACAATATGCGTTTGTGTTGGAACATTATACTCTTTAGCTAATTTACCTAATTCTTTTAATAATTTGAAAGAACAAGTAGGAGCGAATCTTGGAGTTAATATCGCCTTAGCGTATTTGTTATTAATATGTTTTTTGATAAATGCTTTTGTATCTTTAATTGATTGATCTGTTGTTTCAATAAGATAGGACGGTGAATCTTTATCCATATTGACTTTACCAACATATGCTTGAATACCTTTATTCTCTAATAAGTCCATTAAAAAGTCAGTCGCAGGATTATGGATTGTTCCTAATATAACTGCGTGCATTGTGCCGTGTTTAATTAAATCATTAACAAACGCTTGATAAACTTGTTTAGCGAATTCTAGATCTTTGTACTTAGATTCTAATGGGAAAGTATAATCATTAAGCCAGTTGCTTAATAATTTATCCATCGCTATTCCTCTATTTGGATATTGAGGAGCATGAACATGTAAATCAGAGAAAGCGGGAATGATTACACCATTACCAAAATCGATAACTTTGTTATCTATATATTCTTTTGGTAAATCTTTATAAACGCCTTGAATAATACCGTCAGTCACAACGATGTAGCCATTAGTGAGTTCCACTAGTTCATCTTTATTCTTTGAATAAACAATGTGACCGCGATATATTTCCATATTTCTATTCGTCCTTAAATTCTCTCTTCGAGAACAATGCGAATTCCACTAATGAACCGAAGACTTTTTCGTTTAATAGATATAATGGAATAGCGATTAATGCATAAGCTCCTAAGAATATGGTTTGTTCTAATGTCATCGTTCTAAATAAGGCTAATGAAGCATTAGGTATGATATGAGAGAAGATGTATGGGAATATCTTCATTAAGCCACCCGTTTGTTTAAGCATTTCTGTACCTGAAACAATGAAGAATTCAGGAGCGAGTAATAACACTAATAAGACCACACCTAAGATAATAAAGAATAATATTTTTCTAAATGTCGTAAATGGACGACAGTTTCTAAAGAAGATAATAAATCCAGATATTGTGACACATAGAGCCATCACTGGAATCCAACCAATCTTAGTAATCTCACCACCGACAAATTCAGTAGCGAGTTCTTTACTAACACCATCTAAGTTTTGACCCATAAAGAACTGACGTGAAATAACAACATATAAAGTAATTAGTAATACTGGTAGGAACATATAGAAACCGGCGATTATCGCCCGTTTAGTAACGTTCTTATAGAAGTTACCAGTCACTCTAGTTTTATCAGGTTCTAAGGCCACGAATAAGCTAGCAATACCAGTAATGAAGATATTAACAACAGACATGACTGTTGGTTGAATCATATGTGGCAAACCTAACAAAATAGGCATGATGGTAATGAATAACCAGAGATAATCCTTCATGACGAATAAGGATGAAGATCTTTGAATATTATTAACAACACGTCTACCTTGGAAGACGGCTTCTTTCATATTTGAGAAGTTAGAATCTAATAAGACTAAGTTAGCAACGTTTTTAGTCGCGGCCGCGCCATTAGCAAGGGCAATAGAACAATCGGCTTGTTTAAAGGCTAATAAGTCATTAAGGCCATCACCAGTCACACCAACAACCCTACCGTTTTGTTTTAAGATTTGAATGATTTCCGCTTTTTGATCAGGAGAAACACGACCAAATATTGCGTTATTCATAACAATTTCATTTAAATCATCTTCTGGAGTAATTTTAGACATATCGACAACTTTATCCCAGTTAGCGATACCTGATTGTTTAGCGATATAAGAAACTGTACCGATGTTATCACCAGAGATAACTTTAATATCAACATCGTTTTCTCTAAACCATAACATTGTATCTTTAACTTCTGGTCTAATTGTGTCACTGATAACAAACATGGCCACATGATGCATAGAAGAAGGTAATGGTTCGTCATCTTTAACAACGCCATCGACTTTGGCTAATAAAATAACACGTAAACCAGATTGAGCGAATTCATTAACTTTATCTAAGATAGATTGATCTTTAGTGATGTATTCAGGAGCGCCCATCACAAACCAACCCATATTTTCAAATTCCACTGCGGAATACTTTCTCGCACTGGAGAAGTTAATTCTATTAACAACATTTAATTGATGCTTATAGCTAAACGCGGTAAATAACGCTTTAGAAGAAGCTTGTTGACCATAGTCTTCTACTTTCTCAACGAGTTTACCGTATTTATTAAGTAAAGCGGTTGATGTTTGGTTAACACTATTGAAAGCACCTAAATATGAAGACATTAATTGTTCTAATTGTTCATCGTTATATTCATTATCAAGAATGATAGATTGTTCTAATGTCATCGTTCCATCAGTTAGTGTGCCTGTTTTATCTAAACATAAAGTATTAACTCTAGATAATGATTCAACGGAATATAAGTCTTGGGCTAAAGTCTTTTCTTGCGCTAGTCTAACTACACCTGTAGCCATAGCAACAGAAGCTAATAAAGCCATACCACAAGGAATCATATAAGCAATAGTCACACCACTATAGAAGACAGCGTCAGAGAAGATAGTTCTATCACCCCATTTAAAACCATCAAATAGAGGGAATAAATTTAAACCATCAACGTTATTATTAATGGTGTGAATCATTTCGTTAATTAAGACAATTAACGCTAACGGGATAGCAATAAGTGTCATGTTTCTAATGATTTTCCTAATAGCAATCATTAATCTAGATTTAGGGGATTTAGATACTTTAGCTTTGTTTTCAATTGATTGAATATAAGTATCATTACCAACCTTATCAACGCGTACCGCTAAAGAACCAGAAACAACAAATGATCCAGCAAAGACCATTTCACCTTTACTCTTCTTAACTGGAATAGATTCACCAGTTAATAATGATTCATTAACTTCTAATATTGTTTCTTCTAATATTTCACAATCCGCTGGAATTTGATCACCAGGAGATAAAATAACAACATCATCTAAAACGATTTCACTCGGTAAAACTTCAACAACTTTGCCATTACGTCTCACTTTACATTTACTATCATTTAATAATTTTAATTTCTCAATTGTGTGTTTAGATTTGCATTCTTGGATTGTACCAATTAATAAATTACAAATGATAATGCCTAAGAACATTAAGTTGGTCACAACTTGAGGACCCACAATTAATAAAAGTAAGCCCGCGATAGCGAACATTAGGATATTAAAGAATGTAAAAACATTATCAAAGATAATTCTTCCATAAGATTTATTCGTGGGGTTTTTAGCGATGTTTACTTTCCCTACACTTTTCATGTAGTTAATAGATTCATCATCTAAACCTTGTTCCACAGTGGGATTAAATCTTTTGATATCAGCGTTATGACGGATGTTTAACTTTTTCATTACTATAATATTATGATTTATATTTATATAATTGCAAAACAAAGATTGTTTTGAAACGAAAATTAGATAAGCAAAGTCAAGCAAAAACTTCATTCCACGACAAAAACAACTATCAAATTATGTAAAAATCAAAAAATGATTTATAATCTAAATAGT
>CACYSA010000001.1 GCA_902777015.1 uncultured Erysipelotrichaceae bacterium | reverse complement strand
AATCAATTCCCAATTTGTCCAAGTAAATGATAAGTGGTATAGATTAAGATCTAGTTTTATTTTGGAATATACAGAAGATTACGAAAAGTATTATGCTTTCCCATCAAACGTTATGAATGCCGCTATTTATGATGCCTCTAATAACTCACAAACGGATAAGACGATTAATTATCTCAATGATTTAATCTTTACTGAGGGACCTTTAGATAAGAATTTGACACCAAAAGCAAAATATTATTTTGTGATTAATGACTATAAATACTATATTGTCTCTTCAAAAGTATTCTTCGAAGTCACTAGCAATAGTGGTCATTTATATACAATCACTAGTGATAAAGATTTTTCAGATTTGTTCTAGAGATTCATTCTTTTTTATTTTTAAAAAAGATGCTGAACTAACAGCATCTTTTTAAATTAATTCAAATGGCTACGCCAATTTGAATAAGTAATAATCAATGCAAGGGCAACCAGCATTTGTATTGGCGTTAGCGGAATCAAGGAAACCCGCGATAGTGTGCTTGCCTTGTTTAACATTGAATTCAAATTCAATTAATCGCCAATCCCAACTAGCAACTGAACTATCGGTTGGATCTGTTGTTTTGCAAACAAATGTACCAGTCACTTCATCAATTCTATATTGATAAACATATGAATAATCGATAGTCGCGGTTTTACTATTTTTGCCACCTCTACAATAGGCAACCTTCATATTGACTTTGCCACTGACAGGCGCAAAGATAACGATTTCAAATTTACGATTCGAATCAACGTTACCAGTGGATGGTGTAACAAATTTACCACCAGAAGCATTTGCGTCAGCATCATCCGCCACAAATGTGTCATCTCCGCCCCAACCAGAATTTTTCCAAGCAGTAGGAACAGCGTTTTCCGCTTCAAATTTCACTTCTTGTCCTTGTGGTAAACCAATACCATTAGCAGGTAAATCCGTTGGAATTGGTAATGGTGTTTCTGGTTCTTTACTAGATGAAGGTTTACTTGATAGGACTATGACACTTGATTGGGCTTCTTTTGAGCTTTGCGTAGATTTTTCTATTGGCTTATTACAACCAACTAAAGCAAGAGTGGTCATTAAAGATAAAACAAAAATACTCTTTTTCATATAAACAAATACCTCTTTTCTTTATCATACAATTATATTTTTATGATGTAAAAGCCAATTATAACTGATGATACTTATGCTTTTTGTATCATAAATAAGTTTTATTCGAATATAACAAAATATTTTCAAAATATGATGAAATGAGTGCTAAAAGTCACATTTTCGTTATATAAAATTCAATATTTTATAATTTTATTGCTTTTTTCTTGTTTTATAAACCACAAACGAGTAGGGTTTATCTTGTTGAGAAAGGAAAGATTATGAAAAAAAGTATTAAAACCCTCTTCCTTGGACTAGTCACAATCGGCATGCTCACAGGCTGCTTAGACCAGGCTACTTCAAGTGAAAACAACGTGTCCTCCAGTAACTCTACACAACCAACTTCAGAAGTTACATCAAGCAGTGCTTCTTTAAGCAGCAATGTAACCTCAGAGTCTACCTCCCTTAGTAGCGCTAACTCGTCTAGTAGTAGTGCTCATTCTTCTAGTAGCGCTCAACCATCCAGCAGTGCTCAACCTTCTAGCAGTGTCATCGTTAAAACTGACATCGTTTTAACCGCTAGTAAGACTACACTTGAAATCGGTGAAGAATTATTGATTAATTCTAACGTCGAAGGTGTCACATTAAGCACTACAACAGGTGCTACATTAACTAATGGCTTCTTTAAAGCCACCCAAGCTGGAACATATGTCGTTACCGCTCATAAAGATGGTAACTACAATGATGGTACAATTACCATTACTGTTCTTGAAGCAAAAGCGGATATCGTTTTAACCGCTGACAAAGTCGCTTTAGACTTAAACGAATCAGTGACCATCAATTCTAATATTGAAAGTGTCACATTAACAACCACTGAAGGTGCAACAATTACTGATGGTGTTTTCACCGCTAGTAAAGAAGGTACCTATGTTGTTACTGGCCATAAAGAAGGTCGTTATAACGATGGTACATTAACTATCACCGTTACTTTTGATCGCAGTGAAACAAAAGTTAGAGCCGTTCTTAAATCATTAAAAGAAGGTCAAAACTACACCTTAAAAGCCACAAGCTTAATGGGTCAATTTGATATCTATAGAACACCTAATTATTATTTTGATTCTGAATTTAACGAAGGTATGGGTTTATTCACTAACATCATTCCTAACGCTAAATTTGATAAAGTTGCACACTATATCAAACTCGTTAGTAACGAATTAATTATCGGTAACGATGTTGTCTATTCCGATAATGGTGAAGCCGTCATAGCGACAGATATCGATATGAGTGATGGTTTCCGTTTTGTTGATTTAGATAAAGTCACTTTTGTTGAAAAAGATGGCAAATACGTTACCACTGATGCTGATTTAATTGCTAATTTAGCTTCTTTCTTAAATTCTGAAATTGCTAAATACGCTATCGCATTACAATATTCATTTAATGATAATTATCAATTAGTGGCTAATGTCTTATTCCCTGCGGAAGATGGTGAAACTATCAACTATGATAGTGTCAAAACATTCGGTGATTTAGTTTATACCAATGTTGGCACCACAAAAGCACCAGTCATTGATGATTTATATAACAAGGTTACTGTCAGTGGTGAAGGTATGAGTGATGAAGTCGCTTCATCTTTCATGCTTAATAAAGCCCATATCAAAGCCACAATTAAACAAATCGATGGTGAAAATGAAACACTTTTAGGCACAAGCGAATACACATTCGATGAAAAATATCTCATCGAAGATAAAAATGTTAGAGGCAAAATCACCCACAATTTCTTTAAGAAAGGTGAAGATGGCTATGCCCATTATGTCGGTGTTAACGCTAATAACGAAGTGGTGAGTTATCCATATCAAGAATGGAACAGCTTCACATTCCCATTTGCCTCATTAGATAAGAGCCAATTCAGATTAACTAGTGAACATGCTTATTCTTATTTAGGTTATGAATCTGATGCCGTTGCTTGCGATTTAGCGTGGGCAAGTTTAGGTGAAAACAAGATTGCTTATATTACCGCTAAAGAAGAAAACGGCAAAATCGTTTCCTTCACATGCGAAACACCTAACACATTTAAAACTCTTGACGATGATTCATCAGTCATTAGCAAATATGTGATGGAAATCGAAGTGTTACCATATGAAACAATCGCTGATCCAAAACCATTTGAAGCGGATGCTGATACAGTGAGAGTCAACGCCTATTTAAGTGAATTAAATGGTGCTAATGCTAATTATACAATGTTCTTAGGCGATCATTATTCTCCAAGTGATTATAAAATAATCAAAGTGACCAAAGACACCATTCTTGTCCAACAATATAAAGATTCCAAAACAACATATTATGGTTATCACACTTTAACTGATGGTGTTGTTAAATTCTCCGCCACTAAAGACGGAGATACAGCAACCGCTAAATTAGTAAAAGATATCGAATTAGAAGAAGGTCAATCATTAGCCTCTTTATTAGGATTAAAGATTGCTCCAGAAACACTAACATTCGATGTCGATGGTAATATCGTCTTCAAAAGTGGTGTTGTCGATGGTGGCAAGGGATTATTCAACGAATTCAATTATGCTCAATACGCTATTGAAGATACAGTTGAATTCCTCGTTAGAAACGATCATATTAGCACCATCAACTTCAAATACGCTGAAGGTGAAAAAACTGCCGAATATGCACAATTATATGGCTTTAATACAACTGCCTTTACAAGCACATTTGAAACTAACTTATTAACCGTTTTAGTGGACATTAGAAATCAATCCACTCCATTAACATGGCAAGAAGAATCTCCAAATGCTTACGCTAAATTATTAACATTATTAGGCGAAGACTATGTCGGCTATGTCCCATATGTTTATGATGCTGCCTACAGTGGTCATTTCGATGATGGTACATTAAATGCTGCAGGTACTATGGTCAGCATTAAATTAAAAGATGGTTTAACATTTACTGATGCTTATAGATTATCTATTACTGAAGCTTGTGTCGCTCTTGGCTTTACTAAAGCAAGTAACACCAAAGCTACATTATCTTTAAACGGCAAGACATTAACTGTCTCAACTTTAGGTTCAACATTTGCGGTTCTTTATAAATAAATATGAAAAAACACTTATCGCTTTTGTTTATTTTGACGATTTCTGCTTGTTCAGGACCTGCGATTAGCAGTGTTTCTAAAATAAGTTCAAATCAAGACTCAGTAGTGGTTTCTTCTACTGAATCCATTTATTCAAGCGAAAAAGTTTCTTCTTCAACTGCTGAATCAAAACATTCATCAAGTAAAGAAGTCAGTAGTTCATCTTTATCATCTTCTAGTAATGAAAAATCTTCTTCAATGACAAGTAGTTCATCAATTACTAGTAGTAGTCATTCATCAAGTTCTAGTTCCGCTAAATCTAGTTCTTCTAGCGTGATTAGTTCTAGTAGTAACGTTTCTAGCTCTAAGGAGGAAGAGCAGCCGCTCTCCTCTTTAGAGGCATTTAATCTCTTACACGAAGGATTGAAATTAAAGAATTCTACATTTATTGATGAAGCTTATATTGAACAAAAACTAGTAAACGAAAAGATTTTAACTAATCATTATCTAGGTAAATTTGCTAGTCAAAAAGATGATGGCTATATCTCTTATTTGAATCAAGGTTTATACCACTACGAAAAAGATGAAAGTGGTGTTCGTGTTGGTGATTGTAAAAGTTTAAATGCTACGACAACAGTCACTGAATTCTTTTATACAACTTATGACTTATTAAGTTATAAAAGCAAATGGAAAGCCACTAACGAAGACTATGTCTTTACATCCACAAACGTTGATTTATCTGGACTAATCGCTGAACTTGATGGTCAAGGTATCTATGCTTCAGTAGCCTCATCTTGTAATAGTAAACTCGTCGTAGCGGAAGATGGCTTATCCGCTAGATATACTACCGAAATCAAAACCGATGGTTATGGTGATTATACGATGTCTTTCTTATTGAAAGATTTAGGCACCACCAAAGATGAAACAATCCAATCTTTCTTAAATAATGCTTCATCATTGGAAATTAGTAATGATTTCCCTAATGAAACAAAAACATTAATGAAAGAAATATTAGGCTTTGATTTACCCGCTCCAATAGGGGCAAGTTATGCCCATAGTGTTTCATATTATTATTTAAATAATCAAATTGCCCAAATCACTTATGAAGATTATCTTGTTGGTAATCAAATAGATAATTATCGTGCTAGCTTATCAGCTAGTGGCTTTACTTTATCTGATATGACAGATGAAATTGGTGATTTAAAAAAATATGGTTATGTGAGGTATTATTATGAAATCAATATAGATAACAATGTGATCTATGTTGAGGCATTTTATTTACCAAAGGTAAATCTTGAAGCATATGAACAAGGATTATACCCAAATGGTATCTTCCATATTCGCTTGATAAAACAATAAGCAAAAACAAATTTACAAGAGCCCTTTTCCAAAAGGGCTTTTATTATTGATGAAAATCATGAATAATGATTAAAATATTAGCAGAATTCTTCTATATAAACGTCTAGTTAGTAGAGGAATAAAGTATTTATGGAAAATAATAATAGAAGAACCCCTGTATTAACTATCATTGCCGCAGTATTCAGTGGAATAAATATCTTACTATATGCGCTTTTAATTGCTTCATCGGTGACTGGGCTAATATTCAGCGCTCCTGATGCCGTTTTAGGGGCTTTGATTTTTATTTTCCCTGGTATATCAACCGTGGCGTTTGTTTTCTCTTTAATATGTAGAAGAGATAGAATTAAACCATTTTGGATTCCTAATATGGTCATCAGCATTGTTCTTTTATTATCAGCGTTCCCTGCTTCATGCGCTTCAACTATATTTCTCATTAGAAATGATAATGAAAGAAGAGGAGAAGAATATAGGCAATCCTTAAGAGAAATGGTGCGTAAACAAGCCACAGTTGAATTCGTTAAAGAAGATATGACCATAAATTATGATTCCTCAAACCGTTATAAAGAAGTAAAAGAACAATTCATTTCAATGGAATTCACTTTATTAGATGTAACATCAACTTCTTCATTTGAATTAGAGGATAGCCCATTCTATGGTATTAACACCGGTGGTGGTAACGAATATAATGTCACCTTATTTAGTGACTATTCTGGTATTAAGATTTACGCTAGCGCTCGTGATTATCGTTCTTTCGTTGGAAGAATTGAAGCAACCGCTGTTAATTATTATTCATGTGATAAAGATGAAGGCGCAAAACTTAAAGAATTAATACAAATTGCAAGAAACCAAAATTCTCAATCATATGTGCAATAACACGCTGTGTTTTATCTTTAATAAAAGGAAATAAGTTGCTATACTATTAATGCTTTAAGAACAGGCTATATTTATTATGAAGAAAAAAGTAGTTATTATTGGTGCGGGTCCCGCAGGACTTAGCACGGCTTATGAACTTGCAAAAAGTGATGATTTTGACATCACAATTTTGGAATTAGAAAAATTCGTTGGTGGTATTTCTAGAACCGCTGAATATAACGGTAACCGTATGGATGTCGGTGGTCACCGTTTCTTTACAAAAGTTGACCGTGTTAACGATTTATGGCACGAAATCATGCCTTTACAAGGTGAACCAAGTTTAGATGATATTCTTTTACAAAGAAAAATTGAACTCGCCGAAGGTGGACCAGATCCAGAAAAAGAAGATGTGGTCATGCTCAAAAGAAATAGAATTTCAAGAATCTATTTCATTAAGAAGTTCTTTGATTATCCAATTTCAATGAAGGCTAGAACATTCATCAATATGGGTTTCTGGAGAACAATGAAATCTGGCTTTGGTTATATCGGTAGCTGTATCCATAAACGCAAAGAAAAATCATTAGAAGATTTCTACATCAATAGATTTGGTAAACCTTTATATCAATTGTTCTTTGAAAGCTATACCGAAAAACTTTGGGGTGTCCATCCAAGCAAATTAAGCGCTGATTGGGGCGCTCAAAGAGTCAAAGGTTTATCTTTATTCAAAGCGTTTGTTTCTGCGATTACAAAACCATTCAAAAAGAAAAGTAAAAAAGTTGAAACATCATTAATTAGCCAATTCGAATATCCTAAATATGGTCCAGGTCAACTATATACCCTCCTCGCTGAATCTCTTCAAAAGAAGGGTGTTAAGATTGATTATGAAACCGAAGTTAATAAAATCGTTTTAGGTGAAGATAATCAAATCAAAAAAGTCATCACTAAAGATGGTCAAGAATTTGAAGCGGATTATTTTGTCTCTTCTATGCCAATTAAAGATTTATTTACGGCCATTGGTGAAGATAAAGTTTCTAAAGAAGCTTATGATACCGCAGTTAATTTACCATATCGTGATTTCATCACCGTTGGCTTATTATTAGACAAATTAAAAATCAAAAATAAGACTAAAATCCCAACATTAAATGACATCGTTCCTGATACTTGGATTTATGTCCAAGAAAGAGATGTTACTATGGGACGTATCCAATTATTCAATAACTGGTCCCCATATATGGTTAAAGATCCAGAACACACTGTGTGGATGGGCTTAGAATATTTCTGCTCTGAAGGCGATCAAATGTGGGAAAGCACAGATGAAGACTTCATCAACATGGCCATTGAAGAATTAATTAAGATGGGCATCATCGAATCTAAAGAAAATGTCTTAGATTCCACAAGATTAAGAGTAAAGAAAGCTTACCCTGCATATTTTGGTAGCTATGATAACTTCCATCTCGTGAGAGAAGAATTAGATAAGATTAATAATCTCTACTGTGTTGGTAGAAACGGACAACACCGTTATAACAATATGGATCACTCCATGTTAACAGGTCTATTAGCCGCGGATTATATTAAAGAAAACCGCACTGACAAAACCGCTCTTTGGGAAGTGAATACTGAAAAGGAATATCACGAAACCAAAGAAGAAAAGAAAGATTAATACATTGTTAAGTAGAACATTGAACTACTAGCGATAAATAACAATCCTAAACAACAAGTGACGATTGAGAGATATTTCCTCCAATCGTTTTCTTTTGTAAATTTATCAAACGCTAGAGCGTCTAAAATCATAAAGCCAATAATAATTGGAACAATATATCTAAAGTCCATTGTGCAGCCATAAGGCATCTTGATATTGAAATATAACTGAGCCACTAATTGAGAAACAATGATAGTGCCAGCGATAATCTTAATTTCAAAATGTTCTTTACCAGAATAGATGAAATAGATAACCATCAAGAATAAAGATGCATAAACAAATAAATAATTAGCAGCTAAAGCAATAACACCAAAGGCATCCGCACCAGTAAAGACATATTCGCCAAATATCGCGGACTTAATTAAGAAGTTAGGCAAGTTATAGTTAATAAATGTATTGCCCCATAATTGCACTGTTAGATCACCAAAATCAAAGATATTTATAAATCTTTCAAAGAAGTTATGGTCACCAACATATAATTCGCTAGTTAAGTTAGAGAAGACAAAACCAAATGGTTGATTGAATCTCATTTTAGCGTAGATATGGAACCATAAACCAAGTGGGGTGGCAATCGCACCGATAATCAAACCTTGGAAAATATAATGTTTAAATGGTTCTTTTCTAATAATTGCTTGGACTAAAACAATCGCAAACGCCACAATCGCTGGCAAAATAATTAAAGCGCCAGATAATTTCGCCATCATTGCTAAACCAGTAAATAATCCAATCATTGAAGCATTGAAATAGGAATGATTTTCCCACCAACGCATGGTGAAATAAATAACGATGAAGCAATTCATAATACAAAGTGGATCGTTATTAATTTGTCCCGCTAAGATAATTAAGTTAGGGAATAAACAAATAAATAAAGCGGCAAAAACTTTGAACTTATTATCAATCTTTAAGTTATAAGCAATCTTGATACCAAAATAGATGGAAATATTCATGTAGAAAGTGGATAAAACTTCACTAGTTTGGAAGATAAGAGATTGACTGTTATTAGTTAAGTCATAGACCTGTTTACCCGCAATGGTATTGATTAACTTCATCATTGCTTCACCAAAATGCATATATGTTGATTGCATAAAAGCATTAAGTGGTGGGTGATAGAATTGATAAGCTAAATGACCATCAGCGTCAACTTTAGTAGGTAATTGACCTGTAGAAAATAATGTCCAAGCATAAGCATCATGACCATCATTAAAATTAGTGTTCACATCGTGTTGACGATAAAGAACTGGTGTCATGAGCATATATAGAAGCTGTAAACAGACACCCACTAAAAAGATTAAAAAGAAAACCTTTTCAATAGTGAGTTTACCTTTAATTTTTAAAACGATACCAGTGATAATAATTGCCAATAAGCAACAATAGATAAAAATCTTTGGAATAACGCCATCGACAGTGCCAAGACCAGTTTGACTTACAAAGTAAAGTGGTTTGAATACATAAAAAGCAATATTAACGAAAACAAATAGTCCAATTAATACAGCGATATCGATTAATAAACGTTTATGTTTGAGACAAAAATCTTTCATGCCTATACATCATAGCACAAGCGAGAAAATAAGAAACGCCATATTTTTGTTTTTAACAAAATATCGATTCAATCAATAGATAGTTACTAAGATACTAACAAATAAAGCTTTAATTACTTCTTAACCGCTAATAATTATAGCAATAATTTAGTTATGCAATTTATCTTGTCATCATCAATATATTTTAAATAAAAAGATGTAACGCTTACACATATGCGTATTTGCTAATATTATTTAAAGTGGTATCATTAATTCGAAAAGGGAGCATATGGCATATTCACTTATTCCAATTGTCGCTTTAATTGTTGCGGCAATTCTCAACTGGGATGTTTTTCTTGACAAGAATTATCCAGTTTTAAAACGCCGCATCTTCGTGGCATATCGTTTTGTCCTTGCATGTTTATGCATATCTTTTATTACAGATATCCTTTGGGGTGTGCTCGACACTCTTCCAAATAAAGTTCCAAATATCATTAATACATCCCTATACTTTGCTGTGATGTCATTCGCGGTCACTGCTTGGTTGCGTTTCGCCGCGACATACCTCGAAGAAAACAAACGCACCACATTAATTATCGAAATAGTGGGCATCATTTTCTTTTTAGGTGGCTTGGGTATAACAATTATTAATATTAGTTATCCAATTCTATTCTCCTATGAAAGTGGAGTTTATGATCCAAAGATAGGTCGATATGGCTATTTTGCCTCACAAATGGTCCTTTATTTGATTACTTCAATTTTTGCCTTTGTTAGGATGTTTACTAAAAATGGCTACAAGAGAGGTAGATTTTTAGTCATCGCTCTTGTCGGTGTGACTATGTCAGGATCAATCTTTTTACAAATCTTATTCCCGAATTTACCTTTATATTCATTTGGCCACATTATTACTTTAGTGCTCATTCATAGCTTTATCGCTAGTGCTGAAAAAGCCGATGTTCTTACACAACTTACTGAATCGACAAGTCGTGAGCAAAAACAATCCGCACAATTGGAAGCCGCTATTCAATTAGCGTATCAAGATCCATTAACTGGCATTAAGAACAAACACGCTTATGTTGAACTTGAAGAAAAGATTAATAAGTTAATAAGTGAAAAAGCCATTAGTGAATTCTGTGTATTTATTTTTGACTTAAATGACCTAAAACTTATTAATGATACATATGGTCACGAAAAAGGTGATGTTCACATTATCAAATCAGTGGTTATGATTAAGAAAATCATCTCCGACACAGATATTTATCGTTTAGGCGGTGATGAATTTGTCGTTATTTTACAAGGCGAGAATTATAAGAATCGATATGAATTATTAGAAGAATTTAATGAAATGGTGGAAGCCAATATCGGCACTAATGAACCAATCGTGGCTTTAGGTTTCTCTGATTTCGTTCCTGAACGAGATAATACAATTAGAACTGTCTTTGCGCGCGCTGATGAAAGAATGTATGCCCGCAAAAAGAAATTAAAAGATATGACTTCAGGTCAAGAAGATAATAGTAACAATAATACTAGCGAATCTATTTCACGTCTTAGTGTTTATGAACTCTTCTACAATAACGATAGGCATTCATTAATTAATTATTTAAATAATTCATCATGTGATGAAATCGTGGAAGTTGACTTAGTTAACGACACATTTAAACAGTTCTATCATGTCGTTGGTAAATATTTCCTTCCTACTGTTGATGTTTCTTATCGCGAATTAGTTGATTTTACCGCTAATCATATCGTCCACCCAGATGACGTTGGTGCTTATTTAGCGTTGATGAAAATAGATGGCTTCTTCGAAAGATTAGCAAATGCTAAAATACCAAATTTCGATTTAGCGCATTTCAGATATAAACTTCAAGACGGCGATTATCGCTACGTTGAACAATGCGTTATCGCTGGCGAAGAAAACGGCATTCCTCCAGGCATGTTTAGACTATACATCTTTGATGTTCATAACTTAATGACTAGAAGAATAGGTGCCATAGGCGATGAAACAGGTGTCATATCTGTTGGCCGTGACCAAGTTACAGGCTTATTAACAGGCAAAGACTTCTTTAAACGCGCTGAAGAAATCGTCAAAGAAAACCAAGAAAAACAATGGAGTATCATCTTTATTGATATCGAACACTTCAAATTCTTTGATGAGTGGTATGGTCGTGAAAAAGGTGACTACTTATTAGCTAAAGTCGGTGCTGAATTATTTGATAGTGAAAAAGAAATGGGTGGCGTTGCTGGTTATTTTGGTCAAGATGACTTCGCTATCTTAGCGGAATTTGATAAAGATAAAACATCCGCTTTGTATGAGAGAATACGTGCACATATCGCTTCTTTTGGCTTAACAACAGGTTTCTTACCAGCCTTTGGTGTTGCTCTTTTAGAAAAAGGTATGAACCTTGTTGATGCTTTCGATAGATCAAGTATTGCCGCTTCTAAAGCTAAAGATAATGTTAGAAATAGAATTTGTTATTACAATTCTGATATGCAATATTTAGCCGAACATGAATATCGTATCCTTACTGATTTCATGTACGCGATAAAAAACGATGAAATCACTTTCTATTTACAACCACAATGTCGCGCTAGTTCAGGAAAGATTGCGGGTGTTGAAGCTTTAGCCAGATGGATTAAAAAAGATGGAACAATGGTTTCCCCAGCAGAATTTATTCCAATTCTAGAAAAATATAACTTCGTAACCGACTTAGACCAATATTTATGGGACAAGATTTGTAAGTCCTTAAGTGATTGGATTGCTGGTGGTCATAGAGCTGTTCCTGTTTCAATTAATGTTTCCCGTATCGATATTTATAACTTTGATGTGGCAAAAGCCATTAACGATTTAGCGGATAAATATCATATTCCACATAAATTAATTAAGATTGAAATTACCGAATCTGCTTATGCAGAAACAACAACTCTTATCGAAGAACTCGTTTCTAATTTAAAGAAAAATGGTTTCTCAGTCTTAATGGATGACTTTGGTAGTGGTTATTCTTCATTAAATATGCTTTCTTCCATTAAATTAGACGCTATTAAATTAGACTCTAAGTTCTTACGTTTAGAAGGCGCTGACTATAAGAAAGGCGTACGTGTTATTGAATCTGTCGTCAACATGGCCAAAACAATGGGCTTACCAATTATCGTTGAAGGTGTAGAAACAAAACAACAAGCGGACTTCTTAATCGATTTAGGCTGCCGCTATATTCAAGGTTTCTATTTCTATAGACCAATGTCCGCAGAACAATTTGAACAATTAATGCTTGATGAAAATAACATTGACGATCGTGGCTTTGTCGTTAAGGCAAATGAACAATTCCGTATTAGAGAATTCCTTGATAAAAACTTATATTCAGATACCATGCTCAATAATATTTTAGGCGCTGTTGCCTTCTATTCTTGGCATGATGAACATGTTGATATTGTGCGTTTTAACCAACAATTCTATCAAGCTGTCAATGTTCCAGATTTCGCTACTAGATTAGATAATATTGAACAATTCGTTCCTGAGGAAGATATCCCTGGTTTATTCTCCGCATTAAAACAAGCCATGGAAAACCGTTTAACAGGTGCGATATGCTTTACTAGATTCGCCAGAAGCGATGGCTTATACATGTCGTTTAGAATTCATTTCTATTATTTGGGTAAGAGAGAAGATGGGGAACTCTTCTATGGTGCAGCCTCTAACGATAGTGAAACAGCTAACTTAAAAGAAGCTAAAGAATTAATTGCGAATAATTCAAACGATAACATGATATTCATTTCTAAAGTGAACGATTATTTAGTATTTAATGTTGTCTCTCACGGCTTGAGTGATATCTTTGGCATCACTCCAATAAAGTTAGAAGAAGAGCTAAATAACAACATCTTCTTTAAACGTGTGACTCAAGGCAAAGTGAGCATTGATGAATTAGATAAAGAATTTTTTAAACACCATGAAAAGAAAGAAGACTTTGAAAAAGAACTCGAAGTCTTTGATAAAGATAATAATAAGATTAAGCTTGCGCTTAAATTCCGATGTGTTGCTGGTTTAGGTAAAAATATCGACTACATATTGAAATGTGAAGTTAAGTAAAAAGGGTTGAGAATAGTATGAAAATTTTATCGAAAATTTGGAATGGTTTCTTGAATATCTTTGGAATTCATAGAAATTCAAAATATGTCAAAAATTATTTAAATGAAGCAAACATGCGATCCGCTGTCTTTATGTCCGCGGTTGTCTTTGTCTTGGAAGCTTGGCTTATTTTAAGACAAACACATAAATATATCGTCCCTTCAGTTGCAGCATTAGAAACAGTTACTTTCCAAGCCGTCTTTAAAATCATTTTCCAAAACACCTCCAACTTCATCTTATTACTATTCTTTGGCGTAGCCATGTTTGTTTATTCTTTACAATATTTAAGTAGCAAGAGATCATTAAGCAAGATGATTATTCCAATCGTTTTTGGTGGTTTATCCTTAGCAGTTTGTTGCTTATTACCTTTAGAATTCCAATATGGTTCAATCGTTTTAGACGCCACTAAAACAACACAACCTAAAGTCATATATGGTATCTTTAAAATCATCTTCTATATTTCCGTATTCCTTTTCGACTTAGGTATTATCTTTGCTTCTATTTACCGTTATAAAGGTGGTAAACGTGCATCATTAAGCTCCGTTATGGTCATCTCCTTATTTGCCTTTGTTTGCTTAATGTTTGGCGTGATGGTTTCTTATGGTGACTTTATTAGCACTAAAGTGTTCTATGATGCTGCGGGCAATAAAGTGACAATGAATGACGCTCAAAACAGCTTTGCTTACGAACATAAACAAATTATCTGCTTCTTAATGTTTACCATTTACATTGGTTGCTTATTGATTTGGAACCCACTCATTTCTATCGGTGTTTTAGGTACATTGTTCTTAGGCTTCTATTTAGCAATTAGCAACGTTGTTAATTTAGGTGGTAGAGGATTCCCAGAAGGTGACCAAGTCAACTATCTCACATTCTTTATTTCCTTAACCATGGTGTGTATTTCCATTTATAACCAACGTATTAGTGAAGCTAAAAAGGATGAAGAATTAGAAGAATTAGCCACTAAAGATACATTAACTGGATTATTATCATTTGAATATTTTACTTTAAGAGTAAAAGAAACAATTGCTAAATATAACATTCAACGTGGTGATAGTGTTTATCTATTCATTAATATCACAAACTTCAAAGTTTATAACGATCAAAAAGGTTTTGAAAAAGGTAATGAGTTTTTAAAGACTGTTGGTCAAATTATTAATGAAACATTTAAGGAATTAGCGTTAGTGTCTCGTCAATCAGATGACCACTTTGTGGTCTTCTCCGCGAATCAAAACATTGAAGACAAGATTCAAGAAATTGCTCGTCGAGTGGAAAGTCAAGACGCTGATGTTAAACCAAGCATTAAAGTTGGTGCTGCTGCGGTCTATAACCCAGACGAAGATCCACACTATGCAGTTGAAAAAGCGCGTTACGCTCACGCTGAACTAAAACGTATGCCAAGCAATAAACTCATCTTATGGTATGACGATAAGATGCATGATAATTACTTAATGGTGCAATATATTGTCACTCATATTGATGAAGCGATTAAAAATGGCTACATTAAAGCATTCTATCAACCAGTTGTCTGGTCTAAAGGTAGAACCTTATGTGGTGTTGAAGCTTTAGCGAGATGGATTGATCCAAAATATGGTTTCCTTTCTCCTGCTAAATTCGTTCCAGCATTAGAAAGCGCTCAACTTGTTTACAAGTTAGATAAAGAAATCTTAAGAATCGTCTGCGTTGATATCCGTCATAATCTTGATAATGGTTTGCCAGTCTTACCTGTTTCCATTAACTTCTCAAGAGCGGACTTTGGTTTAATTGATATCGTTGATGTTGTTTCTTCCACGGTGGAACAATATAAAATCCCACATGAATTGTTACACGTTGAAATCACTGAAAGTGCTTTAACAAATGAAACAGATACATTAAAGAACACCATTAATCGTTTACATGAAAAAGGCTTTGCTACTTGGCTTGATGATTTCGGTAGTGGTTATTCTTCATTTAACGTCTTAAAAGATTATGACTTTGATGTTTTAAAACTTGATATGGCTTTCTTAATTGGCTTTAACGGCAATGAAAAGGCTAAAGCCTTAATTAAATCTGTTATCTCCTTAGCGGAACAAATTGGCATGAAGACATTATGTGAAGGTGTTGAAACCGCTGAACAAGCTGCCTTCTTAGAAGAAGCAAGCTGTGGTAGATTGCAAGGTTATCTATATGGTAAGCCTCTTTCCTACGAAGAATTAATGAAGAAAATTGATGAAGGCGAATACAATCTCGCTAAAAAGATGATCGACTAATTATAAGAGCGGTTTGAAAACCGCTTTTATTACGTTTTTAAAAATATTAAAATATTTGAGGACAAACAAAGTAATATCATGTAAAATGATGTACTCTGCAAAGAAGAAAAATAGTTATGGCAAGAGTTAGAAGATATTGTGGTAGTTACATACTTGAATTTGAAGGCGACAAGATTCGTGAATATTGTGGTCCTTATCGTTTTCAAATTGAAAGAGGCTATATTAGAGAATATTGTGGCTCTTATAAATACGAAATATGTGGCAATCAAATTAGAAGATATTGTGGTAGCTATTTGTTAACTGTTGAAGGAAATAACATTAGAAGATATTGTGGCCCGTATATCGCCACAATTGAAGGAAACAGAATTAGAGAATATTGTGGTTCATATAAGTATGAAATCGAAGGATTCCTTACCAATGAACAAATGATGGCTCTAATCGCCTTATTATTTGCGTAAAATGAAATTTTTTAAAGATTTAGGACAAGGTGTTAGAAACGTATTTAAAGGTCCTGCTGAAAAAGAGAACCTTTTTAAACTTGATAATCGTGCCCCTCTAGGGAGTGCGATACCTTTTGGTATTCAACACGTTTTAGCAATGTTTGCCGCGAATATCGCCCCAATCGTCATCGTCTTATCCGCAATCGGCTTATATGCTAGTAACTTTGCAACATTCTCCATATTAGCCGCTTTATTTATGGCGGGCTTAGGAACAATTATTCAGTTATTATTAGGCGCTAGATTACCTGTTGTTGCTGGTACTTCGTTTGCCTTTGTACCAATTCTTATTGCTATTGGTCAAGATGCAGGTGGAGGAGAAGCGGGCTATTACACAATTATGGGTTCCATTATTGTTGGTGGCTTATTTGCTATTGTTTTCTCGTTATTATATCGATTCTGGGGGAGATTAATTAAACCAATCGTCCCCGCTATTGTTATTTTAGGCGTTGGTTTATCTCTTGTTGGCAGCGGCGCGAATAGTTTCTTTGGTGGCGATAGTGTCATCGCTAGTGTGATTGCTACTGGTCATACACCAACGGATGTCCCTTATTTTTGTTATATCATTGTCGCTTTAGTAACTATTACAAGTGCCTTATTATGGTCACTTTTATTTAAAGGTGTTTGGAAAAACATCAATATTATCGTTGGTATCGCTGTGGGCTTTATTGTGAGCTGCCTTATTCCTGGTATGGTTGATTTTTCATCCATGGCTATCGATGCGAATGACTTAATTGGTCCACACGGCATATTTGATTTCCCACATTTCATTGATATTACAAAACTTCGTTTTGAATTAGTGCCATGTATCTTATCTTGTGTCTGCTTTATTGTCACTGTCGTAGAAGGTATTGGTAATACAACCGCTGTTGCTAAAGCAGGTTTAGAAAGAGAACCAACAAAACGTGAAATCATGGGTGCGATTACAACAGATGGCATTAACGCTTCAATCGGTGCCTTCTTTGGTGCCTTACCATTAACAACATTCTCTGAAAATGTTGGTATTGTTGCCCAAACTAAAGTTATTAATCGTTCAACAATATTCGTTGGTGCATTATTCTTAATTCTCGCTGGCTTATTCCCACCAATTGCTAATTTCATTTTAGCCATTCCTGATGTTGTTATCGGTGGTACGATGGTCATCTTATTCGGTACAATCGTTGTCATTGGTATGAAATCAATATCAGAAGCTGGTTGGTCTGATAAAAACATTATGATTGCCGCTATCAGTGTGTGCTTAGGCTTTGGTATTACTGTAGCGACAGTTTCTACCGATTTAGGTATTGCTACTTCAACATCTTTATTTGATAGTTTAGGAGTGGGTTGGCTTGGTGATTTATTATCAAGCTGTGTCCTTAATATGTTTATTATCTCGTTTATACTTTCATGGGTTCTTCCAGATAGTATGAATATTCCTTTATTTCATAAACGCGCTAAAAAATAGTGTCTTGTCTATTTGATTAAATATTCTTATTATAAAGGTAAGAATGTTGTTTTCGGGGGAAACAACTATTTGTTTTTTATGGTACGTATGTACAGAAGGGAATTTTTTATGAAAGCAAAAAAACTTTTAGGTGCTTTACTTGTTGCTTCCACTTTAATCTTAGGTGCCTGTAACGGTAATTCTAACACTTCAAAAGCGGGAGGTTCAAAAACACCTGCCACATCATCCAAAGCTCCAACTACCTCAAAAGAACGTGTTCCAGTTCCAGCAGTTTATTACGAAGAAATGGATCTCGTTAAAAAGGAAAACGATGTTTATCTCCAAATTAAAGGTTCAGTTGAAGACATTAAAGAAACCAAACTCAATTTCGCTTTTGGTTTAATGACTTATCAATCTTCTAGTGGCCAAGCCGATCCTGAAGAAGGTGGCGAAGGTGAAGGAGCAGATCCAACTCCAGCAGCGGAAGAAGATCCATTCATCTATGGTAAAGAAACACCAGCAGATGCGGATTACAAATTTGAAGTTGCTATCGAAAATAATAAATTCACCGCTGAATTAAAAATTACAGGTATTAATTTCGTCGGTGGTGAAAAATATCAAGTTTACACCGGTTCAAAAGGCTTCTACCAAGCGCTAGATGAAGTCACCGCCAGTGAAACCGTCTTACAAGACGCAGAATATAAGTTCTATTTCCGTAACGACCAAGAAGCGGGCAATGCTCCAAAACTTGTCGTTGATAACTTAGGACCAGTGAGAATTGAAAAAGTCTCCATTGAAAAGAATGTTTATGACCATACTGGTATCTTTGCTAAGATCGGTGGTGCTAATAAGGAAAATTTAACACAAGATCAACTTGATGCATTCAATTCCTATGTTAACTTCCAAAAACTTCCAAACACCAATACACGTGTTAGAAAAGAAGGCAGCCAAACAGAAGGTAACCCATATTATTTCTACAAAGTAGAAGGTAATGAAGTGTTCATTTATATCAATATTGACTTCATGGTGGCCGCTAACGCGACAAGTGGTAAATATAATACTCACTTAAACATCAAAGAAAACAAACAAGAAAACTGCGTTTCTACTGTCCAAATCGACGGTGATCCAGTCACCGCTAGAGAAGATGGCGCTACAATCGCTGTTTACTCTCACCCAGGTGTCCATAATGAAGACAACATTTGGGGTAACGTTGGCTTTGTTGTTGAAATTCCAGAAGCAGAAGCTGGCGAATAATTAGACAAAACAACTAATATTGGACTAGGGCAACCTAGTCCTTTATTGTGCTTTTTAACACTAAGTGTTATCATTTCCCTATGAAAATTGGAATTATCGGTGGTGGTGCTTCAGGTGCCTTCTTAGCAATTAGATTAAAAGAAAGCAATCCTTCTTTTGATGTTTCTATCATTGAAAGAAACGATAAATTATTAAAAAAGATCTTAGTAACTGGTAATGGTAGATGTAATTACACGAATACTGGTGAACTAGATAATAAATACAACAACAAACTCGCTAATGAATTATTAAAAGAATTCACACCGCAAGATATCATTCGTGTTTTCGATAGCTATGGTATTCATCCTTACGCGATTGATAATTTAATCTATCCTGTTTCTTTAAATGCTCAAACAGTGGCTATTCAATTAATAAAAAAGATTGAAAGTTTAGGTATTGAAGTCTATCTAAATGAAAAGGTTTTAGACTATCAAAAACAAGATAATAAATTCATTGTAAAAAGCGAAAATAGCGAACACGTGTTTGATAAACTAGTCATTTCCGCCGGTGGATGTAGCTATCCTCAACTCGGTACAGATGGTACTTCTTTAAATATGCTACAAAGACATGGCTATAAGATTGAAACATTATCACCAACGTTAAGTCCTTTAAAAGTTAAAGAGAACACTAAGAAGATTTCTGGTCAAAGACAAAAAGGTAAAGTCTCATTATTTAAAGACAGTAAATTAATATATCAAGAAGAAGGCGAAATCTTATTTAAAGATGATGGCTTAAGTGGCATTGTCATGCTTAATATCTCTTCAATGATTAATCGTTTAAAAGATAAGAACAATATTAAAATCGTTTTAGATTTAGCTAACACCAATAAAAAGATCAATAAAGACCAATATATCGAATATGTCTCACCAAAGATTGCTGATTATCTTTTAGTTAATAATTTAGATATTCAAAATCTCACATTTACTTTTAAAGATTTTTATGATTATCAAATCGCTGAAGTCAGTCATGGTGGTCTTTCTTTATCTGAAATCAATGATTCTTTAGAATCAAAGAAAGAAAAAGGTCTATATTTTACTGGTGAAGTGCTCGATATTGATGGCATGTGTGGAGGCTATAATTTAATGTTTGCCTTTGCCTCTGCAGAAAAAGTTAAAAAGGCAATCAAGGAGTAACAGCATGTTTCAAAAAGAATTTATTATTTCTAATAACGATGTCGATTATCGTTTTAATTTAAAACCTTCGAATCTATTTCGTATCTTTCAAGATATGGCGATGTTAGCCACTGAAAAAATAGAATGTGATTCTATCTCTTTAGCTAAAAGAGGAATAGATTGGGTCATTACTCGTATGGATACTGAAATCATTCGCTTACCACGTTGTAATGAAAAGATTACAGTTTGCACATATCCAGGTAAAGATATGGCGATGCTATATCCTCGTTATTTCTATATTCTTGATGAAAATAAAAATCTCATCGTTAGATGTTCATCAATTTGGGCATTAATCGATGCGAAAACGAGAAGAGTTATTGTTGATAAAAACACGATCACAAAACTTCCACCTGAAACTAGTGAATATGAATTACCATTACCTTCTAAAATCGTCCCAGAAGGTATTAGAAACAAAGTCGAAGCAAGAAAGATACACTATAGTGATTTAGACTTTAACTGCCATATGAATAATGTCCATTATGTGGAATTATTAATGGACGTTCATGACTTTGAATTTTATAAGACACATCGTCCAAGTTTCATCTCTTTAAATTATCTTAAAGAAATCAAAGAAAACGAAATAGTGGATGTCTATAGTGATAACGCTAATCCTGAAATCATTGAAGTTAAAGTCGATGGTGCGACATCATTTTTAGGAAAAGTGACATTCGTTAAAGAATAAAAACTAATAAAACAAAGAAAAAGTAGAGCGAATCTACTTTTTTCTATACCTTAATATCAATAATTCTTATTTAAGAACGACTTTATGGAAGGCTTTTTTACCTTTCTTGATTTTGATTGGTTCCGCTAAATCGACTTTAGTGATTCTTAAATTGACATCGCTAATTTTGTTACCGTTAAGTGAGATACCACCTTGATCAATAAGTCTCCTAGCTTCGCCTTTAGAAGCGGCTAATTTTGTGAGCACTAATAAGTCTAATAAACCGATATCATTTTCAAGTTCGATTTCAGTTGTAGGCATATTAGCGTCATCACCTTCACCAGAGAATAACGCCCTTGCGGCTTCTAATGCTTTTCTAGCTTCTTCTTCACCATGTACTAATTTAGTAATTTCAAAAGCTAAGATTTCTTTCTTTTCATTGATTCTTTCGCCTGGCCATTTTGCCATTTCTTCGATTTCTTCAATTGGTAAAAAAGTAATCATCTTTAAGCATTTGTCAACGTCCGCGTCATTAACATTTCTCCAATATTGGAAGAATTCATATGGGGATGTTTTATCTTTATCTAACCATAACGCACCGTTAACGGATTTACCCATCTTTTTACCTTCACTATTAGTTAATAGAGGAATAGTTAAAGCGTAGGCATCTTTACCAGTTTTCTTTCTGATGAGCTCTGTACCAGCAAGCATATTGCTCCATTGGTCATCACCACCAAATTCCATATTGCAGCCATATTGTTCATGTAAATGATAGAAGTCATATGATTGCATAATCATGTAGTTGAATTCTAAGAATGTTAAACCTTTTTCCATTCTTTGCTTATAGCATTCCGCTGTTAACATTTTGTTAACAGAGAAACAAGCACCAACATCTCTTAAAAGTTCAACGTATTTTAAACCTTTTAACCAATCTGCGTTATTAACGCATAAGGCTTTATCTTCACCAAATTCAATAAAGCGACCAATTTGTTCTTTAAATCTTTCACAGTTATGAGCAATTTGTTCTTCAGTGAGCATCGCTCTCATATCGGTACGACCACTTGGATCACCCACTAAACCAGTACCACCGCCTAAAACGACGATAGGTTTATTACCGGCTAATTGTAATCTTTTCATTAACACTAATGTCATAAAGTGACCAGCGTGTAATGAATCAGCGGTAGGGTCGAAACCAATATAGAATCTCGCACCTCCATTATTGATGAGTTCTCTAATTTCTGCTTCATCAGTAACTTGGGCAATTAATCCTCTTCTTTGTAATTCTTCATAGATTTTCATTTTAAGTAACTCCTTATAAAAAACCTCTATTCCAAAAAGGAATAGAGGACGATTAATCGTGGTACCACCTCTATTTAGATAACTTTCACAAGCTATCCCTTAGTGTGTCTTTGACACTTCGCTATTTCGGGCGAACCCGTCTATCCCTACTATTAGTTCAGGAAGCAGCTCTGGAATGTATTCAACTTAGTTAGTTTATGGCTTTGCACCTACCAGCCACTCTCTAGTAAACATCGCTAAGTCTACTTGTTTCCTTCATAGCCTTACTTTGTAAAATATAACAAATGGATATCTTAAAGTAAAGAAGATTTACGCTTATAAAAATCGATAACCATAATTGATAATATCTATAATCTTATATAAAATATAAAGGTTGAGATATGAGCGAAACAAAACAAAAGAAAAAACCACAAAAAGTACCTAAAGCAAAACTATTCTCTTTTAAATACATTCTTTATGATTTTGTGAAATGGTTTGGCTTTTGGCAAACAATGATCTGGTATCGCATTAAGAAAATATATGATGGCAAAGAAGCAAAACAAAGAATTAAAGGTGGTGCTTTAATCTCTTCTAACCATGTTGGCTTCTCTGATCCATTTATCCTACTTACTGCGTTCTTATCAAGAAGATTACATTTCGTTTTCATGTCTGAATTACTTAAGAATAAATTCCAATCTTGGGCTTATAGAAATGTCTTTCTTTCTTATCCAATCGATCGAGAAAAACCATCCTTCTCCACGGTGAAATTCTTAGGGCAATATGTCGCTAATGGACATGTGCTTGCATTGTTCCCTGAAGGCCATATTAAAAGAGATGGTGAAGTTGATGACTTTAAAGGAGGTGTGGTCTTAATGGCCTATTTATCAGGACGACCAATCATCCCCGTCTATCATGAAAAAAGAGAAAGCATTTGGAGAATGACTAAATTAGTAATTGGTAAGCCGTTTAACGTTAAAGAAATGGTGGGTCCAGTTCCAAATCAAAATAAAATTAATGAAGTCGCTAAAAAGCTACATGAATATGAGCTATATCTCAAAGAGATATGCGAAGGAGGCAAAATATGAAAATCCTACTTAAAAACGCCCGTATCCTCACAATGAAGGATGAAAACATTATTGAAGGCAGTTTAGTGGTTAATGGTAACCGCATTGCCTATATCGGTAATGATTATCAAAATTATGGACCTTTTGACCGTGAAATTGATTGTCAAAAGAACTTATTAATGCCAGGCTTTAAAAACGCTCACGCTCATAGTTCGATGGTATTCTTACGCGGTAAAGCGGATGATGAACGTCAACACGAATGGTTATTTAATACTTGCCTTCCTAGAGAAGAACATCTCATTCCTGAAGATGTTTACGCTCTTAACAAAGTTGCTTATCTCGAATATTTAACAAGTGGTATTACGGCGATATTCGATTATTATTTCTTCATTCCAGAAATGGCAAAAAGCGCTGAAGATTTTGGCATCCGTTCATTACTTTTAGGAACATACGAACATGGTGTTACTTCTTTAGAACAAGAGATCAATAACTATCGTAAATACAACGAAAATAAAGATAGCTTAGTAAGATTCTGTGTCGGTCTACATTCAGAATATACCGCTGATGAAAATAGAATCGCTAAAACAAAAGAAGCTATTGAGATGACTCATAGTCCATTCTTCACCCATATTAGTGAAACTAAAGGTGAAGTAGAAGGCTGTATTGAAAGACATAATATGCCTCCTGCTAAATATTTATATGAAAATGGCTTATTTGCTTATGGTGGAGGTGGCTATCACTGTGTCCATCTAACTGATGAAGAAGCACAAATATTTAAAGACAACAATTTGACAATTGTGACTTGCCCATGTAGTAACGCTAAATTAGCCGCGGGCATTGTTCCAATTACCAAATACTACAACATGGGTATTAATATCGCTATTGGTACAGATGGTCCTGCTAGCAATAATGGCTTAGATATGTTTAAAGAAATGTACCTATTAGCGTCATTTAATAGACTTCAAAGTCAAGATGATAGATTCATCCCTGCTTTTGAATTCTTAAAGATGGCAACAGTCAATGGTGCGAAAGCCATGGGCTTAAATGACGCTGATGTGTTAGATGTTAATAAACTAGCGGATATCATCATGATTGACTTAAATAGACCAAGCATGCAACCACTCAATAATATTGTTACTAACTTAGTTTATGCTGGTAGCAAAGACAATATTAAGATGACAATGATCAACGGTAAAATCTTATATGAAGACGGTAAATTCTATCTTAATGAAAGTGTCGAAGATATTTATAAAGAGGCAGAGAAAGCTACAGAGCGTTTAGAAAATGCTTATAAAAATGAATTATAAATACATTTTTGTGGTAAGATAATAGCATGGCACTGAAAAAAGGTTTCTGTACACATTGTAAAGGTGACGAATATGATCGCATCTTCGACGTTAATAAAGACGCTGAGGTTTGCTATTGCCCTAACTGTATGGCGGCCATGTCTCCAAAAGAAGCGATTACTAATTATGGTGGATTAATTTCCCATTATCTTAAGAAAGCTTCAAGAGCCTTATTTGAAACAACACAATATTTAGAAGCTTATCAAACATTTGCCCATATCATTGATTTAAATGACTCAATCAAAGTCGCTCATATGGGCCGTATCTTATCAATGGTCTATTTATCAAGCACAAGAAAAGGCAAGATTACTTTTGCCCAATCTTTGCATCAACAAGAAGCTCCTAAAATGTTCCATTATCAAGAAAGGGCTAATGAATATTTCAATTTCTTAATGCTCTTATTAGACGCTCTTGATACATATGAAAGTCGCTTGAAAAAAAGAATCACATTACATAGCCAATTCTATGATATGGATTGTATCATTCTTTATTTAAAAAGAGTGGATGAGATTAAAGACTATAAAGTATTTATCGCTGAAGAAGCTAAATTCTTTATCGATAGTAATAAAGAACAATTCAAAGAAGTTGTTGAACGCGTAGAAAAATCACGCGAAGCTTACGCTGATGTGCATAAAGAAACATTCTACACAACAGATGGTTATGCTTGTAAATTCCATAAATTCGACGCTAATGGAACGCCTATTTTAAGTGTTAAAGGCGAACAAAAAGTCGATAAAAATGGTAAGCCAATTATCAATAAATACGCTCTTACTAGAGAGGATGGTAAGAAGTCATTAATAAAAGAGGAAGTCTTTGTAAATAACTTCCTACTTTATCGTTTAGAATTCTTATCTTTACCACTTGCTTTAGCGATCTTAACTGTCGCTATTGCAGGCTTTATTGTAGCTGCCATCATTAATGTTTTGGCTGTTAAAATTTTGGTTATTGTTTTAAGCGCAATATTAGCAGTTGGCGCATTAGTGCTAGTTATCCTACACTTCGCATGGAAGAATAGAATTAAAAAGAAATATTATAGTGGGACAAACCCATTTATCTTTAAGTAAGCTAATAACTTCTTTAAAGCTTTAGCACGGTGACTGACCGTGTTTTTTTCTTCTTGACCCATTGTTCCAAAACAAGTTCCGGTTTCGTCACTAATGAAAATAGGATCATAGCCAAAGCCACCTTCGCCTTGTTTTTCTTTAGCAATTGTTCCTTTAGCAATTCCTTCAAATGTTAATGGGTTTTTATCAGCATTAAGAAGAACGATATCACAAACGAATCTAGCAGATCTATCTTCTTTATCTTCCAATTCTTTTAATAATTGTTTAATGGCGTTATCGTGCCCACCTTGAGAAGAAGCAAATCTAGCGGAGAACATTCCTGGTCTATTATCTAAAGCAGTAATTTCTAAACCAGAATCGTCAGCGATGATTGGCATAGTGGCTAATTCTTGGACCGCCTTTGCTTTAATCAAAGCGTTTTCAGCGTATGTTTTACCGTTTTCTTCAACATCCTTAACTTTCAAGTTAAGGTCATTAAGTCCATAGACAACGATTTTATGTGGTGAGAGTATTTGTCTCACCTCTTGTAATTTGTGCTTGTTATTAGTCGCTAATATAATTTCGTAATTCATAATAAATATCTTACCTCAAAGATTTAAATCTTTCTTTAGAAATTTGATTGAATCTAAATGAATCACAAATCTTTGAGATTGTTTTTCTTTTTAAAATTAAATCATCACAAGTGGAAAGATAATTAAAAATATCATTTTCATAAGTAATAGCAATTGTGGCCATTAGCCAAGCTTCCGCCATCATGACCATGTAATCTTCATTCTTTCTAACGTAAGGAAGAACATCGATAATTCTTTCATCCTTATAAAACTTCAAACCAAGGATAAAAGCCATTCTTCTAGTGAAAATGTAATCGACGTCACGGTTTTTCATGAAAAATGACCAATATTTATCAAATGTCAATTTCTTTAAATATGATGTAATCGTGTCTGTGACCGCCCATGATTTTGCTTTACCAATATTCTTTTCTAAAAACTTAAGCTGACCATCAATGTCTTTACATCTTATAAGTGATAGGGCGAAATAGATAAAATCAATTTCAAGATATTTACCTAATTTGAAATCAGATTTTTTTAAATCTTGATCATCTTTATGTTCTTTAACTAAAGATTTAAGAACTGGAATTTTCACCCCAATAGAAATGTATTCACTATTAGAAAGCGATTTTGAGAAATCAGCGTATTTCTTATCACTAACATCAAATAAGTGTTCTTCAAGTTCTTGATAATTCATATTTATATTTAAATATATGAGGAAAAATAAATAAAGACAAAACCGTTACTTTTACTGATAATGGTTTTGAGCTCGATGTTCGAGCGGATTTACAGCATGACACGGTGTGGTTAACGCAAGAGGAAATTGCTAGACTGTTTGGCGCTGCAAGAAGTACTGTAACCTACCACATTAATAACATTTTTTCTAGCGAGGAACTAGATAAAAACACTTCCGTCGAAAAATTCGACGAAAGGGTGAATTACAGGCCTTCCAAATTTTATAATTTGGATGTCATTCTTGCAGTGGGATATAGAATAAAATCACAAAGAGGTATTGCTTTTAGAAGATGGGCTAACGAGATTTTAAAAGATTATTTAATTAAGGGCTGCGCTATTGATCAAAAGCATCTTGAAGCGCTTGGTAAAACTATTGATATCCAAAAGTGGTTAACACAAAGAGAGATGGCTTTGCTATTTGATGTTGACAGAACAAGAATTTTAAGACACATAAATGATATTTATGATGATCAAGAGTTAGAAAAAGAATCAACATGTGCGGAAAGCGCACAAGTTCAACTTGAAGGTACTAGAAGAGTTACAAGAACAATTCGCCTATATAGTCTCGACATAATTGTTTCTGTTGGTTATCGGTCAGATCGAAACGAGGCATAACTTTCAGAAGATGGGTCAACAGTGTTCTTAAAGACTACTTAATCAAAGGCTATGCAGCTAACGAAAAGCGACTAGAGGCACTTGGTAAAACTATTGATATCCAAAAGTGTTAACACAAAGAGAGATGTCTTTGCTATTTAATGTTGACAGTGACAATATTGGGCTCCACATTAGGAACATCTTGAAAGATGGTGAATTAGATAATTCAGTTACCGAGGAATCCTCGGTAGTTCAAAAGGAAGGCAATAGAACGATAACTCGTAATTGTTAGTGACATTATAAAAACTACCAATTCTGGTGGAATAAGATTTACCAATTTTGGTGAATGTTAAATCACTATCCACTTCTCTAAGTGGTGGGTACTAGTATGTCACACAAAAAATTATGCAACATTAAAAACATCCTCTTCGATGATATTGAATTTCTTAAATTCTGGTATTGTTTTGATTTGTAGTTTTCTTTCGGCTTCTTCTATTGTTTCAAACGATATCAAGTCACTTCCAACAAAGAACGGCTTTTCTAGTTTTTCACGTCGTATTTCGTTATACCTATCTATGAATATAGACAGACCTTTTTACGATACAAATAATCAACTAACGCCAATAAATAATATGCATAAGGTTTAGCGTTATTTTTATAGTAGAAATCTATTTCTTTTGTTTTGATTAAACGCTTAGCAAAATCCAATGAATTGGCGTTTTTTAAATCATTCAAGAGATTGTTTCTAAAATATCTAAACTCTATAGGTGTATAACTATTCAGTTCGTTAAGGAACTTTACATCAACGCTTAAAACATCCGCTATCATAATTGCGTGCTTTAGTGAAACGTTTTGAATAACTGTTTTGCCATTAATCAAATCGCTTATAGTGGTATATGGTATTCCAGCGCTTTTAGCTAAACCATATCCAGTGATGTTTTTCTCAATTAGTAATTCTTTAAATGTCATGGCTATATTATAACGGAATTACGTTATATTTACAATTAGAAAAGAATAAAAAACAGCACAATATGTGCTGTATTATTCTTCTGGAGCAAGTGACGGGAATCGAACCCGCATAATCAGCTTGGAAGGCTGATGTTCTACCACTGAACTACACTTGCGTAGCGAAAATGATTATATATCATTCTCACTAGTTTTTTCAATAAACTATTGATTAATAAAGGCTAATAATTGGTTTTTGTTTTGATAGCCCATTCTTGTATCAACACGTTCACCGTTTTTGAAAAGGATTAATGTTGGCACAGCTTGAATGCCAAATTGAGCAGCAATAGTGCTAGCTTCATCAACATCCACTTTGATAATAGTGGCGTTAACTTCTTTGCTCACTTCTTCTAAAACAGGAGAGAGCATTTTGCATGGACCACACCAAGTGGCAAAAAAGTCCACTAAGACAGTACCTTCCGCGATTGCGGCTTTGAATTCTTCACGATCGTTAATATGCTTTAACATGGGGTTTACCTCCTAAATAAACATCTGTATGATTCCAACAACAATGATGTGTAATGGGTAGTATAGATAACTACCATACTGGAACCATTTTTTATTATATCCGCGTAAACCGTTATAAAGCAAAATAAACGCTCCAGCAATAATCGCGTAAAGTTGAATTTGATATAAACTGACTGTTCCCCAAACATCCGCGGCTAGGCTTTCACATAGGAAATATCCTAATGTCATCACGGCTAAAATAAGCACGGAAATAATATTAATCGCATTTCTTTCAAGATTTGAACCTTTATATAATTCCTTATCTATACCAGTTAAAGAACTACGATAACTAATAAAGACATCCGCTAATAGATGAGCAAGATAAAAGCCAATGACTAATAAAATGCCATACCATCCATATTGTGTTCTAATGAAAAATGGGAACCAATGAACAACATGTCCACACCCAACACATTCATAAGCAGAAACAATATATGAAGTAACACCAAACGCTAATGGAAAGATAGCTAGTAGCTTAAGATACCATTTATTTTGCCTTAACAAATAAACCGCAACAGCGCCTAAAAGTAGGTCAATAAATATCACGCCATCATTACGCATCGATAAGCCGTTATTTTTAAACACTGGTACGACTTCAGAAAGAAGGATTGCTAATGAAATAACACTAGCCATCACCCCTAATCTTAAAGCGTATTTTTTAAAGCTTCTTGTGTGAATAGCCCCTTCCGCAATCATAAAGCAGAATAAAGGCAAGGCTAAGCGACCAATATATCTAAATGGTTCAATATCAAAAGCAAGACCAACATGATCAATAGTCATCGTTAGTAGGGCGATGATTTTAAGCCAAAAGCTACTTAATATGAGAGGGAATTTACGCTTGTTGTCCATAATAATATCTCAGTAATGTCATAATTGTGCTTGCTATATTATACATGATATGCGCGCTCATAGAAGCACTAGGACCACCTTTTTCATAAGCATATGTTAATAAGAAGCCCATCAAAAGATATTGAGGAAGCGCTACTAATTCACTAATGATGTCTTCATTATTAAATCTAAAATGAATTAAAGCAAAAACAATTGTTGTGGCAACTATAGCAACATATTTATTAAATCTTCTTAAAAAAGAATAAAAACCAACACGATATGTTAATTCCTCACATATCGGCCCTAAAAAACCAAACAATAAGAAGGATAAAATAGGGTAAACAACAATCACTGATTCCGCTGCCGCTTGGTTAATGTTTTCATTTCCTTGATACCAAATAGAAGTAATCATTGAAATAATAATTCCTAAACCAATTGCGATCGCGCCAATAACGATGCCAATAACGTAATTGCTTAAATGCTTAAAGCAGTTAAAAAATATCTTCCTTCTCGTAAATAAGATAACCGCTAAAATACCAATGACCATCGTGAGATAAGCCAAAGAAGTAATCGCCATCGATGACTCTAAAAAACTGCTAAAAAATATTTCACTAATTAGCATGCCAACATAGGCAAAGCCAATAATAAAAACCGCTATCTGAGCAACAGGATGTAAGAAAAACACATTTTTAGGGAAGTCCTTTAATGTGCGTAATTCGTTATTTTTATGACAGTCTGGACACTCTTCAAGTGTCGCATCGTGATAAGCTCCACAATTGGAACATTTAATAGATGTGAGTAACATTTACTTTTAATCCTATTAAAAAAATTATACACTAAAAGCAGAACTATTTATAGTCATAACTTGTTATAAGTTATCCATGCTCTCATTATGAATCTCAATGTCGATCAAATCAAAGCTTATCTTAACATCGGTTTACTAGTTCTTTTTATTGCGCTAGTTGTCGGTGTTGCCCTTGCAGCATTTAGAGGTTTTAGACGTGGTGTTTGGAAATCCACCCACAACATGGTCTTTATTCTCTCTTTAATCATCATTGCCTTCGTGACTTTAGACCCAATATGCAAGTTTGTTGAAAACTTCAATATCGGTCAATATCTCGTTGGCACTTTTAAATTATCGCAAGTAAAAGATGGTGTTGAATCGGCATATTACGTCCCGGTGACAACGGTTAAAGAAACAGCCGCTGAATTCATCAAGGGCATGTACATGTTATTTAATATTTCAAGTAGTTCCGCTAGTGCGACTAATTTTGCTTTCGCCATTGTGGAATCTTTAATTAAAGTAGTTTTATTTATCGTGGATATGATATTGATTGTTACCTTAGGTAACTTATTGTCATTTATCACTTGGTACCTCATCGCTCAACATCTTGTTCCACGCATCGCTAGAAGAGTGGTCAAAATCAGATGGTTAGCAGCTATTGAAACCGCAGCAACATATTTGGTTTTAACAGTCTTATTCATGACACCATTTACTTCTATCATCAATTCGCTTAATCAATCGTATCAAAAGAATAGACCAACTTCTGATAATGAAATAGTGCAGAACATTGGTAATTTCGTCGATGCATATGATGATTCTTTATTTGCTAAAATCTTATTCAACTGGTCAGTTGATGATAACGGCATGACCATTGACACTAAATTATTTAGCACATTTACAACTGGTGTTAGTGAAGATGTCGTTGTTAATATCGTTAACGAATTAGGTAATCTCACCGATTTAGCGGTCATCGCTACTCAAGGTATTTATAAAGACCAAGAAGGTAAAACATCATTTGATGCAATGAGGCTTATCTATCAAGATACAGTTAATTCCATCTTTGATGTCTTAGGAAAATCTAATCTCATTTCTAATATTTTACCAATGGCGGCAGAACTCGCTCTTAATAGTGGTGTTCTTGATCAAGTTCTACCAGCACACTTACTCAATGTCAGTGATGTTGAATGGAATAAAGAAATTGGTAACGTGCAAGAAATGGTCAATAGTTTCTTTGAAAGTGGCATCATCGATGCTTTGATTACTGTTGATGAATACGGTAAGCGTAACTTCCGTAGTTTCCAAGGTAATGACTTATTCGATTTCTTAGATGAGATTCTTTATAGTAATAAATTTGATGAAGTATTGAACGTTTTCAAAGCAATGGACAATTCCAAAATCTTATCACGCTTAGTTCCTGCTTTCGTTTATATGTTTGAAAATGGCGAACAAGGCGCCGCAATGAAGCAATTCCTTCCATTCTCTTGGGAAGAATTAAATGAATTCTCTTGGGGCTTTGAATTATATGCTTTATTTGATTTCCTCCATCAAACAGTGGCAATTGATAGAGATTTCTTAAAAGCTTTCTTAGTGCAAACAGGTGCTTATACACCAGCGGAAGGTGAAGAATACACCAGACTTCCAACAGTTATCTCTCGTAATATTTCTAAATTCAATCAATTAATCGTTGGTGAAATTGATAGTGAAGGCCATGTTAAAAACGCTGATAAATATGGTCGTACCATTGTCTTTGACAAAGGTAAACGCCTTGAAGATCGCCATTATTGTTTACTTGATATGAAGATTTTTGAAATGGCTTTACCAACTGTTTTAAATAGCTTGTATAGTCTTGATTTCATGAAGAGCTATGCCGACTATACTACTGAAACTGATGAACTCAGTTATAAAGCCGCAGTCGATAAATTAAGTCAAGGCGTTGTCCTTTCTAATTTCAAAAATGAATTTAATAATATCCTTAATATCTTAGGTACATTAGGTAAAGATGAAGGCTTAGTGGGTGTTTTATTTGGTGAAAATATCAATACCATCATGGATGATCCAAACAATTTCTTCTCCATTAAAACAAGCACAATTGATGTCTTTAAAGAAGCTCTTATCAAGATTGAAGATTCTTCACTTTTATATTTTGGTATCGTTCCAATTATTAAATCTTTATTAGGTGGTCCAGAAGTGACTAATGCCTTTAAAGATTTGGGTTTAAGAAACGATATCTTGATTTCTGCGATTAACCATGACGCTAAAAAGACTGATCGTTCATTATTCACAGATTTAGCCTCTTTACTCAATCACTGGAATGAATTGTCCAATGTCTTTACCGCATTTAATGGTGGTACTGATAACATTATGGATAAACTTAAAGATGTCTCTTTAGTGGATGATTTAACTTCTATCCTTAAAGCCATCATTGAAAATCCAATTATTAATCCAACACCTGAAGCAGGTGATACATATGAAAAGAATGAAAACCTTTATATTCTTTTAGAATATGTCTTCTCTATGACCGGCGATAGCAGTCTCACTGTGACTAGAGATACATTACGCAATGTTGAAAGCCCAGGCCATTCATGGGGTGATGAAATCGATGCTTTTGGTGACATTATTAAATATGTTGCTTCTCACGACGTCATGAACGCTGCTGATTTATTTAAAGATGGCTTAACTAGAAGCGCAATTTCTAACTTAAAAGATGAAGGCGATGGTAAAGTTGGCTTACCAAAACTATTCACCCTCATCGATAAATCTTATATCTTCTCATCTTCTTTAGGACCATTCTTAGATAAGATGTTTGCTGATACTTTAAGTGGTTTCTTAATCGATACTGGTAACCATGTTTCTTTCTCCAATATCACAAGTTGGACAGATGAAGGCCATAATATCGGTAATTTATTAGATTCTTTATATACCTTAGTGCCCGCTAACGATGAAGAAGCAAAAACATTCTTATCTAATTTTGATATGAGCAAACTTCATAACATCGTTGAATTAAATGATATGCTCCATCAATTATCGCATTCTGGTATCTTCACTTATATTGATGAAAGTAGTGTGAAACATTATCAATTTGGTAAATGGTTCTACGGTAAAGTCAGTGACACAATGGCTAAATTCACAGTTAATAGTAGTAATTATGACCTATTAGCGGATCCAAAACCTGATGTTGATTCTACTTGGACTTGGAAAGATAGCTGGGGTAAAAAACCAGGAGAGATGGTTACTGATGCTGATCCATATTTCGTTGAATATCAAAATGCTTATAATCCAGATGGCACTTTAGTGGACACTCATATGATTGCCTATCGTGATTTCGTCTATTTAAAAGGTTTGGCCAATACTGATGATACATTACCAACTGAATGGTGTGATTATGAAGTTTTCGCTGTAAAGCAAGAAGCCTTCCTAGCCGCTCATGAAGCTGATTTAACTAACCCAAGCGGTCAATATCTAGCTGAAGAAGCTAATGTTTGGGGTGATTATTTCGGTAGTGATAAATTCGTTAGTGATTACACTGATGTCTTTGATAGTGATGAAATTTCTCGTGTCTGCCGTTTCATGACCTATTCAATGCGTGTTTTAGAAAAAGCCACTAAAGGTCCAAATGCTGGTAATCAAGTACCATTCAATCAATTACCAAATTCCTTAGTGGAAGGATTATTAACTTCAATTAATGAGACATCATGTTTACGTATCTGCTTATATAGCTTCTATCGTATCGCTGGTGAAAATTTATTAAATGGTTATAGTGCTTTCAATTTATCAAGTGCTTATAACGCTTATATGATTGATGCTAACTACGACATCATGGATTTCGCTAATGCAAGAGTCGCTAGAAAAGCTGAAATTGATAAACTAGTGGACTTCTATGAAGTCATCAATAAAGCCAAAGATAAAGGCATTATCGATTCTAGTAATAATTTTGATTATTCTAAACTTAATAAAGATGGTTTCTTAAATGATATGAAAAAAGCGCTTAAAGATTTAGGCGATTCATATATCTTCCATCGTTTAGGTTCCGCTAAAGTCGGTAGTGTGACTACATTCCAAGGCTTATTCAATTCGATGCTAAAAGAAAGCAGCATCAAAGATAGTATCTATTTAGGCGCTAATTCACCAAAAGATGCTAATGCCACTAATTATTCTTCTAAAGATACCAAGGTTGATTATCTTGTTAAATCAACATTCTTAACTGATAAAGAAATTAGTGATTTATCTTTAGACTACGCTACTCAAATTAATAAACATCACACTGAAATCGATAATTTATTAAATAGTGTTGATGCTTTCTATTCGTTAAAAGATAAAGATGGCAATACTGTCACTAATATCAACAACGTTGATATGAAGAGAAGTGACAACATCGAAACAATCGAAACATTATTTAATGATTTAAATAACAGTAATTTATTAAGCGACTGCTTACCAAATACCATTTATAAAATCTTTATTGAAAACGATCAATTCAATATTGAAAGTAATGGCCAAAAAGTCAACTTCAGTTGTGTTGATCCATATTATCATTATTTCTATAACGATACGGTGGCTAGAAGTGAAGCTAATTACACCGCTAAATATTTAGCTAAAGACATTAATAGCATCGTTAAATTATTAGAAGATTATCAAGAACTCGATACACAATTAGACGGTAAAGAAATGTCTAATCCATTAGCCTTAAAAGCCATCACAGGTGAAGGTGGAGCGCTTAAAGATATCCTCATGGATATGCATAATTCTAATTTGTTCCATTCTCCTGCTAGAAGAGGCGATTATCCAGGTATCAGTTATTACACAGATAAATTTGATAATGGTTATACATTATTTGAAGAAATGATTGCTAAGATTTGCTCCTTCGTTAGCTTAGATACATTTGCTTATGATTCATCATATGATTCTCAAGCTAGCGCTAGTGCAAAATTATATGACCGCATTAAAGAAATGACACAAGCTGACGATACAGGTATTTCCACAAATGTCTATCACAAAGCGCAAGGTTTAGCGTGGTCACAAGAAGTTGACGCCATTATGAAATTAGCTAATACCGCCGCTGATTTAGGTAGTGGTTCATCTTTAGATATCTCAACTTTTGCCCTTGATCAATTAGATCCAATCGATATTAAGAACATGCTTAAAGCGGTTAATAGTTCTGATATCGTTTGTGATGCTTTACCAAAATTCATCAAAGATGGTTTTGATTCCATTAATTTAGGTACACTTACTACTTATGACACAGTTAATTATGCCTATTATCGTTTAGGCCAAGTCGTTTATGGTGGTAGTAACGCTAATGCGGATGAAGGTACAGAAATTGATAATATTTATCAAGTGATGAATTCCATCCATAAAGAAGGCACACCAAAATATGTCACCAATATGGATAACTTAAATGAATTTGTCCAAGGTAGTGAAGGCGAAACACGCTTAACTGGTTTATTACGTTATGTCTATAAATCACATATCTTAAATACCTCTTTAGCGGGTAATTATGATGAATATAACACTTTAACAACTGGTCAAAAGATTACCGCTCAAGGCATTATGCTTAATAATTCTTTAGGCGCTGATTTATCTTCTTATATCGCTAGAGACGCTGATGTTTCTACAGCAGCTAAGAGTGAAGCGGATAAGATTGCCACTCTCTCCAAATTAGTGCATATGCATAATTATTTTGAAGATGAAAATGATATTACTTATATCGTTGAAGCCAAAGGCTTAAAGCAATTAATTGATTTAACCACAGATGAAATTACCGCAACAACATTCTCTGATAACAATATCGAAACAATTAAATCTAAGAAAGCCTTAATCTTACAAATCGTTGAATGCGCTTATAACGCCACTAATGAAACCGATCCAACACAATATAAACGTTCAGCAATTGCTTCTGAATTCGTTTCTGGTTTATTCAATTACATCTTAGAAAACCAATATACTAAACTTGATACCACTCCAGCATATGCTGCTTATCGTTATCAATTATTTAGCTTTGGTAATGATGATGCTAATACATTAACTTTAAGCGACTATAACGAACTTGATGTCGTTGAAAGAGATGGTTTAGAAGGTATTATTGATTCCTTATCTTATATCGGTACAACTAGTACCCCAGCTTCAATGAAGGCTAATAGTGAATCAATTAAAAACTGCTTTACTATGATGGGTAAAGATGCAGGCAATAATTCACATCTTGCTCAAGCTTTATATCTCACTGAAGCCCATCAATATATCAAGCTATTGAGAAACCCATTAGTGCTCAATGCTGGTGAAATGTTTGTTCCTGTTGATGAAACAGTTACTGATCCAAGTGTAGATAGTAATATCTACAGCAATACTTTCTCATTTAAAGAATATGGTGAATATATCCATACCTTCTTATCAGGAGCAACAATTCTTATTTAATATGGCTAGTACTGTTAATAAGCAATTTATCAATCAAATCGAAGTGATGAAATCTAAATTCATCGCTTACTTAGTACCACTTAATAACGAAGAAGATTTCAAACCATTATTAGCCCTTCTTCGTAAAGAACATAAAAAAGCCAAACATATCGTCTATGCTTACCGCGTCAACATGAAGAGCAAATCTAGTGATGATGGGGAACCAAAAGGTACAGCGGGACATCCGTTATTAGAGCTTTTACATAAAAAAGACATTAATAATGTCGCTCTCTTGGTTGTTAGATATTTTGGTGGTACTCTATTAGGTGCCTCAAGATTGTTGAGGACATACTTACAAGCGGGAGTGGATGTCATTAACGCGAGTGAGTTAATCAGTATTTAGAAAGGAAATCATCATATGGCAGAATGTACGCATAACTGTGATACCTGCGGCGTTGAAGGCTGTGGGGAACGTATTACAAAATCAAAACAAAACGAATTAAGCAATATCAAAAGAATCATCGGTGTTCTTTCTGGTAAAGGTGGTGTTGGTAAATCATTCGTTACCTCATCAATCGCTGCTTATTTAAATAGAAACGGCTTAAAAGTTGGTATCTTAGACGCTGATATTACTGGTCCAAGTATTCCAAAAGCCTTCGGCATTAAAGAAAAAGCTTATGGCGAAAATAATTTCATCTATCCTGCGAAGAGCAAGGGTGGCATTGAAATCATGAGCGCTAATTTATTGCTTGATAATGAAACTGATCCAATCATTTGGAGAGGACCATTATTAGGTAATTTAGTTAAGCAATTCTTTGAAGATGTCGCTTGGGGCGAATTAGATGTCTTATTAATCGATATGCCTCCAGGCACAGGTGATGTCGCTTTAACCACATTCCAAAGCTTACCAATCGATGATTTAATCATCGTTACCTCTCCTCAAGACTTAGTGTCTTTAATCGTTTCTAAAGCCATCAAGATGGCGGAAATGATGAACATTCATGTCTTAGGCGTCGTTGAAAATATGTCATATCTTGTCTGCCCAAAATGTGAAGAAAAGATTCCTTTATTTGGTGAATCACATTTAGATGAATTCGCTAAACAAATGAAATTCGATATTTTAGGTAAGTTACCACTCAACAGTGATAACACCAAACTCATGGATACAGGTGAAATTGAAAAGATTGCCCTTCCAGAAATTCAATCAATCATCAATAAAATCAAAGGAGAATAATTATGTCTGAATTTGAAAACCGTCGTAAAAAAGTGTTTGATCAAATGAAAGATAATAGCGTGGCTTTATTCTTTTCTGGCGTCAGTAAAATCGCTAGTGAAGATGAATATCTTCCATTTGTGGTTAATAAAAATTTCTATTATTTAACAGGTATTAAACAAGAGCACAGCGCGCTTATGTTAATTAAGGCTATTGGTGAAAGAAGAGCCTACCTCTTCATTGATCCATATAGTGAATTAAAAGAGAAGTGGACAGGTAAACGCTTAACTCCAGAACAAGCAATTTATATCAGTGGCTTAAATAGTGTTTACACAAGCGATAACTTAGAAACAATGTTATCTTTAGCCCTCACTAATGAAAACAATCAATATGGCGATATCGATTGTGTTTATTTAGATTTAACTTCTCCAGAACAAAAACTTAAAGAAGGGATGTTCATGAATGATTTATCAGTTAAAATACAGCTCGATTATCAAAAGAACATCATTGATAGCTATCCAATCTTAAGAGATTTAAGAATGATTAAATCCGCTTCTGAAGTTGAATGTTTAGTCAAAGCTATTGAAAGAACAAATAACGGCATTGCTTTCGCTCTTAACCACTTAAAAGTGGGCATGAAAGAACACGAACTCGCTGATTATTTTGAATTATATGGTCGTTTACACGAACGTTCTACCTTAGCGTTCTCCACAATCGTGGCCTCAGGAAAAAACGCGACATGTTTACATTATCCTTCTCAAAACGATACCGTTAAGGAAAATGATTTAATACTCTTCGACCTTGGATATAACCACGAAGAATATAGTGCGGATATTTCTCGTACTTTCCCAGTAAACGGTAAGTTTGAAGGTGTTCAAGCTAAAATATATGAAGCAGTCCTTAACTGCAATAAAGCAGTTATTCAAATGATTAAACCAGGATTAACCATTAAAGATTTACAAGAATTCGCTACCGAATTTTTACGTAAACAATGCATCAATTCTGGCTTAATGGATATTAATGACGATATTAGAAATTATTATTATCATAATGTTTCTCATCATTTAGGTTTAGATACTCACGATATTTCTTTAAGAGAAAAACCACTTCAAAACGGTAATGTCATTACTGTTGAACCTGGTTTATATTTTGCTAAATATGGTGTCGGTGTCCGTATCGAAGATGATGTCTTAGTAAGTGAAGACGGAGCGGTCGTCTTAAGTAAGAACATCGCTAAAGAAATGGTCGATGTTGAAAGAATGATGGCCACACGCATATAGAGGTTAAAAAAATGAAGTACATTTTAGCGATTGATCAAGGAACAACAAGTTCAAGAGCCATTTTATTTGATCGTAACGGTAAACCATTCCAAATGGCCCAACGTGAGGTATCATGTATCTTCCCTCATTCTGGTTGGGTTGAAGTTGATGCTTTAGCCATTTGGGTCTCAGTTGTGGATGTCATCAATGAAGTCCTTATTAAGGCTAATTTAACAATTGATGATATTGATTCTATTGGTTTAACAAACCAAAGAGAAACTTCAGTAGTGTGGTCAAAGAAAACTGGCTTACCTGTTTGTAACGCCATTGTATGGCAGTCCCGTCAATCCGCTGAAATATGCGATAAATTAGAAGATAAAAAAGAATTTATTCATCAAAGAACTGGTTTATTAATTAATCCATATTTCTCCGCTAGTAAGATTCGTTTTATTCTTGATCATTTAGAAGATGGACAAAACAAAGCGGAATCTGGTGATTTATTATTCGGCACAATCGATTCTTGGATAATTTATAAATTAACTAAAGGCAAAGTGCACGCTACTGATGTAACTAATGCTTCTAGAACATTATTATTTAATATTAATGAAATGAAGTGGGATGAAGAATTATGTGCTTTATTCAATATCCCAATGAAGATGCTACCAAGCGTCAAACCAAGTGCTTATGATTATGGCGAAGCTAGTTATTTAAAATGTTCCGCTCATATTACAGGTGTTATTGGTGACCAACAAGCAGCCTTATTTGGTCAAACATGTTTTACCGCTGGTGAAAGTAAAAATACCTATGGTACTGGTTGTTTCTTATTAGTTAATACCGGTAATAAACCAGTCTTCTCACATAATGGCTTATTAACAACTGTAGCGTGGCAAATTGGTGAAGAAGCTACTTACGCTTTAGAAGGTTCAGTCTTCGTTGGTGGAGCGGTTGTCCAATGGATGAGAGATGAAATGCAACTCATCAAAGATTCCGCTGAATGTGAACAAGTGGCCCAACAAAGTCATCGCACTAAAGTTTATGTTGTCCCAGCCTTTACTGGTTTAGGAACACCTTATTGGGACGATGATGCTAGAGGCGCGGTATTTGGTTTAACTAGAGGTACAAATCGTTCCCAATTTGTTAGAGCGTGTTTAGAAGGCATTGCCTATCAATGTAAAGACGTGATGGAAGTCATGCAAAAAGATGCAGGACAATGCATCACTGTATTAAAAGTTGACGGTGGGGCTACAAAAAATAAGTATCTTATGCAGTTCCAAAGTGATATATTACATACAACAATTAAATTACCACAATGCTTAGAAACAACCGCTTTAGGTGCGGCCTATATGGCGGGTCTCCAATCCGGTTATTTCCCTAATTTAGAAAGCATTAAGAAGATTCATGAATATCAAGCGACTTATAATCCAATCATGAAACAAAAAGAAGTGAAAGAATTATATCGCGGTTGGAAGAAAGCGGTCAAAGCGACAAGAATGTTTAAATAACATGGAAAAAAAGAATATCTGGAGTGAAGCGCAAGTAACAAACTATATCAATAGCATTCAAGTGAATGTTCCTCTTGATGCTAGTTATATTTATGGTGTCTACGAACTCGCTAATGAACTCATTGGATATGTCGATGAAGAAAATAGTCAAATAGAGGTTAAAGAAGTTAACCAATTTGAACTCTTACTTTATGTCGTCGGCGAATATTATTATTCTATTTCTCATTTAGATGAACAAGGCATTCAAAGATTTAAAGAAAATGAAACATATCCTTCTTCTATGGCAAGTGTCGCCGCGGATAAATATTTATCATTATCTATCTTTAACCATGTTGAAAAGAAATTAGGTAATAGATTCCTTCCTCCAGCGTCATCTTTAAATATCTATTTAAATTTCATGCTTAATATCGTTAAAGGCTATAAGAAAAATGATCCTCAATCATCTCTTATTAGTGATCTATTAATGAAGTCATTAACTATTTCTCGTAGCATTCTAGAGCAACTATTAAACGGCTATGAAACAGAAGCTTTCTCTTCTTGGAGAACTCTTCATGAATGTGAATGTACTTTAATTCTTTTAGATAAATATGGAGAGCCAATTATTAATAAATATCTTAGACATATGAATTTTGGTTTTGCTTTTAATGACACAATTCCAGATAAAAGTGAACAAGATAAAATCTTCTATGAAATGAAAGAAGAGATGAGAGGATATGGCTTAAAGAGTAAAGATATCCGTAAATACATCGAATATGGTTGGCTATATTTAATCGCTGATAAAGATGATCCTAACTTTAAACTTAATTTTAGAGATGGTTTAGAAAAGCTCGCTGGACTAGAAATGTATGCAAAAAGGTATGAAATATCTTCTGAAATCATCCATAGCACACCTTTATTAATTTATTCTAATAAAGAATATTTCTATTACATGACTTTATTAAGTCTATATGAGTCATTCTTTAGATTAGAAAAGGTGTTTACTTCTTTATTCTCTAAACGTGTTAACCCTTCACAAATGCAACAATATGAAGAAATGCGTAAAGTCTATTATTCACAGTTAGTGATAATTCATAAACGCGAACTAGAAACGTTTAAATCATTACAAAAAAGATGGAATGAAAAAGGCTCGAACTAACGAGCCTTATTTATTTTCTTCATCGTTTAGTTGCTTCTGCAATCTACCGATTTCAAAGTTACAAGATTGTACTTCATCTAAAGTTGATTTACCAAGATAATAGAACTTTTCTCTATCGTTATATCTGATAACCGCTTTAGCGATGTTATCGTTACCATCATGAGAGATGTATTTAATGTCTCTAGGATCAAAACCATAAATAACATTATGGCTTTCAAAAAGAATAATTTGTTTTCTAGAAGGAGACCATGCGACACATTCATGTTTGATGTCGTTATTATTGACCCATCTAGAAATGTTCATCGCCCCAAAGACCACTAAGATGATGCCAAAGATTAAAAGAATACATGGAATACCAACGACAACACAAATGATAGAACCCGCTAAGTCACCTTTACTTTTATATCTTTTAGCGAGAATCACTAATTCTGATTCATCTAAATCTTCTTCTTTGATGATATGTTTTTCTGATAAATAGCTAATGTAATCATTACTATTTTCAATCTTCTTTTCATTTTTATCTAAGTATTCTTGATCAGTCATGATATTGTCCTCTTTTTATCACAAGATAAATAGTAGCATTATCAGATGATAATTTCTAGAAAATATCATGATTATAATAAAAACCCTCCAAGCATAAACCTGGAGGGAATAATAGTAATTAATCTATTAAGCGTCTTCGTAACAAGAACCACCGATGAATTCTCTAATAATAGAGTTACATGGAACCCATTTATCAGATAAGTCATCAAAGAACTTAAGCATACGAATAAGTCTTTCAGCGACTGGATAATACTCACTTTCAGTATCGATTTCTTCAAGTAATGGCATCGCATATTTCTTCATAACACTAAGCTCAAAACTTGAGAATGAATTAAAGACATAATTAGCGCCTTCTTGAGTGTTATAAATCCATTTGAATTCACCTTTTCTAACACTTGGCCACATCGCAATAGTGGATATTGCAGAAGCGTTACGGAATTGATGGTCACGGACAATTCTTCTAAGAAGTCTTAAGTCAGTTAAACTCATTGGGTTATGGTTATCAATATTGACTTGTGATTGTGGGGCAATAAAGATTTTGAACTTTTGGTGAGCAGGAATAGAGGCTGTTAATCTTTCATTTAAAGCGTGAATGCCTTCAATAATAATTGGTTGATCTTGTGGAACCACTAAAGTTCTACCTTTCACTCTACAACCTAATTTGAAGTCGTATTTAGGAAGTTCAACTTCTAAACCAGCGATTAAATCAGATAAATTTTGGTTAAATAATTCGATATCTAAAGCATCCGCACTTTCTAAATCTGGTTTGCCGTCTTCATCTAATGGAGCTTTACCTCTATCAAGATAGTAGTCGTCCATAGAAATACGAACCGCTTTAATACCACGTGATAATAATTCAATTCTTAATCTATTAGCGAATGTGGTCTTACCAGAGGAAGAAGGACCAGCGATACAAATCAAACGAATAGATTCTTTTTCGTCTTCAATCATTTGACCTAATTCACATAATTGACGATTGTGTCTTTGTTCACAAAGTGTGATAAATTCGATATCGCCATCATGTTCAATTCTTTCGTTAATACCAACGATAGTGTTACAACCTGTCGCTAAAGCCCATTGATGCGCTCTTTTTAAGGTTTTGCCAAATGTTGGAGCGTCTTCAAATGGAGGAATTTCACCATGATAGTCAGGACGTGGATATTGAATAATCATGCCTGGGTGATAATATCTAACAGCCCATTTTCTAATATAACCAGTGGATGGAACCATTCTGTTATACATGTAGTTACGATAGTTACCACATTTATAAATATGAGCGGTCTTTTCTGGACGATATTTTAAAATATCAACTTTGTCTTGATAGCCATCTTCAGTAAAGATTCTCGCGGCTTCTTCTTTAGAAACGATCTTTCTTTCAAGTGGTAAATCAAGTTCCACTAAACGGTTCATTTCAGCGATTAATTCTTTAATCATAATACCAGAAGCACTTGTGCCTGGATTTAAGATTTGTAAGAAGATACTTCTTGAAACGTTATAAGCAAATCTAATTTCATAATTTGGATGGATTTTGTGCATCGCCATCGCCACTAAGAAACGTAAAGATGCTTCATAAATTGGTTTTGCGTCTCTGTCTTTGCAGGTTAAAGGCACAATCTCTGAATCCTTATCAATTGTGTATGTTAACTCACGAACACGTCTATTAACGTAAGCACAGACAATATCCTTGTCTTTACCAACGATATCTAAGACAGTAATTGGAGCATCATAAATCTTTTCTTTTCCATTAAAAATAACTTTGAATGACATAATAATAGTCTCCTCTTTAAGTCAAGTCCTATATCATAACCAAATATATGGATGATTACAAGCAATTTTATTATAGCGCATTTTTACGCATAATCTATCTAAAATCGTCTTTATTTTTTGGCAAAAAACGTAGTTTATGTTAAAAAATGCATGTTATAATAAGTTATGCCAACTTATCCATATTCTAATTATCCATTTGATAAATATAGACAGCTTTTTGAATTTAAGATGAAAAGATTATTTTTTAGACAAATAAGCAATTTCCATAAATCTATTTTATTGTTGATTTGTTTTAGCACGCTTCTTTCAGCGTGTAGCTTATTTACTATTGAATGCCATCATCCGACAATTCTAACCAATTCATTATTTTTGTTTGAAGACACTAGTGGTAATTCGTATTTCTCGATACCGCAGCACAGTGGAGTTTTTAAGCATAGTTTAAACGCAAGAGAGAATAATCTGCCTTATTATGAAGATGTCTATTCTAATATAGTGGGGGAAGGACATTACAATCTTGTTGGAATGACTTCGAATGCTTCTTTTTTAATACTTAATGAAAAATCGTCGCTAAAAGATAGCAATCATTCAAGAATTGAAATATTTGACAAATCTTTATCGCTTTCTTATTCTTTTACAACCAACCCAGGGATTTGGATTACGGATATAGAGTGTACTGAAAACTATTTGTATTTTACTGTTTATTATCCAGAAAATAGTTATTATTCTCTCAATAGATGCAGGTTTATAGATAAAGAAACGACTGTTTTGCTTGAAAATGTGCTTGAATCTACTAACTATATTGATGATGACGCTTCTTTAACATTAAATGTAAATGACGGGCAAATAACATTTGTTTCAGAAAAGAACTCCAAAAAAACAAAAATGATTGTTAATGAAAATAATCACAGTATTTATTCCTTGTCGCGAAATTTAGAATTAACAATCTCAGAAAGTAAAGTTTTAACTGTAAACAACAGTGGTCGTATTTCATCTTTCCCTTTTGACTATGATGTAAATATGCTTTATGGCCAACCGTACATAATTGAAGATAATGTATTGTTTGCTTGCTACGAATATAAACCTGATTCAAACTGTCTTATTAAAGATTACACGATATACCCTTCTACCTGCATTTGCGGATTAAAAAAGTCCTATTTGTTTTCTTTAGATGTTGCAAAAAATACTCTCTCATTGATAAAAGATTACCCAAATGGGGCGTTTTTGATAGATTACGATCTAAACGGAGCCATGTATTATTACAATGGGAAACTATTCCTATATGATCAACTTTCAAGAGAATGTGAAGTGATTAGTCCCGGGAAAATAGATAAGTTTAATGTTTTTAATGAATATAGACCTTCTCAGGCTCATAAAACTTATTTCTTATCATTTAATAACAATACCTTTTTCGGCATTTAAAGTTCGTCAATCGTCTTTGCTTTTTTTCTAAAAGTATTCCACAAGATTCTTGCATTATGATGATTTAATATTCGAAACTGTCGTAAGAGAAATCCTTTTATGGAAAGAAACATAAATATGATAAACATAATCGAGGATCATATCGTGTCACACAATGATGCAGCAATGATTGTTGCTATCAATAAAGCGCCAAACTTGGTGTATTAACAAAGATAATAACTAAACCTGCTGCCTCTTTTGCAACAAAATTACGTATGAATAATCGATGCTAAAAATACAAACATTTTCTTGAAATCCAAGAACGTAATAGATGATGAGCACTTTAAATGATTTAAAGCTATTTTAAGACAAGAATTAAAATAAAACATGTTTCGTTGTTCTACGAGGTGGTTTTTTCAATTAAGGTTTTTTCCAATTTTTATATTTTTTAAATATATTATGTGATATAGTGGTTTCGGCTAGGAAGGATTTAATATGAAAAAGTTACTCATTGTCGTCGATTATCAAAACGATTTCGTTGATGGTGCCCTTGGATTCAAAGGTGCTGATAAAATTGCCCCTCGTATTGCGGAACTAATTAAAAAGTTCAAAGACAATAATGATGAAGTAGTGTTCACTTATGATACACATGATAGTGATTATTTAGAAACTACTGAAGGAGCATACCTCCCATTACCTCATTGCATTGAAGGCACTAAAGGTTGGGAATTATATCCATCAATTAATGAGCTTGTTGGTGATTCCAAAACATTCATCAAACATGCTTTTGGTAGCAAAGAGCTCGGTCAGTATATCGAAAAGAAAAATTACGATGAGATATACCTCTGTGGATTAGTTAGTGATATTTGTGTTTTCTCTAATGCAGTTATCGCTAAATCATTCGCCTCACCATATTGCAGAATTAAGATTGTTAGAGATGCCACATCTTCATTCGATTTAAGTATGCAAGAAAAGGCCTTTGATGTTTTAAAACATCTACACATGGAAATCATCTAACTAGTTATATATCTTATATAAATATAAAGGAGAATTTACACTTATGAAAAACATGGTTTACATCCAATCCGGTGGACCAACCTCAGTCATTAACACATCATTATATGGTGCGATTAAAGAAGCAAAAAAACATCCAGATTTAATCGGTCACATCTATGGCTCTCAACACGGTGTTGAAGGCTTAATCGATGACGATTTAATCGATTTAGGTTTAGAAGATGATGAACAAATCGAACTTCTTCTCCAAACTCCGGGTAGTATCTTAGGTACAACCAGAAGAAAACTTCCAAAGGATATTCACACTCCAGAATACGCTGCGATCATTGAAAACATCAAAAAACACAACATCGGTTATGTTTTCATCAATGGTGGTAACGACTCCATGGATACATGTAATAAATTAGCCAAACTCGTTAAAGAATTAGGTATCGATGATGTCAAAGTTATCGGTGTGCCAAAAACAATTGATAACGACTTAGCTTGTACTGACCACTCTTTAGGTTTCCCAAGCGCTGCTAAATTTGTCATGAACAGTGTTAACGCTTTTGCAATGGACGCTAACTGTTTCAAAAAAGGAAGACCACACCTCATTTACTTACCAGAAATGAAGTTCGACTTAGAACAATTCTTAAAAGATGTCGAAAGAGTTTATAAAGAAAAAGGCTTTGCCTTAGTTGCTATCTCTGAAGGTTTACAATTCGAAAGAGATATGACCAACGTCCGTGTTGATGGCTTCGGTCACGCCCAATTAGGTGGCGCTGCTGCTGAACTCTGCAGAATCGTTGAAAATAGATTAGACATCGGTACAAGAGCAGTGGAATTCTCCATCGTTCAAAGAGCCTTCCCAGCTTTCGTCTCCTTAGTGGACCGTAAAGAAGCTATCAAGACTGGTGAAAAAGCTGTTCAAGCCGCTTTAAAAGGTAGAACAGGTAAAATGGTTATCTTTGAAAGAGTTAGCCAAAACCCATATAAGATTAAATATAAACTCGCTCCATTAAGCAAAGTTGCTAACGCTGTTAGCCACGTCAAACCAGAAATGATTATCGACGCTACACGTATGAGCGATAGCTTCAGAGACTATTTACGTCCATTAGTCCAAGGCGAAGTCAAATTAACATATAAAGATGGCATCGCTCCTGTTTCTAACTTCAAACGTATCAAAGTTAAATAATGAAGAAATTTTGGAACCAAACAGTTGAATTTAAGGCCTTTATGATCTCCCTAATTGCGATGATACTCGCAATTGGCGGCACATCATGTTTATTCTTTCTTGGTCATTATGAAATTCCTCTCGCGGTTCTAACTAGTGGAATCATTGTATCTCTTACATGGTTCTTACTTTATTTAAATAAAAAGAAAGGTGAAGGGAGGGTTAAGCTAGATATCTTCGCCATCTATTTAAGATTATCTCTAATAGTGGTTCTAACGATTATCTTTGCCATCCTCCAACTCACCTTAAAGATCGTGATTGTCTCACCCATCTTTCTTGTAGTTTCCTATTTAGGTTACTCCCTATTAACATTCATCGCATTTATAGGAAAAGATAAAAATGTTTGAGAATTTTTTCAAAGCTGACATCCCCGGAGAATTAATATCTTCACTTATTGTGATTGGTATTATTGCTATTCTATCAATTATTGTTGGTATTTTAGCGGCGCGTCAAAATCCCCTTAAAAAACCAAAGGGTCTTTTGTTAGTGGCGGAAATAGGTGTCAAATTCTTTGATAATTTCTCACGTGAACTCGTTGGTACAACATTACCTAACTTTGGTGGTTTTATCATGGGTGTGGCGATGTATTTATTTATCTCATTCATCTTTGGATTAACAGGTTTACCTTCACCAGTGACATATATGGCTATCCCGTTGTCTCTAGGTTTAACGACATTCTTATTAATCCATTACACATCCGTTAGATTTACGAAATGGGCGTATTTTAAACGCTATATTGACCCAATCCCAATCTTCTTACCAATTAACTTAATTTCCATGTGGGCGCCTTTACTTTCGCTCACTTTGCGTTTATTTGGTAATGCTATTGCAGGTTGGGCTTTATTAACAATCGTGGAATATGCTTTAAGAGATTTATCAGGCATGGTCTTTTCATTCATGCAAACAGAATGGAATCAAGTGTTCCTAGCCCCAATTCCTTTAGCCATTCTCCACGCTTATTTTGATGTCTTTTCTGGTTTTATCCAGACATTTGTCTTCATTCTTTTGACTTCAATATTCATTGGTCAAGAAATTCCTGAAGACATAGATTTAAATACTTTAGAAAGGAGGAAGAAACAATGACCGGTTCATTAAACGTTTTAGCCGCTGCTATCGCCATCTTAGGTGTTATGCCTAGTGCTCTTGGTGAAGGTATGGTTTGTGCCCATGCACTTGACGGCATGTCACGTAATCCTGAAATGTACGGCAAACTCAGAACTTCAATGATTCTCGCTTGTGCTCTTGTTGAAACCACAGCGATCTACTCATTACTCATCTCAATTTTGATTTTATTTACAAAGTAAAAGGAGGAAAGATTTATGGTACTTAAAATATTAAGTAACATGGATAACATTGGTGAAACAATGAAATCGATTGCCGATAAGCTAATACCTAATTGGCTCTCTTTTGTCATCCAATTCTCTTCTTTTATCATCCTTTTGCTTGTGGTTTTCTTCTTTGCTTATAAGCCGGTTAAAAAAATGCTTAAAAAGCGCGCTGACTTTATTCAAGAAGAAATAGATCAAGCACAAAAGAACCACGCTGAAGCAGTGGAACAAACTAAAGAAGCTAAAAAACTCCTTAGTGACTCTAAAGCGGAAGCTAGCTTAATCATTGAAAACGCCACTAAAAAAGGCGAAGAAAAATATGAAGCAATGATGTTAGAAGCTAAAGAAGAAGTTAAAGAGATGAAACTTGCCGCTCAAGAAGATATTGAGCAAGCCAAAGTCGACGCTCTTAACGACATTAGAAATGAGATGGTTAATGTTGCATTAACTGCCTCAAAAGAAATCTTAAAACGCGAAGTCGATGAAAAAGATAATACTAGACTCGCCGAAGATTTCATCAATCGATTAAATTAATAACAATGAATCAAATAGCCCAAACATACGCAGAAGCATTATTCTCCTTGGCCTTAGAAGAAAAAAAACTTTCTAAGCTCCAAGAGGAAGAAAAAGCATTATTGGAAATAATTGACGATAATGAAGACTTTTTATTGCTTCTAGATTCTCGCTTTATGTCAAAAGAAGAAAGACAAGATATCGCTAGTAAAATTCTTAAAGATTTTGATGACGATATTGTTAACTTCATTAAAGTAATTATCGATAATAACCGCACTAATTACATCAAAGATGTATTACAAGCGTTCAATTCATTATGCAATGAATATAAAGGCGTGAAAGAAGGGCTCATTTATTCAGCGTTTCCTCTTAATAAAGAAACGATTAACAAAATCAAAACGAAAATCAGTCAAATTGAAAAAATGGATGTTGAACTCATCTCCCGTATTGATCCAAGTTTAATCGGTGGGGTGAAAGTCGTCATCAATTCTCATGTCTATGATGGCTCAATTAAAAATCAACTTGAAAAGATGCAAATTGACCTCTTAGGAAAGGAGCTTAACTAAATGAAAATCCACGCGAATGAAATAAGCGCTCTTATTAAAGAGCAAATTAAAAATTACCGCCACAAAATCGATAGTAACGATGTTGGTACTGTAGTTTCTGTTGGAGATGGCATTGCTAATGTCTACGGCTTAGAAAAAGCGATGCTTGGTGAACTTTTATTGTTCCCAAATAATGTATATGGCATGGTTATGAACCTAGACAGCGATAGTGTGGGTGTTGTTTTATTAGGTAATGATAATTTAGTTAAAGAAGGCGATTTAGTTAATCGCACTAAGATGGTTATGGAAGTCCCAGTGGGTGAAGAACTTTTAGGTAGAGTTGTTAATTCACTCGGTCAAGCAATCGATGGTCAAGGTGATATTAAAACAAATAAAAGAAGACCAATTGAAGTCATCGCTCCTGGTGTTATTAAAAGAAAAAGTGTTGATACTCCTTTAGAAACCGGTATCACCATGATCGACGCTATGACACCAATCGGTAGAGGACAAAGAGAATTAATTATCGGTGATAGACAAACAGGTAAAACAGCAATTGCCATTGACACTATTATCAATCAAAAAGATAAAGGTGTGATTTGTATTTATGTTGCGATTGGTCAAAAGAATTCTACTGTTGCCCAAATTGTTGATAAATTAAAACGCTTTAAAGCCATGGATTATACAATTGTTGTTAGTGCCTCAGCCTCTGAACCCGCTCCGTTATTATATGTCGCTCCTTATGCGGGTGTTGCTATGGCGGAAGAATTCATGTATCAAGGTAAAGATGTCTTAATCGTTTATGATGACTTAAGTAAACACGCTGTCGCTTATCGTACCTTATCATTGCTCTTAAAAAGAGCGCCAGGACGTGAAGCTTATCCAGGGGATGTCTTCTATTTACATAGTAGATTACTTGAAAGAGCATGCAAATTAGCACCAGAATTTGGTGGTGGTTCCATTACCGCTTTACCAATTGTAGAAACACAATCTGGTGATATCAGTGCTTATATTCCTACTAACGTCATTTCTATTACGGACGGACAAATCTTCTTACAAGCCGATTTATTTAACGCTGGTCAAAGACCGGCTATCGATAGTGGTTTATCTGTCTCTCGTGTTGGTGGTGACGCGCAGTTTAAAGCCACAAAACAAGTTGCTCGTGCATTAAAAATCGAATTAGCGAGCTATCTTGAAATGAAATCATTTTCTCAATTTGGTAGTGATTTAGATGCTTCCACTTTAGCGGTGTTAAATCATGGTGAAGCCTTAATGGCGATGCTAAAGCAAAAGCAATATAACGTCTATCAATTAAATAAACAAGTCTTTGACTTATATGTCGCTAAGAATGGTTATTTAGACAACTTGGATAAAAACGAAGTGAGAAAAACACTTGATACCGCTTATGAACAATTCAAAGCAACTCATCAAGATGTTTTAGATAATATCCAAAACAATAAAGAAATCTCTAATGAGGATGAAGAAGTCCTTAAAAAAGAGATGAAAGAATTTTTTGAAAACTTAAATCAATAATTTATGGCCCAAGAAGTAACAAGAATCAAAAAGAGAATCAAATCAGTTAATGGCTCTTATAAAATCACTTCCGCGATGAAACTAGTTTCCACGGTGAAATTAAAGAAGTGGAAAAATAAGATGCTAGCGACAAAAGAATACGCTATGCGCATTGATGAAATCGCAAAGAATGTTTTCTCTTACATTGAAGAAAGTAATAATCCATATTTCGCTATTAACACTAAAGCAAATAAGAATTTATATATCGTTCTTTCTTCATCTTTAGGTTTATGTGGCTCATATAATAGCAACATCTTCCGCCTCGCGGATTCGCGTATTAAGGAAGATGATGATGCGATTATCTTAGGTAATAAAGCTATCGTCCATTATAAGGACGGCAAATTCAATAAGATTGAAGATTTCAAAGAATATTCTTCTATTAAAGATGAATACATCATTAAAAACATCGTTAATTATCTTTCTAAACAATATTTAGAAGGTTCATATAAAGAGATTCATCTCATTTATACCGCATATAAGAATTCATTAGTGTTCCATCCATGTGACTATCTCATTCTTCCTTTACAAAGTGAAGAAAAGAAAAACATTGGTTATCCACCAATTATGGAACCAAATCAAGATGCCGTTATTAACTCTTTAGTGCCAATCTACTTAAAGAACTGCGTCTACGCTAAATTCTTAGAAAGCGAAGTTTGTGAACAAGCGGCAAGAAGTAACGCGATGGAAAACGCTACAAAGAACGCCGAAGAATTACTCGAAAGTTTACAAATCGAATTCAACAAAGCTCGTCAAGGAGCAATCACACAAGAAATTACCGAAATTGTCGGTGCTAGTAATATGTAAGGAGGCAACATATGGAAAAGAAAGTCTTAGGTACAATTAAACAAGTTGTCGGACCAATCGTCGATGTCCAATTTAAAGATCAACATCTTCCAGAATTATTAACGGCTTTAATTATTCCTTTAGAGGATAATAAAACCTTAACCGTGGAAGTGATGCAACACATCGGTGATGACGCTGTTAGATGCGTCTCTATGGGTCCAACAGAAGGTTTAGTAAGAGGTATGGAAGTGATATCTACTGAAAAACCAATCTCTGTCCCAGTTGGTGAAGAAACTCTAGGCAGAATGTTTAATGTTTTAGGTGAACCAATTGACGGGAAAGAACAAGTCAAAAACGCAAAAAGAATGTCCATCCATAGACAACCTCCTAAATTTAAAGACCAATCAGTGAAAACCGAAATATTTGAAACCGGTATTAAAGTTATTGACCTCCTTTGCCCATATGTTAAAGGTGGTAAGATTGGCTTATTCGGTGGTGCTGGTGTTGGTAAAACAGTTTTAATTCAAGAATTAATGAATAACATCGCTAACGAAAAAGGTGGTATTTCCGTTTTCGCTGGTGTTGGTGAAAGAAGTAGAGAAGGTAATGACCTTTACTATGAAATGCAAAAAACTGGTGTTATTAATAAGACCGCTTTAGTGTTCGGTCAAATGAATGAACCACCAGGTGCTCGTATGAGAGTGGCCTTAACTGGCTTAACTATGGCGGAATATTTCCGTGATGAAGAACATAGTGATGTCTTATTATTTATCGATAACATCTTTAGATTTACCCAAGCTGGTAGTGAAGTTTCCGCTTTGTTAGGAAGAATGCCTAGTGCTGTTGGTTATCAACCAACATTAGCCACAGAAATGGGCCAACTTCAAGAAAGAATTACTTCAACATCTAATGGTTCAATTACTTCCGTTCAAGCGATTTATGTTCCAGCGGATGACTTAACTGACCCTGCTCCTGCTACAACATTTAGCCATTTAGACGCTAAAACAGTTCTAGATAGAGGAACAGCGGCTTTAGGTATCTATCCAGCGGTTGATCCACTTAATAGTTCAAGTACAGCATTAGAACCTTCGATTGTTGGTCAAGAACATTATGATGTTGCTAGAGGCGTCATTGAAACATTAGAAAGATATAAAGAATTAAGCGATATCATCGCTATCTTAGGTATGGATGAATTAAGCGAAGAAGATAAAAAGATTGTTGCTAGAGCAAGAAAAATCAGAAACTTCTTATCGCAACCATTCCATGTTGCGGCGAGATTTAATGGTACCGAAGGTATCTTCGTTAAAAGAGAAGATACAGTCCGTTCATTTAAAGCAATCTTAAACGGTGAGGCTGATGACCTTCCAGAAATCGCCTTCCTTTATGTTGGTACAATCGAAGAAGCCAGAAAGAAAGCGGAGTCATATAAACAATGAGTACCTTCCTTTTAGAAATCTTGACACCATATGGTAAATATTTCGACCGTTATGTCGAAGAGATCATAGTCCAAACAGAGGACTATACTTTAGGTATACTACCTAATCACGCTCCATTAGTGGCTAAAGTCAAAATTTCTAAGTTAGAAATTATCCAAAACGGTGAAAGAAAATGTTATGCTATCGGTGAAGGTTTAATCAATGTCACTAAAGACCATGTCACTCTTCTTTTAGAGTCCATTGAAAGCAAAGCGGATATTGATATCGCTAGAGCTAAGGACGCTAAAAAGAGAGCAGAAGAACGTTTAGCAACTTTAGTAAACATTGATATAGAAAGAGCCCAAAGAGCGCTCCTCAGGGCTAAAAATCGTATTAGTCTATACGAAGACGATTAGGAGGATAACCTATGCATTCATGGCATGATGTTAAAATTTCTCGTGTTACTCCCAAAGACTTTATCGCTGTTATCGAAATATCTAAAGGTAGTAAAAATAAATACGAACTTGATAAAGAAACAGGTCATTTAATCTTAGACCGTGTTTTGTTTACTAGTACTCACTATCCACAAAACTATGGTTTTATTCCTCGTACATTTGCTGATGACTATGACCCACTTGATGTTTTAGTGCTTTGCTCTGAAGCAATAGTGCCGATGTCTCTTGTAGAATGTTTTCCAATTGGGGTCCTCATCATGACGGATAACGGTTTAAATGATGAAAAGATTATCGCTGTTGCGAAAAACGATCCATTCTATAACGGCTATAACGATATTAGTGAAGTTCCTCCTCACATCATGGATGAAATCAAACACTTCTTCCAAGTTTATAAATCCTTAGAAGGTAAAGATACTTCAGTGGAAGTATTTAAAGATAGAAAAGCCGCTGAACAAATTATTCAAGATTGTTTAGATAAATATCGTCACGATATTGAACCACGCATTGTCGCGGAAAGAAAAGCTAGAGGCTATTAATGCTTCATATCGTCTTATATCGTCCAGAAAAACCACAAAATACTGGTAACATTATGAGAACATGTGTCGCTATCCATGCGACGCTTCACATCATTGGACCAATTACTTTTTCTGTGGATAATAAAGACCTCAAAAGAGTGGGTATGGACTATATCGACGATTTAAAGATGAAGTTTTATCCTGACTATGAAGCGTTTGTAAAAGAGAATCCTCTCGCCGATATTTTCTATGTAACTAGATACGCTAAAACGGTCTATTCCAGTTATGATTTATCAAATCCACTTAAAGATATCTATTTAATGTTTGGTAGAGAATCAACTGGTATTCCTCATGACATCCTAAAAAGTCATGAAGATAGATTAATGAGAATACCAATGGTCCCTGAAGCAAGAAGTTTAAACTTATCTAACTGTGTCGCTTTAGTGGCCTATGAAGTTCTTAGACAACAAAAGTTCCCTAATCTCGCTACTGAAGAAGCAATTAAGGGGCCAGATTTCTTATTCAAAGATTAAGGCCTGTACGCGTATTGTGCGTGTTGCTATTTCAGTGGTAAATGATAGAATTAGGTTAGATAACAAATAGAATCATATGCCCACTGAACTTCTCCCTAGACAGAATATTTCAAGTACAGAGATTGGTGACAATCCTTTCTTTAATTTGTTTGACCAATCAATGAGATTTATTAGTGATGCCATTTCTGTTAGTAGGGACTCATATGAATTAAGTTTTAATCTTGTATATCATTCAAGAATGCCTCAAAGCATATCGAATCGTTGTTTAGGACTTCCGGATAGATTTAAAACAAATTATCATCAATTCTTAATAGAAGATGGTGAGGATGATAACGAACATCCAATTTATAAATACATTGATGATTTTGGTTATATACACACATTTTATTATGTAAAAACTTCCTTGTATTTTTGTAATGAAAGCAATCTCTACTTATATTTTGATGAAGATAGCTCTTTTATGGCGGAAATCGTTAATTCTAAAAACGATAAGCTGTATTTTGACGATTATGGACGACTTGTTCAAATTGTTAACGGCTTTGACGACACTAACATCAAAACAATCGTATATGATGCAAACGGCTTTTTAACAAGAGTTTGTGATGAAAGAGATACTCATACGCATATCAATTTTGCTTATACCGATTCAAAACTTTCATATATCACCTTATATCACAATATTGCTATTGCAAATAGGCTTCATTTGGAATACACATCTAACTTTTTAACAAGCATGTCTATAGATGCTGGTATTAGTGATGAAAGAGAATTATATTCGTTTCATTATAACAGCGATCTTTCAATACCAGATTCATCTTTCGACAGGATTGACTATTTAGACAATCATCAAACTCATGATGTTTATGAAATCCATTACGATTATATAAACTTATACAATGACTTTTTGGTGACAGCTCTATCTAAAGGATATTATCATCCAAGTGACGGTCTTTTTACCGCTATAGAAACAATTCAGCGCATCGGTTATAGCTTAAGAACGGATGATTGGGTGACCACTAATGAGGTGAGTGTCATTAAAAACGGTGTATTTTATTCCTATTCAATGGATAAAAATGCTCAGATCACCGCGGTTTTTAATGGTTTATCTTCCGATGATTTTACAACATTATATAAAGAAACTGGTGTTTATATTCCTATTACAGGCAATACCCAACATATCTATGTTAACAACCATAGATTTATTAGAGCAACTTCACCAATTTCTTTGTATTTTTCTTATAATGCCATTTCTTTATTAAACAATTATAGATATTTTGTATTAAGGTTTTATTTAAGATTAAACGACTACACATCTAAAAGAGTAAGAGCAGTCATTGCTGGATCAAACACCATATCTTCTTCGCCGGTCGATATTAATGTTCTTCAATTCGATAAATATCAGTTAGTGGAAGTCCCAATAACTAGAAATATTAATAATATCTCCTCTTTAACAATTTATTTGTCATTTATTAATGAAAACTGCAACAGTGTCAGTGTTGATATTGGTGACATCTATTTTGATAAAAAAGCAAAAACAACTTTATTTTTTAAAGACGCTAATGGAACTCACTCATTTGATGAAGTGACTTCTGTTGGTCTTTATCCTTCTTATTACGATCAAACACCAAGTAGGATTATTGATGTTACTGGTGAAATAAGAATGTCACCAAACGATCTTCTTAATACAATTTCACACCAACATAATTGTTTTGATTTACTATATGGAAACTATTCCCCTCACGCTCACCCGTTATATTTTAACGATGGTCGAGTAGTGGACTCTTATAATTTCCGCTTCTGTCTATTTAACGGTAACGATATTATTTTTAATTCTTTTAATTGCTCTAATTTCGATATTGATTCTGAACAAGACTTTGTTTGGTATTTTGAAACCGTTTCTCCAGATAGAACAATATTATCTTCCGAGAACGATACTGCATCTAGAGTTTATTATTCTTTTATCGATGATACTCTAGTAATAACAACTAGATATGGCACATACGTTGATGGTGTATTTCGTAAGATAAGTGAAGAAATAAAAACCTACGATTACTATGAAAAACTAATTGAAAAGACAAGCACTGAATATAAATGGAGTGGCAATCCTTTAGTGGCTCATGTTGTGTCCACAAATACAACTACATATGAATACTTCACTAATGGAGAACTTAAGAAAGTTATATCCACTGATGGAATAGAGACTATCGTTCTTTATGAGGCGAGCGAAAACAACAAAGGTTTTATCTCTAGAAAAACAAGTGATAAAAATAGTGTTGATATAACTTATGGTAGATACGGTCCGTCATCAATCGTTAGAAACACTGTTAGCGGATCAACTATTTTAAACAGTTATTATTCAAAAAAATACATATATACCATTAATGGTGATGGTCCAGTTAAGATCAATTTTTGCTTAAATGATAATATTGAATGCACAAACACTAATAGAATTAACTATGTTAACAATACTCAGAGTTTTTCTAATGGTGCAACAAATTATCAAGCTGTTCAAAGCACTATGGAAAAAGGTATCACTTACAAAGTTTTAGAAAGTGATGATACTTATTCTTCTTTGTATTCTATCTTGGAAAACGGCAATAGTACTATTATCAACTATCCTTCTTCCCTGCAGCTTGTCTATCAACGGAACAACTATAAAAAGTTAACCCATATTCGTCTTAATAGTGAAACCAAGGTTGATTATTCATATACAAATAGTGGTGAATCTTATTTTGCTTCAAATCTAACTTCTATAACTGATAAACATAATGATGCTAGTGGTTTGGTGACATCGTTCACTTATGATCAAATCGATAATTCTTTGATTACAACTAATTTTAATAACGATGAATTTATCATTGATGAAGGCTATTACATTAACGGAACAATATATGATTTCGGCTTATATGATATGTCTTTTATACGCAGTGTTGATGAAACTGAAATAAGGCTAGAGAATCATAATTTTCATAATGTAACTATTCACACGTTCAATATTCAAAAAGATAACTTCGGTAGAGTCAAAAAGCATTATAGTGTATTTGCTGCTGTTAACACCAACTGTCTTATTAGTGACATAACATATATTAATGGTTCTTCTTTGCCATATAATTTTACATTTGGTATTAATGAAGACGAAACGAATAATACGATAATTTATCCTGTTTATTTAGAATCCTATAGCTATGATATTTTTGGCAATCTTTCTAGTATTTACACTAATGGAGAATCATTCCCTCGCTTTGCGTATAGTTACGATGGATTTAATCGTATAACACAAGAATACAATGTTTCTTTTTCTGAATATAATCGTTCGTATACTTATGATACATATGGAAGATTATCAACAGTTGGCAATAATTCGTTAACTTATGATATCAAGGGTAGATTGATTTCTTTTGGTAACATCACTTTTACATATGATGCATACGGTAATCGTTTGACAAAAGGAAATGAAACTTATCAATGGACTAGGGGTACATTATTAAGTCAGTTCGTTAAAGGAAACCAAACAGTGCAGTTTACTTATGATTATCAAAATAGAAGATATCAAAAGAAGATCAATAACTCCTTAACGATTACTTACTATTATCATGACAATAGACTAATTGGCGAAAAGAGAAGTGATAATAAAGAAATCAGGTATTTCTATGATGAAACCGGCATAGTGGGCTTTAATTACTATAATGGTTCATCTAGCACTTCTTATCGTTATGTTAAAAATCCATTTAATCAAATAATTGGTATCGTTGACAAAATGGGAAGCTTTGTTACTAGGTATATTTATGACGCTTGGGGTAATCACAAAGTTTTAACTGCTACAGGTGATGAAGACACTAATATGTCATCAGTTGGTAATATCAATCCGATTAGATATAAAGGCTATTATTATGACGTTGAAACAGGCCTATATTATCTATTAGCCAGATATTATGATCCATCTATCATGCAGTTCATTTCTCCAGATGAATTCCAATATTTAAATCAAGACAATATCTCAGGTTTCCATCTATATGCTTATTGTAATAATAATCCGGTGATGTTGATGGATGAAGATGGGCATTTGGCAATATCTCTTGCTATGCTTGGTTTAATCGCTGGTGCGCTAATTGGTGCCACCATTGGCGGGGTAATTACTTACAATAAAATGAAAAACGAAGGGAAAGAAGGCTGGGAATTATTCGGTCTAACCGCACTAGGAGCGCTTGGCGGTGCTGTTGTTGGAGGTATAATTGGATATGTTGCTGGATCAATGATTACCGAAATTACCGGAATACTTGGCTTTTCCATAACAAAATATTATGTTCTTCCTATAAAAGCGATTACAGTTCTTGGAAGCTTTCCGGCATATTTAAATGTGGCAAAATATATTGGAGCGAGCGCTTTTGACATACCAAAAGAAGTCTATTTCTCATTAGATTTGTGCGAACAATGGAAGTTGAATGCGACTTTTCTCAACGATGCAATCACGCTTGGAAGTGAATTTGCCGTTACTGGTATAAGAGCAGCTAAGCCCACTTCAGCTTTATGGGATGAAATTGATTTTTTGATTGAACATGGAATAGATTGGAGAATGTTTTAATGAGAAAGAAAAAGATGAGAGAATTGATTGAATGGTTTTTGTACTTTTATGGTTGTTCGGTTTTAGATTTTCAATACAACAAAAAGTCTCTTTCAACCATGGCGTTGACTATAAAAGATAAAAATAATCGACAATTGGATTTTTATGTATACAAAGGCAACGTTTGTACAATAGATAGAGATATTATTAATAGTGATGATTATAACTGTTTGGAAGATGACTTTAATCTCATTGCTTTAATTTGTGGTGTTATAAAATACTTGTACAACGATTTTTAAAGCCTTAGTAATCTTTCTTATTACTAATTAAGGATATAGTGGCTTCTCTAATAGAAGTTAAAGTAATAATTGAATAATTAAGCAAATTAGCCTCGCCTAAAGCGTGGCCTTTTTTAACGTTTTTCATGTTAGTAATCATGATATCACCCGCGGATTTATTGGAAAGAATCAAGCAGAGTTCCGCCGCTACGAGTTTAACTTCATTAGAGGGATTAGAATCATGAATAATAACATGCGCTCCATGATAATCTTTAATATGAAGATATGTATCATCTTTATGAGCGATTTTAAATGTTAATTCGTTATTACTTGAAGCGTTCTTACCAAAAGAAATCTTCACGTTATCATAGATGATATATGAACATCTAATAGGAGTTAGTTTCTTTTTAAGGTGTTGCTTAGGAAGTAGTTCTTGAGAAAGCGCTAAGAGTTCATCATCATTCATAAACTGTGAACTACTTAATAAATAAGTTAAATAATCGCTTTCTTCTTTAGCTTTATCTACTTCAATATTAGCCATCTCAATCGTTCTTTTACTCTTTTTATATTTCTTAAAATAACTATTCGCATTTTCCACTAAAGATTTAGAGTTATCTAAAGATATATTGTTTTCTTTTAAATAATTATTAAGTTCATTTTGATCATATTGAAACGCTAATAAATAGTTACCAATTTCTGCATCGTTAAGATGGCTTTTAGCCTCATCAATTTCTACTGCTAAAACTTTAGATTTCTTTTCTAATGATTTGATTCTAGATTTGATATAACGATAAAGTGGTGTGAACTTTTCTTTCTTGTGCACTAATAAGGCATTTTCATAATAGTTAATTGCTTGTTTCTTAATATCTTCTAAAGTAGGTACTTCTTCATCTTTTAAAACACCCTTATTAGGATATTCATAACTTAAATCATTAAGTATTGGTCTAGAAGTAGTGATACCAGAATAATGCAAAGCATGGATAATCTTATTATCTTCATTAACAAAGATAAGGTTTGCTCTTTGAGGAATGCATTCTAAATATAAATGGGTAACAACTTTCTCATAATAATCATTAGCTTTTTGAATAATGAAATGAACAATTCTATCATCATTATCTAGAGATATATCGACAATAAAGGCATCTTTAAGATGCTTTCTAAGCGCTTCATTAAGCGAACCAGTAATTGTTGGTTCAACTTTCTTTACATCAATTAAAGAAACAAAAGGATGTTGATGGTTTAATGATATTAATAACTTCTCATCTTTAATCATTGATAAGGTGCATAAAAAGTCATGAGAATTAATGACCGTAATGTTATTAATACGACAGCCAACAATCTTCTCTTTTAATTCTTTAACAATTTCTTTAAATGCAGAATAAGAATAATAATTCATACAATTATTATGATAGCAAAAACACTTTTGAAAAGATATGTGAGAAAATAAAGTGTACTTTATAAAACTCGCATACAAAACACACGAATTGTCCGTTAGTAGCGTAAAAATAGGGTAATGAAGATGTTGCCTTATTAATAAATATCATTTAAAATAACTGATAATATGAAAAAAGGGTTATTGATTATTCTTAGTGGACCATCTGGTGTCGGTAAAGGCACGGTTAGAAAATATATTATGAACCGTGATGCTTTCCCAATGGTCTTTTCAATTTCCATGACCACAAGAGCGCCACGCGCTACAGAAACACATGGGGTTGAATATTACTTCGTTTCTCAAGAAGAATTCCAAAAGAATATTGATAACGATAATTTCTTAGAATGGGCAGAGTTCGTTGGTAACCGATATGGTACACCAAAGAGCATTGTTGAAGATCTCCGTAATCAAGGCAAAAACGTCTTATTAGAAATCGAAATCAACGGTGCTGAACAAGTATTAAAGAAGGTTAAAGATGATAGAGTCATTTCTTTCTATTTAAAACCGCCATCACTCAAACAACTCGAACAAAGAATTAGAAAAAGAAAATCAGAAACTGAAGAAGTCATCCAAAAGCGTTTAGCTAAAGCGGAAGCTGAAATGGAAAAAGCAAAGAATTACGATTTCGTTATTATGAACGATCGTATTAAACGCGCTGGTGAAGAAATCATAAAAATCTTAAAGGAATTTGATAAAGACTAAAGACGGTAAAATATGCAAGTAGTGGAAGTTCTCATTGAATATGCTAAAAGCTCATTAAACCGTCCTTTTTCTTATTTTTATAATGGTGGCAAAATTCTAAAGAAAGGTATCCGTGTCTTACTTGATTTTAATCATCGAGACATTATTGGTTACGTAGTAAAGGTAGAAGAAACTAATAAATCAATAGAACAATATGAAGAAGAAAAGGGTTTCTCTATTTCTGAAATAAAAGATGTCATTGATGATGAACCATTATTAAACGAAGAATTATTATCTTTATTAGATGAAGTATCTTCATATTATCTAGTGCCTAAGATTAGTGTTCTTCAATCAATGTTACCTCCTTCTTTATCACCAAAAAAGACATCATTAAAAGCTCCTAAAATTGCGTATGATCAATATCTAGAAGTTATTAATGATGATGAATCTGATTTAACAAATAAACAAATCGAATTATTAAGATTAATTAAAAACGATGGTCGTATTTTAAAAAGAGATGTTAAATCTCCTAGTATCATTGAAAAGCTTTTAGAAAAACAAAGAATCAAGATTGTTAAAGAAGAAAAACGCAGGTTAAAGATACCTGATTATAAATATAGTGCTCCTCCTAAACTTAGCGATGATCAAAATAAGGTTATTGATGAGTTCAATAATTCTAATGATTTAGTCTACTTGTTAGAGGGTGTTACTGGGTCCGGCAAAACAGAAGTTTATCTATCTTTAAGCGAACAAGTTCTTAAACAAGGTAAATCAGTTTTAATGCTTGTTCCTGAAATATCATTAACTCCCATGATGGTGGAATATTTCCTCCATCGTTTCCAAAATAACGTCGCTATTCTTCATAGTGAATTAACCCCTGCGGAAAAATATGATGAATACCGTAAGATTAATCATGGGGACTGCAAAGTAGTCGTGGGTGTACGAAGTGCGATATTCGCTCCTCTTAAAAATATTGGCTTAATCATCCTAGATGAAGAACATACTGAATCATATAAACAAGATAATTTACCATTCTATCACGCTAGAGAAGTAGCGATAATGCGCGCTAAATATAATAACGCCAAAGTCCTTTTAGCAAGCGCTACTCCATCTTTAGAAAGTAGAGCAAGAGGACAAAAAGGCGTCTATCATATGCTTTATTTAAATAAGCGTATCAATAATCAAAAGCTACCAACCACTAAGATTGTGAACATGCTTGATTATAAGAACATTGATAGGGATAGTTATATCTTTTCTCATGCTTTAAGAGATGTTCTTCACATTACATTAGCAAGAGAAGAACAAGCTATCTTATTAATCAATAGAAGAGGATTTTCCACTCATGTTACTTGTCGTAACTGTGGTCATGTTTTTAAGTGTCCAACTTGTGGGATAGCACTAACCTACCATAAAAGAGATAACATGCTTAAATGCCATCACTGTGATTATGTTGAACCAATGCAAGAAACATGTCCAGATTGTGGCTCTTCCTATCTCATGAAAACAGGCTTTGGAACAGAAAAAATAGAAGAAGAAGTTAAGCGTCTTTTCCCGAGCGCTAAAACATTAAGACTAGATAGTGATAGTGCTAAAAATAGAAACAAAATACCTGAAACAATTGAAGCATTTAGAAAGAAAGAAGCTAATGTCTTAATTGGTACACAAATGATAGCGAAAGGCCATGATTTCCCAGATGTAACCCTAGTTGGTATCGTTTTAGCGGACATTGGTTTATCAATGCCATCTTATCGTAGTAACGAAAGAGCGTTCCAACTAATTACTCAAGCCATTGGAAGATCTGGAAGAAAAGATAAACCAGGTACCGCGATTATTCAAACATATCTTCCAAGTCATTACGCAATTACGTTCGCAGCTAGACAAGATTATGAACTTTTCTATCGTAAAGAGATGGAAATGCGCAAACTACAATTTTATCCTCCATATGCCTATTTAGCGAGTGTGACTTTACGCGCTAAAAACGAAGAGAATCTAATTGAAAATACATATCAAGTTGTTGACTTCCTTAATGATGAATTTGGGGATGAAGGACAAATACTAGGACCATCCACTCCATACGTTCCTTATGATATGGGTTACCATCTAAGAAACATCCTTGTTAAATATCGCGACCCAAATAAAGCCCATCAAATATTGGAAAAAATGCAACAGCTATTCGCCTATAACAGTCAATACGAACTCTTGATTAATATTGATCCATACAATTTTTAGTATAAAAAATGTATCCCGTGAATTATAATGATTATGAGTCATTAGACATTTTGATAGAGAAGAATAATCATGGCAATTGATTCAAAAAAAGAAAAAACTTTTTGGCAAAAAACACGCTCTTTATGGATTACAATTTGGATAATTTTTAACCCTTTTACTCTTGTGGCGATCGGTGTTGCAATTTGCCTAGCGATTGACTCTTTAATTAATTCTTCTTGGAAGGAAAGAAAGAATCAAATCCAACAAAGATTAGTTCCTTTGTGTAGAGATAATTTTTGTGTTTTAGATAAAGAGTATGCACATCATATAGATTTTTCATATGAAAACTATATTAGCTATTATGACTTTAAACAGCGTTTAAAAATAGAAAACAGCGACTATGACATAGTAAAATTTTTAGTATATTTAGAAAATCATTATTATTTTCTTTTCAATAAACAAGAAAAAGAATATTGCATTGGAAAAACAGATACTAATTTTGATAATTTTGAATTTGTTTTTTATTTTGATGAAGAAATAGAATCATATAATAGTGGTTATGATTCAAAAATGTATTACAAAACAAATTCTGGGTTTTATGAACTTGATTTGTTTGATAACACATTAGAAAAAATACCTAGCGATAGCGAAGATATTAAAATCTTCGATGATGAATTGTATTACAAGGAGAAATGTAAGTTAATTGACGGAAGATGCCTTATAGAAGAAAAAGTATTACTGCGTAATCGTGACAATACTTATAATGTTTCTTTATTCGATGCTGAATTAATAAAAAAAGATATTTATTCGATTATGATGGAATATGATTTTAAACCGTTTTGGCATTATTCTTTTGAAGATAATATCTCATACATTGTATATCGTGGCAATCCAAATGCGGATTGGAAATATGATTATTTAATAATAGGTTATAGTATGATAAAACAAGAAATAACGGGATACCAAATGTTTTCTAATGTTTATTTCAATTACTTTAAATTCTTTCCAGTAATAACCATAGAAGAAGCAAAAGAATAATAAAGCAATAACTTCTTAAAAAGGCAGAGTTCGTTGGTAACATATACGGTACACCAAAGAGCATTGTTGAAGATCTTCGTAATCAAGGTAAAAACGTCTTATTAGAAATCGAAATCAACGATGCTGGACAAGCATTAAAGAAGGTTAAAGATGATAGAGTCATTTCTTTCTATTTAAAACCTCCATCACTTAAACAACTCGAACAAAATTGAAAATACATATCAAGTTGTTGACTTCCTTAATGATGAATTTGGGGACGAAGGACAAATACTAGGCCCATCCACTCCATATGTACCTTATGATATGGGTTACCATCTAAGAAACATTCTCGTGAAATATCGTGACCCAAATAAAGCCCATCAAATATTAGAAAAGATGCAACAGCTATTCGCCTATAACAGTCAGTACGAATTATTGATTAATATCGATCCATACAATTTTTAATATTAAAAATGTATCCCGTGAATTATAATGATTATGAGGTTTTTTAGATGTCTTTCTATTTCGCTGGCTACTATTTTGATAAATATAAGCAGTTTTTAAAACACGACTATAAAGACTATTCTTTTAAGGTCGATTTAGAACACGGAAAACTTTACTTTACTCGAAAACTATTCTCCTTGCCAGGAAGATATTTACCACTAAATTTATCATTAAAGTATATCGAAACGCATACTGTTTCTATTGGATATCTACATTATGCAACTGGTTTTCCTAAAGGATGCAAGACAAATTACCATGTGTTTCTCGAGTATGATTCCAGCATTGATAAGTATAATTATGAGGATTCAGATGGGTTCTTACATGTGTTTGAAAAAGCTATAAATTCCTCATCACTATATTACGATATAAAAGGTTCTGGCTTAATGCTAGAAACTCTCCAAAGTGGTGGCTATAAAGTATTTGATGATTATGGCAATTATCAACAATTTGACATATATGGTCGTCTTATCTTAATCCATCAACACATAACATCGTCTTTATCAGCGGAAGTTTCCATATCTTATTTAATTGACGGTGCTAATGGTTCGTTAAAAATAGACCATATCAGTGATAACTATGGTAGAACTGTCTATTTTGCCTATTACTATAATCATGTGGAGATTTACTTCAATAACAATCTAGTATCTACTGTTCTTTTTAATAGCGACTATTATTTGACAAAAGTCACCAAAAACATCGGTGATAATAACATCATTGAAGAAAACTTTACCTGCAGCCCATTTTTATATGAACTCGAACTAGATAATGGCGATACATTTACTGTTAATTACTATAGCGATAAAGTCTCAGTTCTCAGTTCTTCTTTAAATCATGTTAGATATGCTTTTGATTATCACTATGGCGAGAATAAGGTGACTGTTAAAGATGCACATGGAATTAATACTTTATATGATTTTAATCAAGAACAATTAGTTTCGCAAAAGTCGCAAGGCTCAGGGAATCTCAGTTATTTCACACTTAGTTCAGAATTTGCTAATTGCTTAATAAAAGACATCGATGATAATCAAATCATACATTTTAAATTAAATAGTGGTGGCCAACAGTCATCATATACCTACGACATGCCAAATAATGAATGGTTTCATCAGAGTATTGTTAACGGAAACAGCAATATCCAATCAGAAAAAATATATTTGTTCTACGCTAGAATTTATGGCCAATTTGCAAACAATGACACGCTCACAGTTGAATTAAAAGACTATGATGGTAATTCTTTAGCGATGCTAGATTTTAAAAATGGAACCTCTCTTCTTGCCTCACCAGTTGGTGTTAGACATTCCACCCAAAGAAAGTTTTATTTAACCATCACAAAGAATTTTCAAAATTCAGTTTTTATTGAAGAAGTTAAACTAGTGCCACTAATTGGGGAGTTCGAAGCTTTTTGCTCAAACGTTAGAACTGATGGTCCGGTATTCTTTTATGGAGATACACCGTATTACTTTTTATCAAATGGCAAAGGTGTGTTTTTAAACGGAAGTGTCTATATGCAGTATTACCATTGCTCCATGGATGATTATCTCGCTAACGAGAGATTGTTCTGGACCAATAGTAGTGGCTCTAATCATTTTTGGTTTGATAATTTTACAAAACTAGTGGACAACGTTACTTCTTTGACCATTAGCATGAGAAACTACTTAAATATGAATTGGTCAAATAGTCCAAAAAGCATCAAATATGCTGGTCCAGGTACATCCGCTGATGTTTCTTTTTACAAAATAAATGCAAAGGATGATGCAACTGTTGAAGTAACAAGAATCTCGCATAACAACCAGTCATTCTCAAGTGGTAATATCTCTTTCTTTTATGAGGAAGAAGTAATTAAACATCTAAGTAGCACTAATAGTTATTCATATATAAATGATTACGATGAGAATTATATCCTTCAAAAAGTAACAAGAAGTGATAGTTATGTAGAAGAATATACTTATGACAATCGTGGAAACTTATTAGAAGAAACAATTAGCAGTGTTTCCAGTTATGATTATTTTTTAAGCGAAAACTCCTATGATAATTCAAACGAGGATAAGCTCATAAGTAGTGGTGAACTAATCGGTGAAAACGTATCCACAAAGACATATGCTTATAACGGTTTCGGAAGAAACAACGTTATCACGTATCCTAATGGTCTAATAGAGTCACGTTCTTTTGATTCAATAACAAGCGAAAGAGAAAAAAGCGTTCAGTTTAAAGCATCAGCCACCAATTACTTCGACCAGTATAACAATTACATAAGTGAAGACTCTTATTCTTTAGCAACTAGCAACAATACTTTTACCATCAATTCTTCAGGTGGAGAAGTGTGCGAAGTCAAATATAATAATCATCAAATTGCAGAAATTGAATACGTTCCGAACATTCATCAAGACATTGTGAAGAATTATCGATATTACACTAGATACGCAAATGGATATGAATGTTATGCTGAGTTTGACAATAGAAATAGAGTTACCACTGATGAATATCTAGAATTTGAATACGATGATTTCAATAATCCTATATCGATTAATGATAATGCCATTACACAACTTGATCCAAATCTAAACCCATACATTACGAATGAATTTGATTATTATAACCAATTAATATCTACAGAGGTTGATTATAATGGTCTTTCAGTATCATACGAATATGAAAAAAATCGTCGCCTTGTTGAGATGGCAGTCGCCTCTTTATACTATGTCACTTACGTTTATTATCCAAACAACGGCTTAGAGAAGACTATAAAAAAATCAACCATCGCTTATAGTGGCAGTTTTATAAAAGTTGACAATGAAGTTGATGTCTATTCACGGTTAACAGAAGAATCCCTTCTTATTAACTATTCTGGCTTTAAAAAGACAATTACTTATTGTCATTCATCAACAGACGCTAATAGAAGTAATAATCTTCCAAAGACAGTTTCTTATTATAGTGTCACTAACAATGTTCCTACGCTTCATAGGACTGATCATTATACCTATGATAGCCTTGGCAATATTTCTAATCTCACGTCGATATCTTCACAAATAATAGAATCAAATGACTATATTTATGATAAATACTCACGTTTAATAGAAGAGTGGAACAAACAATTAGATCGTAGATTCTTCATTGCTTACGATAATAACGGTAACATTGTTTCAAAACAAGAATATGATTATTCATCGCCTCTAACTCCTAGTAACATTTTAGCTTGGCATTTATACACATATGATGATCCAAATCATCCTAACAGATTGACTTCTTATAATAATCAATCAATTCGATATGATAACTATGGTAATCCTACTGTTTATAGAAATCACAATTTAACTTGGACAAGAGGAACGCTTCTAGAAACTTATCAAGTAAGTAATAGTGTTACAGTTTCTTTTAAATATGATGGTTTTAAACAAAGGATATTAAAATCTATCAGTCCTACAAACTATACAAAGTATAACTATATAAATGGAACACTCATCAGTGAAGTAAGAAATAATGTTGATACCTTACTATATCTAAATTCCCATAATGGTGTTATTGGCTTTGTTTTTAATAATCAAGTTTATTATTACGAAAAGGATATTCAACAAGATGTTATTGCTATTAGAAATAGTAGCTTCCAAGTAGTGGCAAGATACGTTTACGACGCGTGGGGCTATCATAAAGTTTTCGATTCTAATGGTTTGGAGAATACTGACCCTTCATTCATTGGTAATATTAATCCAATTAGATATCGTTCTTATTATTACGATACTGATTTAAAGTTATACTGGCTTACTTCTAGATATTATGATCCAGAAACAGGTAGATTTATATCTCCTGATGATTGGGCATATTTAGAGTACAAAGACTCTTTTGGGCTAAATTTATATTGTTACTGCGCCAATAATCCAATGAACTATTTTGATCCTCTTGGACATGAACTCACTATAATCGCTTGTTCTGGTATTTTTCTTTGTTGTGTATTACTGGTTTATATCGCATATCCAGCTTTAAAAAGCTTTTCAGATTCTCTTTCTTCAACAATTAGCGAAATCGGAAATGCAATCAATGATAGTTTTAACACGATAGATTTCAGCGGTGAAGATACAATCAAATCAACAGATAAATTTACGAAAATAACTGTTCTAACCAGTGGTTGTACAGTCGAAGAATTTAACCCACAAGATCCAAATGCAAGGCCAGGTCAAAAAAAGCAAGGAAGAGAATTAAAAAATAAATCGAGACAAAGGTTTGATACAAAATGCAAATTTAGAAGAGGAAGGAAACCCCTTAAGCACCATACACCTGGTCGGGACCACTTGAAATATATACTTTTTCTGGGATGGCTTATAGAAAATGAATTTGATTATTTATTTGGAGATGGAGACGAATATGAGCTATAACTCTTGGATTGATTTTGATTGTAAAAAGTATTATTTGGATTCAAAAAAACATGGCTTGAGATTGCTATTTGATAAAAAATATCCTTTTGAAGAAAGAAACTTGATTAAAAAATATATTGCTTTTTTAAGAAAAAAGTACTTTTTCCCTATTCGGTGTAAGATTTATATCCGTAATTGTTCATTTTTCCTTAACGAAAGTGGAAAAAGAATTTATGGAAAGTTTGTGAATGGACAGAAAACTGAGAATCTAATTGTTTATCCTTGTATTTTTGTGGCAGCTAAGTCAGCGATCGAAAACATGGACAATATTTTATTAAACTTAACAAAATTATTAACATATTATTATCAATGGTATTTTTTTGATGATAAAAATCGAACCAGTAGAAGCATTGAAAGAGAAGCTAATTATTACGCTTTTAGTTTGCTGGATATTTATCATGATTATTGTCGCAATAAAAGCACTAAAGATAGATTAGATAATTATTCTTCAGCAACTCAATAACTATCGGTAACTATAACTAATATTGATCCATACAATTTTTAGTATAAAAAATGTATTTCCTGTATTATACTTATACCCGAGGTATATTTTTTATGATTACGATTACCATTTATGGTTTAGATCAATTCGTCGTTGGACGCTTATCTCGTGAAATGACTCCAAATTTAGCAAAGTTATACGAAATGAGTGAAGACGATATTCTTTTTGTGGCACCAGAAAACATGGTGTTCCATAACGGCGTGGAACAAACATCATGGAATATTATTATCCATGTTCACGCTCCTAAGAAAGTCGCTGTCTTACAAGACCAAGTAGCGAAATTAATTTTAGAAAGTATCGGCGATGTCGCGATTAATAAAATTCTTGAATTTTACTATTATTCGCAAGATGATCGCTACAGTAAATTCAATGAATCCTATCCACGCTTTATTGCCGCGGATAATTTAGTTGATGTTACTAATGAGGATTATGAGGACATGGAAGAAGGAGAAGGCGAAGACGAAATCTTCACTGGCGATATCTTCCAAAGTTTCAACAAAGACTAATTAAGTCAGGAGAGAAGTCATTATGACTCCACACATTTTAGCGAAAGACATTTTAAACAAAATCATCAACGAAAACACACCGTTTTCTCTCGCTTTAAAACAAGCATTTAGAAAACATGAAATGCCTAAAGAAGAGAAAGCCAACATCTCTGCAGTTGTGGGATGCGTCTTACGTCACTATCTAGTGATGTCTTATGTCATCAATAAACAATATGGAGACTTAGATAAAAATGGTGTTATTTCACTTTTGATTGCGTTATCTAACGCTTTGTTCATTAAAAAATTCAACCAAGAAGAATGCAATAAAGACGCTAATTCTTATTTAAAAGAAGGGGATATGAAAGTTGAAGACTTCATTAATCCTTATCTCAATGATAAGAAGCTCGTTCCTGAAAACATTGAAGTTGGTTCGTTTGAATTCTTATCTTTCCGCTATAACACTCCAAGTGACATTATTAAAATGTGGGCCAAGCAATTTGGTCATATCTCCGCTAATAAAACATTAAAAGCTAATAGCAAACCAGCTCCAGTAGTGGTCAGAATTAATAACAAAAAAATTAGCGATGAAGATTTCTTCCTTCAATTCGCTAATGACTTTGATGCTATTGAAGGCATTCCTGGTACTGCCTTATTTAAAGGTGAAGGTAAATACAAAGCCCATCCTGTTAATGAAAAAGGTTTAGCGACACTTCTCCCATTAGCGTTCAAAGAAATGCTTGATGAAGGTGACCTTGATCCATTAAGAGGTATTGCTATTTATGCTGAATATCCTAACGATCTTCTTCTTGATTTTGTTTCAAGAAATCAAAACATGGGCAATATCGATTATATTGCTTCTAATATCGGTACCGCTAAAAGCACAAAGAATTATTTGTACAAATACGGTCTTAAAAATGTGAGTGTTTATGAAGCGCAAGCTTCTTCCATCCTCACATGTATTTCTAAACCTGTGCATACATTTATCGTTATGCCAGATAGTTCAAGATTTAATTTATTACAATTATTACCAGATTATTTCCTCCGCTTTGATTTAGCAAAGCTAGATGTATTAATCGCTAATCAAAAACTTGCCCTTAAAGAAGCAAGTGAACAAGTTGAAGAAGATGGCTATCTCATCTACTTCGTTGATACTCTTTCAAAGAAAGAAAGTATCAATGTCATCAATGAATTCCTCGCGGAAAATGAGAACTTTGTCTTAGTGAAAGATAAGCTATATTTCCCATATAAGAAATATGGTAGTTCCTCATATTTCGCTGTATTAAGAAAACAAAAGAAAAATGATTAACCTTTACGGATTAGAAATGAATAAACTCATCAAAGTGATGGAGGGTGAGGGTCAAAAACCTTATCGCGCCACACAACTTTATTCGTGGATTTATGAAAAGAAAGCCACATCGTTTGATGAGATGAGTGATATTTCTAAATCTTTCCGTGAAGTTCTAAAAGAAAAATATTGTTTAGATTTACCAAGCATTCACACTAAACAAGTGAGTAAAGATGGCACAATCAAATTATTAGTCCAACTAATAGATGGCTATAAAGTCGAATGTGTCTTAATGCGTTACTCATATGGCTGCGCTGTATGCGTGAGCTCACAAGTTGGTTGTAATATGGGTTGTTCATTTTGCTCCAGTGGTATCTTAGGTAAACAAAGAAACTTACTTCCAGAAGAAATGATGGGGCAAGTTTTATTAATAAACAAACTCTTAAAAGAAGAAAACAAAGGTCAACATGTCACCCATGTTGTTGTTATGGGAACAGGTGAACCTTTTGATAATTATGATAACGTTTTAGATTTCATTAAAATCTTAAATCACCCAAAAGGTTTAGCAATCGGTGCTAGACATATCACGATCTCAACATGTGGTATCGTGGAAAATATTTATAAATTCGCTGATGAACATCTGCAAAGCAATTTAGCGATATCTTTGCACGCTCCTAATGATGAATTAAGAAGCAAATTAATGAAAATTAACCGTGCCTATCCTTTGGATAAAGTGATGGAAGCGGTCCGTTATTATGAAAAAGAAACTAAAAGAAGAGTGACCTACGAATATCTTCTTCTAGAAGGTATCAACGATACCAAAGAACACGCTCAAGAATTAATTAAACTAATTAAAGGAACGATGGGTTACGTTAATCTCATCCCATATAATGAGACAAATAAATTCCCAGAATTCCATCGTTCTAGTGGTAACCGTGTCCACGCTTTCTTAGATTATCTAATGAAAGGTGGAGTAACCGCGACTATTAGAAAAGAATTTGGCTCAGATATTGATGCAGCGTGTGGTCAATTAAAAGCCAAAGTTGAGGAGACCAGCATATGAAAAAGTATTTAACTGGCCGTTTCTCTTTTAAAACTGACATTGGAAAAGTCCGCCTCTCTAATGAAGACCAAGCTGCAGCATTAACTAATGCTTCTGGTAATGTCTTATTAGTGGTCTGTGATGGCATGGGTGGACAAAGTAAAGGCGATCTCGCCTCATCTTTAGCAATCAATACAGTTGTTTCTTCCTATAAAAACCGTAAAGGCTTTTTAAATAAATATTTTGCCAAGATGTGGGTATCAAAAGTTATTCGTGAAGCGAATAAATCAATCTATTCCCAAGCGCAAAGCAATAAAACATATCAAGGAATGGGCACAACGATCACATTGTTATTGATTCTTAAAGATGTGGCAGTTTTAGGCCATGTTGGTGATTCACGTTGTTACTTCTTAAGAAATAGACGTGAATTAACACAAATGAGTGAAGACCAAACATATGTCGGTTATTTAATTAGAACCGGTCAAATCACCCCTGAAGAAGCATTAACCCATCCAAAAAGACACGTTTTAATGAACGCTTTAGGCGTTTATCCAAGCGCCTCTGTCGCTGTCTCTTCTTTCCCATATACTGGTGAAAGAGTGCTCTTATGTAGTGATGGTTTATATAACAATGTCCCATTAAGCGATATTACATCAGTCTTAAGAGGAGACGATTCCGTTGAACAAAAAGTCAACGAACTTATTGCCATTGGCAATAAAAATGGTGGTAGTGATAACATTGCTGTCGTTATCTGGGAGGCCCAAGAATGAGCACGATCAAAATTGGTTCTCTAGTAGATGGGCGCTACCGCATTGAAGCAAGAATTGGTCATGGTGGTATGGCGGAAGTTTATGAAGCTACAGATATCATTAATAAACGTCGTGTCGCTATTAAGATGATTAGAGAAGATGTGATGAAAAATCCCATCAATCTTCGTCGTTTCCAAAATGAAGCCACAATTGCCTCAAGTCTAAACCATCCAAATATTGTTAAAGTTTATAATCACGGCACAATTGAAGGCCGTCCATATATCGCTAACGAATTCATTCGTGGGCAATCAATGAAAGAGATGCTCGATTTTAGAACATCAATTCCTATTGCTGAAGCAGTTTCATACATGCTTCAATTAACATCCGCGTTATTCTACGCGCATCAACACAATATCATTCACCGTGATATCAAACCTCATAACATTTTCGTAATGCCTGATGGGACAATTAAATTAGGTGACTTTGGTATTGCCCAAGCTGGTGGAGTGGATGATAGTTTCACTAAAACTAGTGAAATTGTTGGTTCAGTCCATTATTTAGCTCCAGAAATATCACAAGGTAAACCCGCTTCTATTCAATCAGATATCTACGCTGCGGGTGTGACATTCTATGAACTATTAACGGGCCATGTCCCATTTGATAAAGATACACCAGTTAATGTCGCTGTCGCTCACGTTAAAGAAAGATTCCCCCCAGTTAAGAAATATGTTCCTAACTGCCCTAAGGAAATCGAAAAGATTATCGCTAACGCTACTAAGAAACGTTTAAGTGAACGTTATAAAGGCGCTGATGAATTTTATGATGATTTAATGGATGTCAGCAAAAGACCTGAAATCTTAAAAGAAAAGAAACCATTAATATCGAGGATATTCGGCTTTAAATAATGAAAGGTTTAATCGTCGCTATTACATGTGGAACATATGCCGTAGAAGCGGAAGGTGTCATTTATAACACTAAACCGCGTGGTGTTTTTCGTAATCAAGGTGTTAAGCCAGTCGTCGGAGATAATGTTGAATTTGATCCAGATAATTTAACAATCGAAGTCATCTATCCAAGAAGTAGTGCCCTTAAGCGTCCACTTATCGCTAATATCTCACAAATGATTTTAGTCTTCTCGCTTAAAGAACCTGATTTTTCCTACCTTTTAGCGTTCAAATATCTAACCTACTCAAATATGAATGGAATTAGAGCAAAAATCATCATTACAAAGATTGATAAAGAGCATGATCAAAAGATTATCGATGAAATAAAAGAAGTATTTAATTCCGTTAATATTGAGACCTATTTTATCTCCAATAAAACTCATGAAGGTATTGAACAAGTCAAGGCCTTATTTAAAGATGAAGTGAGCTGCATCATGGGTCAAACTGGTGTTGGTAAATCATCATTAATTAACGCCATTGATCCTAATTATGAAAGACAAATCGGTGAATATTCTATGGCCTTAGGTAGAGGTAAACATCAAACAAAAGAAGTAATACTTTTACCTTATCAGGGTGGTTATATCGCTGATACTCCTGGATTCTCATCTTTAGAATTAAATCTCTATAAAGAGGACTTAGCCATCTTCTATCCAGGATTTAATACTTTATATAATAAATGTTATTTTGCGAATTGCTTGCATTTGAGCGAAAATAGGTGTGTAGTAAAAGAGAGCGTAAATAAAAAAGAGATTTCATCTCTAGCCTATGAGTGCTATAAAAAGCTCTCAGAAGAAGCAATATTTAGAAAAGAGAGGTATCAAAAATGAAAAATGTCATCGTGTCACCTTCCATCCTTCTATGTGACTATCTACATTTAGAGAAGGAATTAGAAAAGATTAAGGAAGTTGGTTGCGAATGGATTCATTTAGATGTCATGGATGGACACTTCGTTCCAAACATCTCTTTCGGTAATTTATTCTTTGAACGTTTATTTTCTAAAATTGACTTTGTTAAAGACGTTCATATCATGGTTACAGAACCAATGAAATTCGTTAAACAGTTCGCTAAAGCAGGCGCTGACTATTTAACCTTCCATTATGAAGCTTGTAAAGATGATAAAGAAGTTGCAGAAGTCATTAAAGAAATCCATAGAAATAAAATGAAAGCCGGCTTATCAATTAAGCCAGGTACACCTGTCGATAAAGTCTTCCCATTTTTAACAGATCTTGATTTAGTTTTAATCATGAGTGTTGAACCTGGTATGGGTGGACAAAAATTCATCCCAGAAACATTAGATAAGATTTCCTCTTTAATTAATGAAATGGTAGAAGAAAGAAGTAATGCTTTAATTTCCGTTGATGGTGGTATTAATGATATTACTGGTAAGGACTGCCTTAATATCGGCGCGGATGTCCTTGTTGCCGGTAACTATTTATTCTCCGCAAGTGACTTTAAAGAAGCATATAAGAATTTATTAAAATAATGAATAGTGTTATCTCCCTATTAATCGTTTTAATATCATTATCATTTTTCATGCTTGGAATATTTCTTTCCTCATCTTTTTATTTTAAAAAGCATGATGTGAAATATTCATTCGTGAGAATGTTTCCTTATGAATATAATTATCCAAATTCTTTTAGAAACAATGTATACGGCAATATTGCCTTTATTGTTTCATTAGTGGGAATGATTGCCTTTTATATTTGTTCATCCACTGTGGTTAATAAAGCAGATGTGACTTTAATTGTATTGTCCGTAGCAGCGGTAGCCTTATCTGGCTTTATCGCTTGTTTGTTTTTTATGCCATTACAATTTTTAAGAACACATATGATTCTTTCTACTTTAGCGATGGTTTTTGCTTTTGCGGTACCCGCTTTAGAATGCTGCTATATATATCCTTATTTTAAAAATATGGTGGGGGATGAAAAGATCATTTATTTAGTGGCTTTTATTGTCGGGGCTATTATTGCTGTAACAATGCTTATCTTCCTATTTAATCCCAAAGCTACTTATAAAATCTATTTAGATAAAAGCGTTGATAAAGATGGTAATGAAGTATTCGCTAGACCAAAGTTCATCGCCATGGCATTTAATGAGTGGTGGTCGATATTTAATTTATTTATTTCTTCCTTACCTTTAATCATTATTTCCTTTATAAAGTAAGTTTGAAAAATAGTTATCTGGAATTACTTTTACTGGTTGCAATAAAAAACGACTCGTTTCTGAGTCGATTTTTATATTGTCTTCTTGTAAAAGAATTAACGATCCTTATATTGCTTGTTGAGGCTACGATATGCTCTTGTAGACATACGGATGCGCATTTCTTTGCCATCAACAACGACGGTACGATATTGGAGATTAGCGTTCCATCTACGACGTGTAGCTCTTAAGGAGTGGGAACGGTTGTTACCGCTTACTGGACCTTTACCTAATACTGGACAAACTCTTGACATATCATCGTCCTCCTAATGTTGCCGATATATATTATCATAAGATAAAAGTCATAGCAACAAGAAAATTCAAAATCGTTTATTATTGAAAATTGATATTTTCATCAATAAAACCAAATCGTGATTAACCAAATAATTTGATTAACCTATAATTTTACATTTGGATACTTTGCTTTAAACTGCTCATCATCTAATAGATTATGGCACTTCTTAATCATCACTTTATATATTTCACCGTTTTTATCAAAGGGTAAATATCTAACATGTCCTTTATTAGTGTAGAAGCATAGCACTCTTTTCTTCTCACTTTGCGCTTTATCGATATACACTACATCGTTATAGTGGTAGTACATGTTTTTAAAGCCCCTAACAGCGACGAGATATTTGTTCTCAATAACATAAAAATTACGTTTCAGTGAGAGCACTAACATGATAATAGAGACACCAACATATAAAAGAATAATTAAAACTTGAAGCACTCCAAACTTAGTAAATAAGAATAAGTTGATACAAGAAAGGAATAATAAAACAGCGAAGATGATATCAACGATGAAGAAGATCCTTAATGTTCTTTTGATATCGACTGTAACTTTCATATCACATGAATCATATTATCACATAATCTATTCAAAAACATGTTTTTGTTGTGCGAGGGAATGATATAATTAAAACATATCAACTTGTCCATATTTTAATTATCCTTTTAGTAAGTATAGCGATAGTGGCTACGAAAGCATAAACGTTGAAAGAATGCTTAACGAATGGGTGTGGCACAACGTTGCTTATGACTTAGATGAAATGGGATGGTTCGCTGAGAGAACTAAATCAGTTAATGTTTATTTTGATTATAGGGATCCACACTTCTTTTTAATCTTTGATTTTTGAGGTTTTGGTGATGAGTAAGAAGAAAACAAAAGCCATCGTAATAATGAAAGCGGCACGGATCATTATTCTTTTAAATATCTTTTCTTTAGTTTTTTACCATTCAGTTATTTGCCATTATCACATGCCATGCGTTTTCGAACAATCGGAAATCATGTTTCAAGACAGCTCAAACGCATGTTATAGCAATAACGACACAGCACATCATTTTACAAGTCTAATTAGATACAATGCACACTCTAAAAACGGCTATGAAGCAGTCGATTTCAACGATGAAACAAAAAGATATAACTACATTGCTTCGACGGCAAATTCACAATACATTTGCGTCGGTTTGGAATTGTCGTATGGGTATGGTGCACCAGAGTATTTACTAAAAGTTTTTGATAAGGATTTTAAAGAAATAGCTGTTGCCTTCTTTGATAGTAATTTTTCTTTAGTTTTTGTCACTTGCAATGACGATTATATTTACGTCATATTGAATAATCGGACAACCAAACAAAAAAGCCTAATTAGATATGATTTTCTTTTGTCTACAAAAGTGTTGCTTCATGAGTCGGTTGAAGCAAATATGATTGTGAATGATGATAAAAGCAGTATTTACGTAGGAAAGGATTACAGCATTAAAATTGGCGATAAAAAAACACAACTGTTTGATGATATTGGTGATAAAAAAATTAGATATCTTGCTGGGCTAGAGATATCTTTATCGAACAATAAGTTCGATATAATTTATGATAGAACGCTTTCATCATATAAAACAAATAACAAATCAAATCATTTTTACAAAAAAGCTTTTTTATGCGACAATAAGATACTTTTTGCAACGTATCACTATGTCAAACAAAAAGATTGTGGATTTGATTATCTGTCATCTTACGGGACAAAGATTTGCATTTGTGGTTTAAAAGAATCGTATCTCTACTCATATGACCTAATCACAAAGCAACTAGATTTGATTCAGAAGTTCAAACCTGGAACATTTTTAATCGATTACGATTTTGATAATGTTGAATACTATTATGATGGGAATTTATACGTTAACAACGACTTATTTGGTCCCTGTTTAAAAGTTAAACCATACGAATATTCAAACCGTTTAGCTCACACAAACTTTCATGAACTAGATGCTTCTATATATTTGCGTCCTTCTTTTTATTGTGGAAGGTTTTATGGCATTTAATATATTTTAGCGAGTCCCCACTTCTTTAAGTGGTAGTATGTCACATTGAACAAAATAGAATCGGTTCTAATCATTGTTGTTGTGCCAAATCTATAAAAAACATTTATTACAGTTAACATAAATGTTATACTTAATATGCATATTAAAGGAGCATATTATGTCACACAATGTCGTCGCGATGATTCTCGCTGGCGGTAAAGGCACCAGACTTGGTCTATTAACTAAAAAAATGGCCAAACCTGCTGTCTCTTTTGCAGCGAAATACCGCATCATCGATTTCCCACTGAGCAACTGCGCTAACAGTGGTATTAACACCATAGGTGTTTTAACCCAATACGAGCCAACAATTCTCGATAGCTATATCGGTAATGGTGAGAAATGGGGTTTCAATGGCGTGCACGCCTTACTTACTTCTTGCGCCCCTCGTCAAACAGATGAAGGCGCTAACTGGTATAAAGGTACAGCCGATGCCATTACTCAAAATATTGATTTCTTAGATGGTTTACAACCTGATTACGTTTTAATCCTTTCAGGTGACCATATTTATAAAACAACTTATAACGAAATGATTGATCTCCACGTTGAAACTGGAGCAGACGCAACAATTTCCGTTATTGAAGTTGATCCAAAAGAAGCTAGTAGATTTGGTATTATGGCGGTTGATAAAACTGACCGTATTACTGAATTCCAAGAAAAACCAAAGAAACCAAAGAGCAATTTAGCCTCTATGGGTGTTTATGTCTTTACTTGGAAAGTCTTAAGAAAATACTTAATGGCGGATAAAGCACTAGACACAAACCATGACTTCGGTGGTGATATCATCCCAGCGATGTTAAAAGATGGCTTAAAATTACAAGCTTATAGATTTAAAGGTTATTGGAGAGATGTCGGTACATTAGATTCCTTACATGAAGCTAATATGGACGTCGCTTTAAACCGTAGTGATTTAGATTTGTACGGTGGTTATTCCACAAGAATCTTCACAGAAGATACCTATTCTTTACCACATTATTTAGGTAGGGAAGGTTCTATTAAATCCTCAATCGCTAACCAAGGCGCAATTATCTTAGGTAACGTTAATTCTTCTGTTATTTCTAATGAAGTCTTAATTGAAGAAGACGCTATCGTTGATAGATGTGTCGTTATGGAAGGTTCCACAATTAAAAGAGGCGCTAAAATTCGTAACGCCATTGTGGCGCCATACACCACAATTGAAGCGGGTGTAGAAGTGAATATGAACAACGATGAAATCATCCTCGTTGGTGGAAAGGTGGTCCGTTAATATGGCTAAAGTATATGGTTTTTGCAATTTACATGACGCGCCACGTTTAGGTAAATTAACAGAAAAGCGTCCAATTGGTACTGTCTCATTCTTAGGAAGATATGGCTTAATGGACTTCACATTATCTAACTTCTCTAACTCTGGTATCGACCGTGTCGGTATCCTAGTGGACCGTAGTTTACATAGTGTTGTCTCTCACGTGAGAGATGGTTCTATTTGGGTCAACAACACCAAAACTGGTGGTCAAAGACTTTTCTATAACGAAAATAATCCAAGCAGTAAATTTAATACAGATGTTAATAACTTATTAGCGAATCGCTTACATTTTGAAGATATCGACGCTGATTACGTCGTCATCGCTCCTTCATTCTTCATCATGTCAATCGATTATCGTAAATATATCGAAAAACATATCGATTCAGGAAATAAAATTTCCTTAATTTATAAAAAAGTTAAAAACGCTAAAGAACAATTCTTAAACTGCGACGTCGTTAAGATGGATAACCATTTAGTGAAGAACTTCTCCATTAATATGGGTACCGCTAAAGAAGCAGCAATTTCTTTAGAAACATTTATCTTTGATTACAAAACATTCGTGGAACTCGTTAATAAAACAAGAGAAATTTCCACATTATTCAATATCCGTGACTTAGTCAATTACTGTGCGACTAATGGTGTTTATAATGTTAATGCCTTTAGCTTTGATGGCTATGTCGCCCCAGTCTTAACATTTGATGATTTCGTTAAATGTTCAATGGATCTTTTATCCTATGAAAATAGAAAAGAACTATTTAAAGAAGATTGGCCAATTTATACAACAACACATAATACTCCTCCAGCACAATATGGAGAAAATGCTAATGTCTCTAATTCATTCGTCTCCAATGGTTCAAGAGTAAAAGGTACAGTTATTAACTCTATCTTATCTCGTGATGTCATTGTTGAAGAAGGAGCTGAAGTCAGAGATTGCATCCTCTTCAGTGGCACTAAAGTTGGTAAAGGTAGTAAACTACAATACGTTGTCGCTGATAAGAACGTGAAGATTAAAGAAGTCAGAAACGTCAAAGGTGACGAAGATCACTTCTTATACATTTCTTTTGGAGCTAATATCTAATGAAAATCGTGATGGTAGCAAGCGAATCTCGCCCGTTTTGCAAAACAGGCGGTTTAGCTGATGTTGTTTATTCCCTCTCAAAAGAGTTAGTAAAAATGGGGGAAGAAGTCTCAATTATTTTACCCTTCTATGACGGTATCTCTCGTCAGATAAATAAGGCGGCTTTAAAGAAAGCCATCTCCTTTAAGACACATATGTCATGGAGAAAACAAAACGTTGATGTTTATCAATTAGAAAATGAAGGCATCAATTATTATTTTATTGAAAACCAACAATATTTTGAAAGAGGTCATATATACGGTGACTTTGATGATGGTGAAAGATTTGCTTTCTTCACCATGGCGGTCAAACAGTTTTTAATCTCTAAACGTATGAGACCAGACATCATTCATGTTCATGACTGGCAAGCTGGTATGCTTCCATGTGTCTTACGCGTGGATGAAGAATGCCAAAATAAGTTTGCTAAAACCAAATTTGTTTTCACCATTCATAATCCCGCCTTCCAAGGCTTAATGCCAAAATTCACCTTAGGTGACTTCTATAATTTAACAGATGAATATTTTGATAATGGTTCAGTGAGATTTAAAGATCAAGTCTCTACCTTAAAAGCGGGTATTGTTTATTCTAATAAGATTACAACCGTTTCCCCAACCCATCATTTAGAATTATTATCTCCTGAAGGTGGAATGGGTTTAGACGGTGTATTACGCTATAGAGAATGGGATTTCTCTGGTATTTTAAACGGTATTGATTATTTAGAATTTGATCCTGAACACGATAAACAAATCGCTCAGCCATACACAGTTAAAAACTTAGTGACAGGTAAAAAGGCTAATAAAGAAGCTTTGTGTTACCAATATGGTATTAAAAACACAAAAGCACCTTTATATTCATTAGTGACGCGTATTACCTGGCAAAAAGGTTTTGATATCATCTTCCCTGCGGTTGAAGAATTAATCGCTCGAGGCGCGAATATCTTCATGCTCGGTAGTGGTGAACGCCAATACGAAGAAAAGTGGGAAGAATTAAAACGCAAATATCCTGATAGAATCGGATTATTTATCGGTTATAGTGATAACCTTGCTCATAAGGTTTATGCTGCCTCTGATTTCTTCATCATGCCATCACTTTTTGAACCATGTGGCTTAGGTCAAATGATTGCTCAAAGATATGGCACATTACCAATTGTGAGAAGAACAGGTGGCTTAAGAGATAGTGTTATTTGCTATGACGGTAACAACGCTGAAACAAGTAATGGCTTTGGTTTTGATGCCTATAGTGTTTATGAGATGACTCGTACATCTCATTACGCTTATGATGCCTATAATGATAAGAAATTACTTCATCAATTGATGAGAAACGCCATGAATACTGATAATTCATGGTTGAAGAGTACCTTAGAATACATTAAACTTTATAAGATGCTAGTTAAGTAAATAACTAGCCCTTCTAAAGGAGTATGTATTATGGGATTCAATCATCGTGAAATTGAAGCCAAATGGCAAAAGTATTGGGAAGATAACCAAACATTTAAGACTGATGTCTATGATTTTAGTAAACCTAAATTCTATGCATTAGACATGTTTCCTTACCCAAGTGGTGTGGGTTTACACGTTGGTCACCCAGAAGGCTATACCGCGACAGACATCATCAGCCGTATGAAAAGAATGCAGGGCTATAATGTCCTTCACCCAATCGGCTATGACTCTTTTGGTTTGCCCGCTGAACAATACGCGATTCAAACAGGTAATAACCCAGAAGGTTTTACCCAAAAGAATATTGAATATTTCACTAAACAATTAAAACATATCGGTCTTGATTATGACTGGGATAGAGTCATCTTAACTAGTGATCCTAAATTCTATCACTGGACCCAGTGGATATTTAAAGGCCTTTTTAAAGATGGCTACGCTAAATACATTGATATGCCAGTTAACTGGTGTGAAGAACTCGGTACTGTTTTAAGTAACGATGAAGTTATTGACGGTAAGAGTGAAAGAGGTGGCTATCCTGTTATTAGAAAAAACCTCAAACAATGGGTCATCGATCAACCAAAATTCGCTGAACGTTTATTAGAAGGCTTAGATAGAATTGATTGGCCAGAATCTACAAAAGAGATTCAAAGAAACTGGATTGGTAAATCTATCGGTGCGGAAATCAAATTTAAAGTCGCTGATAGCGATGAATCATTTATTGTTTTTACCACAAGAGCGGACACACTTTTTGGTTGCACATACTGTGTCCTTTCTCCAGAACATCCTTTAATTAAAAAGATCATGAGTAAAGAACAAGAAAGTGATGTTCTTGCTTATATCGATGAGGCTAGTAAAAAGAGTGAAATTGAAAGAACATCTTTAAACAAGGAAAAGACTGGTTGCTTTACTGGTGCTTACGCTATTAACCCCGCTAATGAAAAGAAAGTTCCTATTTATATTTCTGATTATGTTTTATCTAGTTATGGTACTGGCGCCATTATGGCGGTCCCAGCCCATGATAGTAGAGATTATGCTTTCGCTAAGAAATATAACTTAGATATTATCCAAGTTTTAGAAGGCGGGGATATCTCTAAAGAAGCATATGAAGAAGATGGCACCCACATCAATAGTGGTTTCCTTAATGGTTTAAATAAAGAAGACGCGATTAATAAAATGATCGATTTCCTTAAGGAAAAAGGCATTGGAGAAAAGAAAATCAACTATAAATTTAGAGAATGGATATTTGCTAGACAAAGATATTGGGGCGAACCAGTTCCTGTTGTTCACTTAGATAATGGTGAAGTCCACGCTTTAGACGATGATGAATTACCATTAGTCTTACCTGAACTTGATGACTATAAAGGTCATAACGGTCAAGCACCATTAGAGAACGCTAAAGAATGGAAAGAATATAACCATAATGGTTTACACGGTAAAAGAGAAACATCTACTATGCCAGGTAGTGCCGGTTCATCTTGGTATTTCTTAAGATATGTTGATCCACATAACGATAAGATATTCTGCGATAAGAAATTAGCGGATCACTGGTTACCAGTAGACTTATATATCGGTGGACCAGAACACGCTGTTGGTCACCTTATCTATTCTCGTATTTGGACTAAATATTTATACGATAAAGGCTATATCAGCTTTGATGAACCATTTAAGAAACTCGTTCATCAAGGCATGATTTTAGGCGCCAATAACATCAAGATGGGTAAAAGATATCCAGAATTTGTCGTTAACCCATTAGATGTTTGTGAACAATATGGTGCGGACACTCTTAGATTATACGAAATGTTTATGGGTCCACTTGAAGCTAGTAAACCTTGGTCTAATCAAGGGGTTGAAGGCGCTCATAAATTCTTAGAAAGAGTGTACCGTATTATTATTGAAAATAATATTTTAACTGACGAAGAAACTCCAGAACTTGATTTGGTCTATAACCAAACAGTAAAGAAAGTTTCAGAAGATTATGAAAACTTATCATTTAACACAGCAATTAGCCAAATGATGATTTTCATCAATGAAGTCTATAGAGTTAATAAATTAAATAAATCCATGGCGGAAGGTTTCGTTAAATTAATTTCTTGTATCACTCCTCACCTTGGTGAAGAAATGTGGGAAAAACTTGGTCATAAAGAAACAATCGCTTTCGCTAGTTGGCCAAAATATGATCCATCTAAATTAGTGCTCAATACTATTAAGATGGGTGTATCAGTTAATGGTAAAGTTAGAGGCGAACTAGAAATCGCTAAAGACGAAGATGATGAAGTGGTGAAAAAAGCCGCTTTAGAACTTGAAGGTGTCAAACGTAACATCGAAGGCAAAGAAATCAAAAAGATTATCGTTGTTAAAAATAGAATCGTTAACATCGTCGCTATTTAGGAGACAAGATGAACATTTGTGTTGATGTTGGTAATTCCACGATTGGAATTGGTATTTATAAAAATAACGCTCTTATTGAACGCATGATTTTTAATACCGATATCCGCTTAACAGAAGATGAATTTTATCACTTATTTAAAAAACAGTTTAACGAATTAAACTTACCTAACGAAAAAGTCGATAATATCATCTATTCTTCCGTGGTTCCACCAATTAACTTAAGTATCATTAATACTTTAAAAAATATATTCAAAATTAATCCGTTATTAATAAACGTTAATACTAAAACTGATTTAGGCTTAAAAGTTGATAACCCAATCGAAGAAATTGGTAATGACTTAATTGCCGATTTAGTGGGCGCTAAAAGTAAATATGGTTATCCATGTTTAATCGCGGACTTAGGTACCGCTAGTAAAATATTACTTCTTGATAAAGATGGTGATTTTGCTAGTTGCTTAATCGTACCTGGTTTAACATTAAGCGCTAATTCATTATCAAATAAAGCGGCATTACTACCAGAAGTTAGTTTAATTGCCCCTAAATCAATTGTCGCTAAAAACACTTTAGCGGCGATGAATGCCGGTATAGTATACGGTCATGCTGATATGATTACTGGTTTAATTAATCGTTATGAAAAAGAATTAGGCTACCCTTGTAAGCATATTCTTACAGGCGGAGGAGCGGTATATGTTAAAGAGATTCTAGGAGAAGATTTTATCTATGATAAGAATCTCAATTTAGATGGTTTAAATATCATAATAAATAAAAATATCTAGGAGAAGGTATGGATAAAGATTTTTACAAAAAACTAACAAAACCATATGAAGAAGAAATGATGAATTCATTAAAAGAATTCGTCGCTATTAATTCAACATATGATGAATCTACCGTGGATGAACAAAATCCATTTGGTAAAGGTGTTTCTAAAGCTCTTAAATATATTGAAGAACTTGCTAAAAAAGATGGCTTTATCGTTAATAATTACGATAACTATCTCGTGGAAATCTTAACTAATGAATTAGATAAGAACATTACCATTATGGCCCACGCTGACATCGTTCCAGTAGGAACAGGCTGGCCACAATCTCCATTTGAATTAACCCAAGTTGGTGATACATTATACGCTCGTGGTGTCGCTGATGATAAAGGTCCATTATTAAGCACATATTATGGCTTAAAAGCTTTAAGAGATAATAATTTATTAGGTAATTATCAAGTGAGATTCTTAGTAGGTGGCAATGAAGAAAGAGGTTCCGCTTGTATGGAACATTATTTCCAAACACTTAAAAAGAAACAACCAACATTTGGTTTCTCTCCTGATAGTGCTTACCCATTAACATATGCCGAAAAAGGTATTATTGGCTTTGATATTAAAAAAGATATTAACTTCCCAGAAGTCAAACGCATTAAAGGTGGTGTTGCCTTTAACAGTGTCATTGAAAAATGCGAAGTCTTAATGAAAGAAGATCTTAACTTCGTTGATTATTTAAATAAAGAAGAAGTCGATTATTCATATCTCGCTAAAGGTAATGAAATGTTATTAACATTTAATGGTCGCGCTGCGCATGGTTCTATCCCATGGATGGGTAAAAACGCTGCCATTATCGCCGTTAAATATTTAGGCGAATATTATCAAAACGAAGACTTTAAAAAGTTATACAAGATGTTAGAAGGCCAAAGAGGTGAAGGACTTAATGCCGCCGCTAATAGTGAAGACATGGGTACTAATTCCATGAATACTGGTTTATTCTCTTTTGAAAATGGTAAACTAGTTGTCACAATTAACTTCCGTCATGTTGAAACAGTCACCGCGGAACAAATGAAAAATAACATCGTTAAAGCCGCTAAACCATTTGATATTGAATTCACTAGTGAATCACACTTACTTTATTATCCAAAAGATAGTGATTTAATTACTACCTTACTAAAAGTCTATCAAGACGAAACAGGAGACACTAAAACTCCAATCATTGCTTCTGGTGGTGGTACATACGCTAAAGAAGCTGATAATGTTGTGGCTTTTGGTATGGAATATCCTGGCTATGACTGCGTGATGCATGGCGTCAATGAACGCACAGAAAAGCGCTATTTAGTGGAATCAATGGCAATCTATGCTCATGCCATTATTGAACTTGGAAAGAAAATTAAATAATGAGAACTAAATATAAACCTTGGGCCAAGCCATATATTGAAGAACACGTCGAAGTGATGTGTCCTTTCGATATGATGAATAATTATAAAGACTATTATTTAGAAATTGGTTCAGGTAAAGGACAATTCTTAGTTAATATGGCTAAGAATCATCCAGATTGTTTCTTTATTGGTATGGAAAGAAACGTCACATGTGCGGGCTTTACCGCTAAAAAACTAGTGGAACAAGAAGTGAACAATGCGAAGCTAGTTTACGCTAATGCGGAACAAGTTTTACCTTTAATAAATGAAGGTAGTGTGAACGGTATTTTCTTAAATTTCTCTGATCCATGGCCAAAGAAGAGACACGCTAAAAGAAGGTTAACTTCTGATTCGTTTTTGAATCAATATTTACGCATTCTAAAAAGTGGTGCAAAACTCATCTTTAAAACCGATAACTATGACCTATTTACATATTCATTAGAATTATTAGAAAATTCCTCCTTTAAACTCGTGGAAGCTAATTATTCTTATGATGGTAAAGATAACTTTGATGAGATTACTGAATATGAAGCGGACTTCCGTAGTCAGGGTCAACCAATCTACCGCTTAATATTGGAGAAATTATGATTAATAAATACGGATTAATAAACCATTTCGATAAAATCAATGCTTATTTAAGTATTGTTTTTGATGAACTTCCAAAAGGCTTATTACCTAAACAAGATGAAGATTTATTAATCTATGAAAAAGAAGGTAAGATTTACCGCATTGATATATTCAATTTAAAGAAATATGTAAAGATCAAAATCAAAGGTCTAATCACCTTACCTAATTATGAATTAATTGCCATACTAAATGGCTATTTAGGTAAATATGATATTATGCTGATGTCTAAACCTAATTCTGGCTTTATCATCGTTAAAGATAATGATGTTTACAAAGTAAAAGTCTTAAAAGATACATTAATCGCGGATGGCACTTTTGTTAAAGAAGATCGATACGCAACATATCAAGATTTAGATCTTAATGAACCAAATGAAATCATCGTATTAGATAAAGAAGAAATATCCGATAAAGATATAAATAAGGATTTTTTCCAAATGGAGGAAAGTGAATTATGATTGAAGTGGAATTAAAAAAAGCAGGAAAGATTTCCCGTTTAACAAACAAGACATTTAATTTCCCGAAAGAATTAGGAGAAGGATTTTATAGTGCAAACTATTTTTTAAAGTCTCGTAAGATTGTTTCTGAAAACCTTGCTGGACACATAGTGACCATGCAGTGGTTTCAAAGAAGAGACAATAGCATGTTGTGTGGTATAGATGAAGCAATCGCTATACTTCATACATTCGCTGTTCATCCAGAAAATCTAGATATTGAAGCCTTAAATGATGGTGATATTATTCAAGCCAATGAACCAGTTTTAAAAGTCACTGGTAAATATGAAGATTTTGGCTTTTTAGAATCAGTAATTGATGGCATCTTAGCGCGTAGAAGTAGTGTAGCCACTAATGTTAAAGAAGTGCTTGATGCCGCTGGTGACACACCAGTCTTCTCAATGGCGGACCGTCAAGATGATTACCTCACCCAAGTCGGTGACGGTTATGCTACATATGTCGCTGGTATTAATAGAGTATCTACTGATGCCCAAGGCAAATGGTGGGGTGGTAAAGGTATGGGCACTATGCCTCATGCGTTAATCCAATTATGTGAAGGTGATATTTGTAAAGCCGCTGATTGCTATTTAAAGAGTTTCCCAGAAGAACAAGTCACCGCTTTAATTGATTATCATAATAATGTTGTAAGAGATACATTAATCATCGCTAAACATTTAGGTCATAAATTAAGAGGTGTACGCGTAGATACATCTAAAGCCCTTATTGACCATTATTTTGATGATAAAGACACAAGTGGATTTGATCCGCACGGCGTTTGTAAAGAACTCATCTTCGCTTTAAGAAAAGCGCTTGATGATAATGGTTATAACTACGTTGGTATTACTGTTTCTAGTAGTTTTAACGCCGAAAAGATAAGAGAATGGAAGAAATTAGGTGTCCCAGTCACCATGTATGGTGTCGGTACATCATTTGTTAATAATATGACATGTGGCTTTACTGGCGACCTTGTTATGAGAGATGGCAAAGCCGAAGCTAAAGAAGGTCGCGCTAATTATAGAAACGATAAATTAAAGAAAGTTAACTATCCTATTTATTAATAAATAATATGATATATAAAGCTAAAGAATTTACATTAAAGAATGGTATCAAGGTGACACTTAAATCACCTGAGATTTCTGATGCTCAAAAGATGATTGATTGTATTATCGATATCACTAGAACAACAGACTATATGAATGGCCTTCCTGAAGACTATCAAGTCTATCTCGATGACATGAAAAAAGAAGAAGCCTTCTTAGAAGGACATAATAGTAGTGATAATAACTACATGATCGCCGTGTTCTATAAAGATATCATCATCGGTAGTTGTGCTTTAAGCTTTGGTGCGATGATTAAAACAAAACATCGAGGCACGATTGGTATTGGTATTAGAAAAGAATATAGAGGATTAGGATTAGGTTCCATCCTATTTGATGAAATCATCAATATCGCTAAAAATAGAGAAGGCGCTACACAACTAGAATTAGGGGTTATAAAAGATAACTTTGCTGCTAAAAGACTCTATACATCCAAAGGATTCATTAAGACTGGTGATGTTCCTAGAGCCATAAGATTAAAAGACGGCACTTATCTAGATGAAGAAATGATGATGCTAATGCTGAAATAAATGATGAGCCTCGTTGCTCATTTTTTATATTGTTCAGCAATTTAATGCGATGTAATCAAAATAAAATGACAATGTGGTAAAAATTGGAATTGAACTCCAAAAAATACCATAATCCGAGAGTTTCAGCATTTTCATTCAGAGTTTTGCTATTTGGAAGATAATTCTTAGCAATCCATTCTTATTATGTAAGCATAGGGGTCAATCAATAAAATATATAGTAAATTATTAAGACTAGTGTGTGCGCTATTGCACGAGCTTGTTGATTAACTATAGCAAAGTATTAAAAAGGCAGTTTCTACCTAGTATGGGCGCTAATTTGTATTATATGTAAATTATATGGTTATCATACTTTTTTATTTATTAACATAGTTAAATGCCTATAAAATGCTATATGTAAAGCAAAGTTGACACACATTTTTATTGACACATATTTTCCTTAGTATTAGATTTTAAGCATGTTTTTGAAAGAGGAACTATTTATGACTAAGGAAGAAATCAAAAAGATAATTAAAGAAAATGACATCTCCTATTTAAGAATGCAATTCACTGACATGTTAGGCGATATCAAAGCGGTGGAAATACCAGCTTCTAGAATCGATGATGCATTAAACAATAAAATTATGTTTGATGGCTCATCTATTGAAGGATTCGTTCGTATTAAAGAAGCTGATATGTATCTTCATCCAGATTTAGATACATTCTTAGTATTACCATTTGAAGATTCTTCTATCGGTGGTGTTGCTAGATTTATCTGCGATGTCTATATGCCTGATGGCACCCCATTTATTGGCGATCCACGTTACATTCTTAAAAAAGAAGTTAAGAAGATGAATAATATGGGTATTGAAACTATGTATGTTGGTTTCGAACCTGAATTCTATTTATTCAAACTAAACGCTGATGGTAGTGTTTCCACTAACTGCAGCGATAGAGCAAGCTATTTTGATTTATCCCCATTCGATGGTGGTGAAGATATTAGAAGAGAAATCGCTTTAATGCTTGAAAAGATGGGTTTTGAAGTTCAAGCTTCTCACCATGAAGTTGGTCCTGGTCAAAATGAAATCACTTTCAAATATACAGATGTTATCTCCGCTTGCGATAGAGTCCAAACATTCAAGCAAGTCGTTAAAATGATTGCCAGAAAAAACGGTTATTTAGCAAGCTTTATGCCAAAACCTTTAAATAAACAAGCGGGTAACGGCATGCACACTAACTGTTCACTATTCTCTAAAGAGAAAGGTGACTTATTCTATGATGAAAAAGCCCCAATGCAATTAAGCATCATGTGTGAAAAATGGATTACAGGCGTTCTTAGTCACGCTAGAGAATTATCTTTATTAACTAATCCAATTGTTAATTCCTATAAACGTTTAGTCAGTGGTTATGAAGCCCCAATCTATGCTTGTTGGAGTGACGCTAATAGAAGTTCGTTAGTCAGAATTCCAGCCGCTAGAGGCCTAGCCACTAGAACAGAATTTAGAAATGTTGATCCATGCGCTAATCCATATCTCGCTTTAGCGGGTATCCTCGCTTGTGGCCTTGAAGGTATTAAAAATACCAAAGAAAAAGATATCATCCCACCAGTCAAAGATAATTTATTTGATTTAAGTGATGATGAAATCAAAGCTAGAAAGATTACTTGCTTACCAGAAACATTACATGCCGCTATTGAAGATTTCAAAGATAGTAGTATTCTTAAAGAAGTTTTAGGAGAACACTTGTTCCCTAAATATATCGAAGCTAAAGAGAAGGAATGGAAAGAATACCATACCACCGTTAGCGAATTCGAATTAAAGAAATACTTGGGTAGATAATATGTGTGGTATTGTTGGTGCAGTAGGCTTTATTAGTCCAAAAGAATATGTCTTTAAAGGCTTAAAGATGCTTGATTACCGTGGCTATGATTCCGCGGGTATCGCTTATATAGATAATGGCATCAAGATTTATAAAGACGTCGGTAGTGTGGAACATCTTTTAACTATTGTTCCAGAAACTATTAATAGCAATATCATGATTGGCCATACTAGATGGGCCACTCATGGAGCGCCTACTAAACTTAATACCCACCCACATCTATCATTCCATAAACGCATCTGCATGGTGCATAATGGGGTCATTGAAAACTATAAAGAATTAAAAAGTTTTCTAAAAGAAAAAGGTTATAGTTTCTATGGAGAAACCGATACTGAAGTCGTCGCTAATCTCATCGATTATTATTATTTAGAAAATGGTAACATCTTAGAAACAATTAAAAGAGTAATGGGCCTATTAAAAGGTAGTTACGCTTTATCAATATTTACTGACGATGATGATCAAACTTTATATGTCGCTAAAAAGGCATCACCATTAGTCATTGGTTTAGGTAAAGGCTTCAATTTAGTGGCTTCTGATGCTTCCCCAATGATTGAATACACTAATGAATTCATCGAATTAGATGATTTTGAATTTGGTGCGGTCACTAAAGATAAAGTGGTTATTTATAACAAAGATGGGGAAGAAGTCAAAAAAGAAGCCATCCAAAAAGATGTTGAACTCATCTCTCATGATTTAAAAGGTTATCCGCATTACATGATAAAGGAAATCGAAGAGATTCCTCAAACCGTTAAAAGATTAATCTCTTTCTATTTCCAAAAGAATAAATTCTTATTTGATCCAGAATTAATAAAAGACTTAAAAGAATCAGATCATATCATTTTCATTGCCTGTGGTACTTCTTATCACGCTGGTCTAGTGGGTGGTCGATATTTTGAAAAATATGATAAATCTGCGTCTAGATTTATCGCTAGTGAATGGGCATTTCATCCAACATATCCTGGTAAAAAACCATTCATTATTATGATTTCTCAATCTGGAGAAACCGCTGATTTGATTCACTGCTTAAATATCATTAAAGAACACAATTTAAAAAATCTTATTATTACCAATACTGGTGGTTCCACTCTTGATAGAAACTGTATGTATTCTTTACTTCTCCATAGTGGTGTAGAAGTATCAGTGGCATCCACTAAAGCATATGTCGCACAAGTAACATTACTTGCCCTTTTAGCGGCAGCGCTTGATAAAGACACGAAAGTAATTGATGATTTAACTCAAGCCTTAGATGTTGTCTATGATATCCAATATCACTACAAACCATTAATCATGAAAGTGGCGGATGAATTAAAAGATAAGAAGAATATCTTCTACCTTGGTAGAAGTTTCGATTACTTCTTATCATTAGAAGCATCATTAAAATTAAAAGAAATTAGTTATATCCATAGTGAAGCTATTCCTGGTGGTGAACTTAAACATGGTCCAATTGCTTTAATAGAAAAAGGTATACCTGTTATCGTCTTTATTACTGATCCAGTTACTGCTTCATCAATGAGAGGCAATATTGAAGAAGTGAAAACTAGAGGCGCGAAAGTATATACAATCGCCACTAAGAGCTTATCTAGACCAGAAGATACCATCATGGTGGAAGATTATGCTTATTACCTTAGTAGTGTGGCAGTATCTTCTATTGCATTCTATCTAGCCTATTACGTTGCTTTAGCCAAAGGCTTAAACGTTGATAAACCAAGAAACCTCGCCAAGAGTGTGACAGTGGAATAAAATAAGTATCAATCAAGAAATGATAAAATCGCTAACATATTTATTATTACTGATGTACAATTGTATTGAACCAATAGGTTCCGTGTGGTGGCACGTAAAGCCGTGCTGCGCTTAGGCAGGGTAATTACTACGACGTTAGAGATGCTCGAAAGGGTGTTGAGCCCAGCGGTTGGGAAGAAAGCCGTAGTCCACGATAAGGACTTAAAATATTATCGACGCGATAGTCACTCGTAAGGGTGATGAGGCTGACGGCCAGCATAAAACCACATTCAAAGGAAAAAGGGGTCGTCCCCTTTTTTCTTTTGCTTTAGTTTTGCTGTGTTTTTCTAAACCATATTAACAACGTATGATAATCCCAATAATATAAGTATTTTAAATATTAGATATGCATAGTTATTATTTAACTATGTTTATTGCAAAACAATCTAAAAACAAAGAATTAAAAAACAATATCTTAGCGTTAGCGAGCAAAGCTAAAGCGGCTAAAAAGGCTGATAGCAGTGTCATTAACGCGACTGTCGGTATGCTTAAAGACGAAAGCGGCAATCTTTATGAATTTAAAAGTGTCGTTTCTGCGATAAGTTCGCTTACTGAAGAAGAGAAATTTGCCTACGCTAATTCAAGTGGTAGACCATCATTTACCAGAGCGGTTTTATATTCTTTATTTGGCAAATATTTAGAAGATATTAAAAAAGAATGCTATTTAGACTGCTTACCGACTCCTGGAGGGAGTGGTGGCCTTAATCTAGCGTTTACTAATTATGTTGATAAAGATGAAACTGTTTTATTACCAAACCATATGTGGGAAAACTATCTTAGCTATGGTATAGAAATGGGCTTTAAAAGTGGTACTTATTCTTTATTTAATAAAGAAGGTTTATTTGATATCGATGATTTAAATAAACAAGTTAACGAATTAAAAAAGACACAAAATAAAATACTAATATTAATTAACGATCCGTGTGAGAACCCTACAGGTTTCTGTATGGAAGAAAAGGATTATGATGCTTTATTAGATATAGCAAGAAATAATCCTGACACTAACTTTATCTATTTAATGGATGTGGCTTATTTTGATTTTTATAACGTCAATCCAGATATCATTAGAAGTAGATACGCCAAATTCAAGGATATGCCTAATAATGCCTTAACTTTATTTGTCTTTTCTGGCTCTAAATCATTTGGTTTATATGGTTTAAGAATCGGTGCGTTATTATGCTTATCTAAAGATAAAGAAGAAGTAGAAACATTTAATAGAGTAAATACATTTTCATGCCGCGCTAAATGGTCATCCGCTAGTACTCTTGGTATGTCTTTAATTGAAAAGATGGTGCTAGATGATAATTATAGAGAATCATATGAAGAAGAAGTGAAATATGTCTGCGCCATGCTTGAAGCTAGAAGCATCACCTTTTTAAAAGCTGCTAAAGAAGTGGGACTAAAGACATTACCATATATGAAAGGTTTCTTTATTTGTGTTCCTTCTAAAGAACCAGAAAAATTAGTTAATAATCTCCATCAAGATGGTGTATATGTCATCTCCACCCATAGCGCTATTCGTATTGCCTTATGTGGTATTAACAAAAGTGAAGCTAGTCGCTTACCTAAGATAATAAAAAAATATAGTGTGTAACAAAAACAATAAAAATGTTTCACACTTAATATACGGGTGCTATAATTGTAGTGCAGGAGAGTTATTATGGCTAACATAACCGCATTACTAAAAGAAAGAAAACAATTATTAGATCAATTGAACTCTATGTATTATGGTTCAATAGAAATTAGACAAAAAGACGATAAACAGTACATCTATGTTCACTTTAGACAAGATGGTGTTTTAACAACCAAATATGTTGGTGAATATTCTGATGTTTTATATAACTTAGTTATTAATAACACAAACCACGCTAGAGAATTAAAAAAGAGACTCAAAGAGATTAATAAAGAACTCAAAGAGCTCAATTATGTTGATATCGAAGGTGTCGATGAAATGGTGGCTATGAATATTGATTTAGCCAGAAGAAATCTTGTTGACTCTATTTACAAGCAATCAATGTTGGAAGGCGTTGCAACAACTTATTCTGATACCGAGACTTTGGTCAATGGTGGAAAAGTCAATGATATGACTGCTTCTGACGTTGATAAAGTTATTAATCTTAAAAGGGCATGGGAATTTATCATGTCTATCGATTTAGCAAACTATCCCACGAATTACGCAGTATTATGTCAAATTAACCAAATAGTGGAAGACGGGTTTTCTGTTACAGCAGGGAAAATAAGAAAAGTACCAGTCACCATTGGAGGCTCATCATACATTCCTCCGATTCCTTTTGAGGATCAAGTCAAGTTAGATATATACGATATTTTGCACAAAGAAGACGGGATTGATTTGGCTATAGATTTAATTCTTTATGTGATGAAGAAGCAATTGTTCTTAGACGGAAACAAAAGAACCGCTATTATTTTTGCAAACCATTATTTAATCACGCATGCATTGGGCTTGATAGTGGTTCCATCTGAACTAGTTAGTGAATATAAAAAGATTCTAGTTGCTTATTATGAAGATGAAAACAAAAAAGAAGATATTTCTAACTTCTTAAAGGATAAGTGCTGGATTAAAATAGCCTAGTTTATCATCGACCAATGAATCATTCAGTTTGTAATCGCTCACTTCTGATATCTATTTTGCTTATTAATAGAACAGCTACGTAAATAGAGGACATTGGCATAATCGCATATATGCCCATTCCTTTACCCACTAAAACTCCTAAAACAATACCAAATATAAAAGTAACAATAATCGAAACATAAATTAATGTATCGTTTAATCTCCTATTAGCGATGCTTTTACCAAGTAATCGCATGTTATTCGTGCACATCGTAGAAGTATATCTCAGTCCCAAACACCTTCTAAAAGCTTCAAACTGCATCGCTCCAGTAAATGAGAGGATAGAAACACAAACGATGTTCCACGCTTCTGTTTTAGGGCATAAACCCGCAAAGATAAAGGAAATAAACAGTGTGATTAAAGTAATTTGACTTTGATATTTGCTTTTACCAAGTAATACTGCAACAACACAACCTAATAAGAAAATAATAATTGGTAATAAAAACATAAGTTTAAATTCCCCATTGGTTAATGCAATAAAAAACTTTATGAGGTTACCTGTTTGCATCGTCGCAAATACGCCATCACGATAGATAAAAGTATAAGCATCAGTAAAGCCACCTCCTAAAGTGAGCAGTAGTGCGCTAACTACTGAAATGATATTTTTCTTTTCCATTCTATTTGCCTTTAAATGAATTCTTAATTAAGCCTAAGAAAAGTGGATGAGGTTTATTTGGTCGAGATTTAAATTCTGGATGGAACTGCACACCCACAAAATATTTAAGATTTGGTAATTCGATAGTTTCAACGATAAAGCCATCAGGAGAAGTCCCACCGATAACTAAACCCTTACTCTCAAATAAATCTTTATATTCGTTATTAAATTCATAACGGTGTCTATGTCTTTCGTTAATAAGATCTTTACCATACCATTGTTCAAGAACTGTACCTTTTCTAATTTTGCATGGATAAGAACCAAGTCTTAATGTGCCACCTTTATTGATCTCATCATTTTGACCAGGCATAAAGTCTATGACTTTGTTAGTGCTATATTCATCAAATTCACCCGAATTAGCGTCCTTTAAGTTACAAACGTTTCTTGCAAATTCAATAACCGCGATTTGCATACCTAAACAGATACCTAAAAATGGAATATTGTTTTCTCTAGCGTATTTCGCGGTCACAATCATCCCTTCAATGCCACGGTTACCAAAACCACCTGGAACGATAATGCCATCAATATCTCTAAAGACTGATTTAACGTTTTCTTCGCTAATTGTTTCTGAACTAATCCAGTGAATCTTAATATGCGTGTTATAGTGATATCCAGCGTGTCTAAGAGCTTCCGCGACTGATAAATAAGCATCATGCAATTCAACATATTTACCCACTAAAGCGATATGAGTGTAATATGGCCTGGATTTAATTCTATCAACCATTTCAGTCCAATCTTTTAAATCAGGTTCTTTAGTCTCTAAGCCTAATTCTCGACAAACAACACTAGAGAAATTGCTCTTTTCAAGCATTAAAGGTGCTTCATATAAATTAGGCAATGTGATGTTTTCAATCACACAGTCTCTTTTCACATTGCAGAATAAAGAGATCTTTTCAAATATCGCTTCTTCAAGAGGTTCATCACATCTTAAGATGATGATGTTAGGATTAACGCCCATGCCTTGAAGTTCTTTAACACTATGTTGTGTTGGTTTAGTTTTATGTTCTTCAGAACCATGAAGATAAGGCACTAGTGTGACATGGATAAATAAACTATTTTCTCGACCGACTTCTAATGATACTTGTCTAGCGGCTTCGATGAATGGTTGGGATTCAATATCACCAATTGTGCCACCGATTTCAGTAATGACCACATCAGCGTTAGTCTTTTTACCAACGTTATAAATAAATCTTTTGATTTCGTTAGTGATATGAGGAATGACTTGGACAGTGCTACCTAAATATTCCCCTCTTCTTTCTTTATTTAAAACGTTCCAATAGACTTTACCAGTGGTGAGGTTTGAATATTTATTCAAATCTTCATCGATAAATCTTTCATAGTGACCTAAATCAAGGTCAGTTTCCGCACCGTCTTCAGTAACATAAACTTCCCCGTGTTGATAAGGAGACATTGTTCCTGGATCAACATTGATATATGGGTCAAGCTTTTGTGCGGCCACTTTTAAACCACGTGATTTTAATAATCTACCTAATGAGGCCGCAGTAATACCTTTACCTAAACCAGATACAACTCCGCCTGTCACAAATATATATTTACTCATAAAACAAATCTCCTTTCTATTCCCACTCCACAGTCGCTGGTGGTTTACTTGTAATGTCATATGTAATGCGGTTAACACCCTTAACTTCGTTAGTAATACGTGAACTTATATGCTCTAATATCTCAAACGGCACTCTTGTCCACGTTGCGGTCATAAAGTCATCAGTGGTCACCGCTCTAATAGCTAATGTATGACCATAAGTTCTTGCATCACCCATCACACCAACTGATTTCGTATCAGTTACAACTGTGAAATATTGATTAGCGACTTTATCTAAACCGTTCTTTTTAAACTCTTCTCTTAAGATATAATCGCTATCTTGTGCAATTCTTATCTTATCTTCAGTTATTTCTCCAATAATACGAACCGCTAAGCCTGGACCAGGAAAAGGTTGTCTATAAACTAATTCTTCTGGTAATCCTAGTTCTAATCCAATCGCTCTTACTTCGTCTTTGAATAAATCACGTAATGGTTCAACAATAGACTTAAAGCCAATATCTTTTGGTAAGCCACCAACATTATGATGACTTTTAATTACTGCGCTTTTTCCTTTACCAGATTCAATGACATCAGGATAGATAGTGCCTTGCGAAAGAACATCAATATTACCAATCTTCTTAGCCTCTTGTTTAAACACTTCTATAAATTCTTTACCAATTATTTTTCTTTTTGTTTCTGGCTCAGTGACGCCTTTTAGCTTTGCTAAGAATCTCTCTTTAGCGTTCACTCTTATCAAATTAACATCAAATTTATTTTTAAATATTTGTTCAACGTAATCGCCTTCGTTTTTTCTAAGTAAGCCATGATCAACAAAGACACATATTAAGTTTTTACCAATGGCTTTATGAAGTAGTAGTGCTACAACACTAGAATCAAGCCCACCAGATAACGCTAATAAAACTTTTTTATCTTTTAATTCAACTTTATATTTTTCAATTGAACTTTTAGCGAAGTCATCCATCTTCCAATCCGCATGACATTTACATACTTTAAATATGAAATTAGATAATATCTTCATCCCATATTCGGTATGAGTGACTTCTGGATGGAACTGCACACCATATAAGTTTCTATTAACATTTTCCATTGCCGCGCATGGACAGCTTTTAGTAATCGCGGTTATTTTAAATCCCTCTGGTACATCTTTGATGTAATCAGTATGAGACATCCAACAAACACTATTGGAAGGGACTCCTTCAAATAATGTTCCTTCTTTAATGATTAATTCAGTTTTACCGTATTCGGAATTGTTTTTCGCGGAGACAATCTTACCACCAGACATGAACGCTAATAGTTGGTCCCCATAACATATTCCTAAAATTGGAATATTAAGATCTAAGATATCTTTGGAGTAGTGGGGAGAAGATGGGTCATAAACACTATTAGGGCCACCAGTAAAGATGATACCTTTATAATTATTTTCTTTAATCTCATTAGGGGTAATCCCTTCAAAGCTTTTAATTTCAGCGTAAACGTTTAAAGATCTTACTCTTCTAGCGATTAATTGATTGTACTGCCCACCAAAATCTAACACTAATATCTTATCCATGATATATACCTTATTTATTAATATTTATTTTTAGACCTAATAAGTCTTTGTTCTTTTTAAGAACAGGGTTAACAAAAGTAGTGATGTATTCGTTCACTTGTTCACTTGCTCTACCAATGTATTTAGAGGCATCTAAATATTTATTAATTTCTTCTTTAGAAATATTTAATTTTTTAGAAGCGCATAATCTATCAATTAAATCATTTTCTAAACCTTCATGTTTAATACGATATCCTGCTTCCAAAGATAATTTACGTATTTCTTCATGGAGTTCTTGACGGTTACCACCTTCTTTAACTTTATCCATTAGGATATTTTCAGTAATCATAAAAGGTAGTTCTTCTTTTAAGTTCTTTTCAATGACTTTAGTATTAACCACTAAACCATCAGTAACGTTAATACATAAATCAAGCACGCCATCAATGGCTAAAAATCCTTCAGAAATAGATATTCTTCTATTCGCTGAATCATCTAATGTTCTTTCTAACCATTGACTAGAAGCGGTCATATATGGATTATTCATATTAGCGATGACGTATCTTGCTAAAGAAGCAATTCTTTCACTTCTCATCGGATTACGTTTATATGGCATCGCACTAGAACCTACTTGGTTATTTTCAAATGGTTCTTCGATTTCTTTTTCGTGCTGCAATAAACGAATATCGTTAGTCATCTTCATCGCACTAGTGGCGATGCCACTTAGTACGTTATAAACTCTAATATCTACTTTTCTAGAATATGTTTGACCAGAAATAGGATATGTATCATTAAATCCCATCTTTTTAGCGATGAGCTTATCTAATTTAACTGGTGCATCTTTATCGTTAAATAATTCGACGAATGATGCTTGTGTACCAGTTGTACCTTTACAGCCTAATAATTTAAGAGATGATAAAACATATTCTAAATCTTCATAATCACTTAAAAAGTCTTGTAGCCACATCGTGGCTCTTTTACCAACAGTGGTAGGTTGAGCGGCTTGAAAGTGGGTATAGGCTAAACAAGGTAAATCTTTATATTCATTAGCGAATCTACTTAATATATCGATTAAATTAATTAGTTTCTTTTTAACTAATTCTAAGGCTTCTTTCATGATGATAATGTCAGTGTTATCACCAACATAACAAGATGTCGCCCCTAAATGGATAATGCCTTTAGCGGTAGGGCACTCATCTCCATAAGCATGAATATGGGCCATCACATCATGACGGAATTTAGTTTCATATTCATTGGCTTTATCATAATTAATATCATCGAGATGTTCTTTCATCTCATTAATCATCTCATCAGTAATTTGCGCTAAACCTAATTCTTTTTCAGATTCCGCTAAAGCGAGCCAAAGTCTTCTCCAAGTGGAGAATTTCTTATGATATGAGAAAAGGTATTGCATCTCTTTAGAAGCATATCTTTCAGAAAAAGGAGAGATATATTGATCGTAATTATTCATATATTCACCTCTCTATATAAGCATTTCTTTCTTGCCCGACAGAAATATATTTAATTGGGCAACCAATGGCTTTCTCAATATATAAAATATATTTTTTGGCTTCTTCAGGAAGATCAAGCCATCTTCTCACTTTAGATATATCTTTTTTCCATCCATCCATATATTCAATCACTGGTTTACATTCATCTAATAAGGAAGGGAACGGGAAATCATTAATCTCTTTTCCGTTAAGTTCATATCTCACACAGAGAGGTATTTTATCCATATAAGATAAGCAGTCCAATTTAGTTAAAGCAATACATGTAGCGTTTTGTACTTCAACACCATATCTAGTGGCCACTAAATCGATTGGTCCAACACGTCTTGGTCGACCAGTTTTAGCCCCATATTCCATACCAACTTCTCTAAGTTTATTAGCGGCTTCTCCAAACCATTCACTCACAAACGGTCCTTCACCAACACAAGTGGAATAAGCTTTTACAATGCCAATAATCTCATTGATATTAACGCTCGCTAATCCAGAACCTAATGGAATATAAGAGGCTAATGTATTAGATGAAGTGGTGTATGGGTAAATTCCGTAATCTAAGTCACGTAATGAACCAAGTTGTGCTTCAAATAAAACGCTTTTACCTTCTTTTTCTGCTTGTTTAAGAAGTTTACCTGTATCACAAATAAAAGGCGCTAGTTTGGCTTTATATTCATCAATCCATTTAGAGATATATTCAAAACTGATTGGTTCAGCGTTATAAACACCAGTTAAAGTTAAGTTTTTCCATTCTAAGATATCTTTAACATGTTCTTTTAAATTGTTGTTATAAATAAGTTCACCCACTAAAATAGTTTTCTTTTGATATTTATCACTATAAAAAGGCGCAATACCTTGTTTAGTGGAACCATATTTCTTATCTTTTAATCTTTCTTCTTCTAAAGCATCTAATAATTTATGCCATGGAAATAATAAAGAGGCTCTATCACTAATCTTTAGATTACTAGGAGTGACAGAAACCCCTCTTTCTCTTAATGATTCGATCTCGATCCATAAGTTTTCTGGATCAAGAGCGACACCGTTACCTAAAATATTAACAACACCTTGATGGAAGATACCTGATGGAATGAGGTGTAAAGCAAATTTGCATTGGTCAATGACAACAGTGTGACCAGCGTTACCTCCTCCTTGATATCTCACAACATAATCGTAAGAGCCACATAATAAGTCGACAATACGTCCCTTACCTTCGTCACCCCAGTTGATGCCCACAATCGCGCTATTTTTCATATGTTTTTCGTTTCCTTTTATTTGCTTTTAACGATTAAATAGTTCGACACATTAATCGTTTTCGGTATAACCGATATTAGCAATTCATAGGAGCATTATAGTAAGAGGAATAATATATTTCTAATATGCAATTTATCTACTTATCATACGTTTTTGATATGATAAAAAAATGAAGGTTATAACCGCTAAATAAAAAGCAAGATTATTACTAACCTTGCTCATTAATATTATATTAAGGATATACTTATTCAACGTCTTGTAAAGCGTCGTAACCTTCTTCACCAGTTCTCACTTTCACAACGTTTTCAACATCGTAAACAAAGATCTTTCCATCTCCGATATTACCGGTATATAAAACCTTCTTTGCGGTTTCAATCACAGTTCTTACTGGTATTTTAGAAACAACGATATCAACTTGTACTTTAGGAAGTAAGTCTGCTTCAACTTGAACGCCTCTATAATATTCAGGTTTAGCTTGTTGTTGACCGAATCCCATGACATGGGCTACTGTCATACCCATAATACCAATCTTACTCATCGCAGATTTTAAAGCATACAATCTTTCTTCTTTGAAGATAATCTCAACTTTAGTGAACTTTGTGCCAGTAGAAGTGGATTTTACTTTCTTCACTGGTATTGCTTCTGCTACTGATATTTCACCAGTAATAGTGATAGGTTCAAAAGCCACATAATCAGCGTAAGCATTAGAAGCGATAGCAAAGTCAGCATAAGCATTACTTAAGCCATGTTCAGTGCTATCAAGACCTTTAATTTCTTCTTCTTTACTAACACGTAAACCAACAGTTTTCTTAATAACAAAGAAAGTAATAGTCATAAACACTGCGGTATATGTAGCCACTGCGATAAAGCCTAAAGATTGAACACCTATTTGATAGAAGTTACCAGTATAGAATAAACCGTTTAATCCCGCTGGAGCGTTAGGATTGGCTAATAAGCCAACTGCTAATGTTCCCCAAATGCCATTGGCCATATGTACACCAACCGCACCAACTGGATCATCAATATGTAATTTAAGGTCAAGGAACTCAACCACAAAGACCACTAAGAAGCCAGAAACTAAACCAACAACAGTTGAACCAATCGCATCAAAAGCATCACATCCAGCGGTGACACCAACTAAACCTGCTAAACAAGCGTTGATACACATTGAGACATCAGGTTTACCGTTTTTAAGCCATGTAAAGATCATGGTGGTCACTGTGGCAACGGCTGGGGCAATAGTGGTATTTAAAAAGATAGTGGCTAATTCACTTGGTGAAGTAGCGGCCGCTCCATTAAAGCCATACCAACCAAACCATAAGATAAATGCCCCTAAAGCGCCTAAAGGAATAGAGTGACCTTGAATAGCGTTAACTTTAATCACTTTACCTTTCTCATCTCTTTCATATTTACCAATACGTGGTCCAAGGATAATCGCCCCAATTAAAGCAGCGATACCACCCACCATATGAATAGCGGTGCTACCAGCGTAATCATGGAAGCCAATAGAAGCTAACCAACCTCCACCCCAAATCCAGTGGGCTTCAATTGGATAAATAATTAAAGAGATAACTGCGGAATAAATGCAGTACGATAAGAACTTAGTTCTTTCCGCCATCGAACCAGAAACAATTGTCGCTGCGGTAGCGCAAAAGACAAGGTTAAAGACAAATGTTGAAGCCGCGGTAAAACCTTCCGCTGGGCTTTCAATAAATGATGCAAATTTGGCAAATAAATCAAGATTAGGAATACCAATAAGGCCAAAGAAAGTATCTTCACCCATCATCAGCCCAAAACCTAATACCATAAAGACAACTGTACCAATGCAGAAGTCCATTAAGTTTTTCATAATAATGTTGCCAGCGTTCTTCGCGCGAGTAAAACCAGTTTCAACCATCGCAAAACCCGCTTGCATAAAGAACACGAGTGCGGCACCAATAAGGTACCAGAATTCTATAGTCATATAATGCCTCCAATTAGCTGAATACTTAATTAACAAAATTCAGCTTATGGTGGGATTTTAAATATTTGTAAATAATAAATCAAATATGTATAATATTAGGTAATTCATACGTTTCTTGTATGATAGAAAGCGTGACTATATGGATATTAGAACTTTATATTACTTTGCGACAATCGCTGAAGAACTTAACATCACCAAAGCGGCAGAAAAACTATGCATGAGCCAACCGCCTCTAAGTAGTCAAATTAAAAGTTTAGAAGAAGAATTAGATACTGTTTTATTTATTAGAGGTAAAAGACACCTCCAATTAACAGAATCAGGAAAGTTATTATATAGACACGCTAAAGAGATACTTTCATTAGTTAACAAAACATCAGAAGAAATTAGATCAATGGGCAAGGGAATGCGTGGCAAAATCGCCATTGGTTTAGTGGAAGGTAGTGCCCCTAATATTGCCGCTGAATGGATTGAACAATTCTTGGTTAATTATGAAAATGTTGAATTTTCTATCATCGATGGTAATAGTGATGAATTAATCCAAAAACTAAGAAGTGGTCTTATCGATATGGCGGTGGTTACTTCTCCATGTGATAACACCTTATTAAATAGCTTTAAAGTCGGACAAGAAAAGATGACTGCCTTTATGAGCAAAGATAATCCTCTCGCGGATTTACATGGTAACACAATTGATTTAGCAGAACTAAAAGATAAACCATTAATTGTTCCAACTAGAGAAGCCACAAACATTATGATTTATAAGTGGTTTAAAGAAATCAAATCAGAACCAAAAATTGTTTGTAAAATGGATAACTATCTCGATGTTGCCGCTTTAGCGGGTCGTAATATCGGTATTAGTATCTTCCCTAAAACATCATATATCTTGAATCAACATATCGTTGCTAAAGAAATCGTCAATCCAGAAAGATATATTGAATATCTATTCGTCTGGCTTAAAAACAAACCATTATCCTTATTAGATGAAGCATTCATCGACCATGTTAAAGCCTTATCCGGTAACGATAATAAAAAATAGGCATTAGTAACAAACCAAAAGAAAAGGGGATACCCCTTTTTCTATTGATTTACTCTATTAAGGATTAACTGTGTTTTTATAAAGCTCTTTGACATCTGGAGGAATCTCATATCCGAAAGGTTGATAATCGTAAGTAAATGAACCTTTAAAAATAATGTTATTCATCGAAAATGAAACATATCCTGTAGATAATAAACCATTAATCACCGTGATTTTAATAGAAAAACTCTTTGGTACGATATAATAGTCAATAAATGATTCAAATATTTCTTTATATTTAGAGAAATCTAAACGATATGTGGTTACAAAAGCATCAACAGTTTCTTTGGTGGTGGTGAATACGCTTGTGTCACAATATGAGACACGGCCAACTATTGAAGCATATATGTAATTCTGTAGACCATAATGTTCACTCTTTTTACTAATCGTTGTGCGTTCTTGATTATTTGGCACATACTTTATGTAATAATCGTTAATAAAATAGTCGCTAGATGATGAAGGACTATAATTATAATCACAGTGAATAAAACATTCTTCATAGTCTTCGTCTTTAAGTTTTTTAAAATAGAATGAATCTGATGTGCTTCCAGAAGGACCAATTAAAGATCTTTCGTACTTGATTCCAGTGTGCTCTTGAAGCATCAAAGAATTGAATTCCACTAACACTAGTTCTTGAAATAGTGGGTCATCAAAAGATGAAAGACTACTTGATGTTTTATTAGTGTTACACGCAGTCATGCATAAAGTGGATATAATAGAAACGCTAGCAATAAAGATTTTGATTTTTTTCATGTTACTTGCCCCTATTATAACAATGAATATGTTTTTATAGTAAACATTAATAAACCAAAAGAAAAGGGAATAACCCCTTTTCTATTGAAATAATAATTTAATATTATTCAGATTTTTCTTCTGCTTTCGCAGCTTTTCTAGCGGCTTTATCTTTAAATTTCTGATGTAGTAAAATGCCAACTGTACCTTCAAGAACAAGTCTAGTAAAGCTACCGGCAATAGAAGAAACTGCTTCTGCTGGTTCAAAGATAACAATGGCTAAGCAGACTTCAACAGTCATAAGAATGGCAAAAATAATCATTGATCTTTGTTCACCTAAATTTGGGAAAAACGCTAAGAATAATAATCCCAAAACTAAGAAAATCATAAATATTGATGGAGCGCCAAATCCTGGGAATAGGCTAAATGCTACCATACGTAAGGCAATACCAATAGCGATTTGGATAATAAATGCTTTATACCAAATAGCCATGTTCTTTCCGCCACCTCTAATAAGATATAAACCGCCACACGCTAATGCTAAAGCGTTAAAAATATTGGCAATGCCATCTAGAATTAATGTGGCTTTGCCATTTTCTTCATTGACCGCAAAACCACCAGGAATGTTTCCTGATAAGACCATAATTGCGATCGCAATGTTTAGACCAAATAAAATGCCCATCAAAACTAGATGGCAAATAATTGAAGGACTAAGTTTTTTCTTTTCCATGATTACTCCCCCTTTGCACCATGAAAGACAATAAAAACAACAGTTATTGCATTTCATAGCTATATCATGTCTCTACCTATATTCAATAATACAATGGCTAGTATTTGCAATTGTTTTTTTGTGGCACTTCCGTGCGCTCATTTTTGTTACTTTATTAATACAACAAATGTCAAATTCTATGTTTTTGTCAAACATATATAGCACATTTTTAGCGCTATATATGATAAAAAATACGCGTAGATATTACATTATGAGGAGGATACCATGAATATTAAAAAGAATCTCATCGCTCTATCAATATTATCTATCAGCCTACCTTTATGCCTTTCAGGTTGTAATAAGAAAGTAGAGCCTATTACTGATAAAACAGAATCGACAATTATTAAAGACGCTAAAAACACTGATGAATATTTAAAAAAGAAAGATTATAAATCAGTAGCCTACGCTTATATTTATAACATCAAAAGTGGTCTACGTTCTTATGAATCAAAAACTACCGGAACAGTTAAAGCAAAAGTTTTATTTATTGATTACAACATTACCTACGATAGTGTCACTAATAAAAACGGTAATACCTTCTATTATAATGACAATTCCGTTTCCACTTTATTGACCTTAAAAAATGAGTTCTATATGGTGGATAAAGATAAAATCCTCATTAGTAGAGATCTTAAAAAATATAATGTCTACACATTAGAAGACTATCATAAAATCTCATATTCCCCTGATCAATATTGCATCATGGGTTATGTATTTAACGAGCAATCAATTATCAACAGTGAAGTCATCTCAGATAAAGAAGATGTCATCACAATTAAATACACTCTTGATAACGAATTATCCACTAACCTTGTAAAACAAGATTTAAAAAATAATGGTGGTTTATCTGATTATCCAAAATATGAAAGTATCAATATTACTTTATCAATGAAAAGAGATTTTACCCCAATCTCTTATGTTATTGACGCTGTTTATGAAGCTAGTAAACCTCTTATTGGTGCCGCTAGAACGACTCAACACGGAGAATGCACATTTTCTAAAATCAATGAGAATGTCATCATTCCTAATGAATCATTCTTAATTAGTCAATTAGGAACGTCACCGCAACAAATCATCGATAACGATAAAGAAAGAAATGTTAAAGACCAACTAATTGACGCTGTTAAGAATTTAGATTTTAAAAACGGTGTTAACGCTAACGGGAAAGTCACATTAGATGTCATTAGTAGTATCCCATTAGAACTCAATATTGACGCTAATCTCACATTTGATATCTCGCGTTTATCAACTGATAAGATTTATCAATTATTAAATCTCTACGCTAAACTTGAAGGCAATTCAGATTTTAATTCTGTCATCTCCATTGTTAAAACTTTCGCTGGCGATAAACTTGGTAAATATGAAGATTTATTAAAAGACTTCCAAAGTTTAGAAATTACTTATGATGGTGATGGTGGTATCTATCTCATCCCACATAATAAAGATAACGTTTCTACAATGGCTTTAAAAATCAAAGCCGTTGATATTTTAGATTTATTATTAAAATCAGTTAATGTTTATAGTCTCGTTAATGGTGCGAATAGCGATTTATTAACATTTAATAGAATTGATGGAAAAGATGAAAACACTTATCAAGTGGAAATATTGCTAAATGAAGAAACAGTTAACACAATTAAAGAAAAGATTAATACCTTCTTGGAAGATCCAAACTACGCATTAGTTAAGCAATTACTTAATTATAAAGACTTTAAAACTATTGATATCAAAGTCAGTGTTGAAAATAGTGTGATTAAATCCTTAGATGCCGCGTTTAAATATATCGCTGGAGCGGAAGGGGAAGAAGAAACAATTAAAACACTTATTAGCTTACATCTAGATTTTGCTAATAAAGTTATTGATTATGCTCCACATATGGAAGAAGCTAAACAAATCTATGAAGTATATGAAGCAACATTGCCACTTAAAACTCGCTTAGAATATTTAGCGGCTAATAATTATTTAAGTCGTAAATATTTAGAAGATTTAGAAAAAGCCTATCAAGAATATCTTGCTTTAAGCGAACAACAAAAACACTTCATTGATGAAGACACAGTTTATGTTATTGATAAATCCATTAAGGATATCCAAGCGGTCTACGCTTTTGTCAAAGATTTAGAAGCTTATGATTTAAATAACTTAAATAACCAAGTTATTCTTGCTCTTGCTAAATTATATAGAACCGCGCAAGTTAATACTTCTTATCTAAAAGAAGCTATTGGTGAAACTAAATATAACATCATTACTAATCTTGAAAGTAAAGTTGATTATAGTGTTTTAGATAACGCCATGTCTAAGATTGTTGGTTCTGATGAAAAATCATGGAACCTCACCGTGGAAGAGATCAAAGGTATCAAATTATTATTAGATATTGGTCAATACGAATCATCCGTTAATACATCAATCATGATGAAACTATTCATGAGTGGCAATTACATGGACACTAATACATTTGCTACAAAGATTAATAATCTATATAACGAAATCTCTAATAATTTATAAATATTAATAAGGTTATATATAGCGTAAGTGGCCACACCTCGTCAGGGTGTGGCACTTTTGTGACAGCAATTAAGTTAATAAACCTTCTTATGAAAAATAAGAGATTACTATTTGGATTACTAAATATCGTCTTCATCAGTGTGGCAGGATGCACTAATAATGAACAACAAAGAACTATAAGTTCTAGTTCAAGTGTTTTAAGTGTTGAATCTATCTCATCGTCAATAAGCGAACAATCATCGAAAGATATCTATTATCATGTTTCTTTTATCAACGATGATGAAACATTGCTTTATGAAACTGATGTCTTAAAAGGTGATACCGCTACATACGTAGGGGTTACACCGATAAAAGAAGAAAATAGCGAATTCAAATATGAATTTATTGGTTGGGATCAACCATTAATCAATATCAATATGGATCTAGTAACTAAAGCGCTTTATAAAAGCATCGCTAAAGAAAACTGGGGTCCAGTAATTTGGTTCTAATTAGACAATAAAAGGGAGAATAAAGTCTATGGAAAACAAAAAGAAAAAATATGAAAAACCTATTGCCGAAATAGTGGATTTCAAACCTGAAGATATCATCCTTACAAGTGGTAGTAGACGCTTCTTTGATGATGATGGTACAGATAACGGGGAGAAATGGTAATTATGAATAAGAAAATATTTTTAGCGTTATTACCAACATTCTTAGTGTTAACTAGCTGTGGTGGTCTAAATCAAAAATCACCAGTTGATAAAATCAAAGAAGACAATCTTGCTCACGAAGAATTATTTGGAAAACTAAATCCAAAAAGAGCGGATCCAGAACCCGCTAGTGAATGGAATCTAGCCCCTAAAGTAGGTGTCCAACACGCCACATATGAAATAGAAGAACAGACATATTACGCTGTGAGATATGTTGCCGCTATTAGTGGCTTAGCAGATGGTGTAACTGCTTCTTGGACTAGAGCGGTAGCGGGTAAAGATGCAACTATTGTTAAAGCACAATCTGATGGTCATTTATCAACAGTGACTTACGATACTTTAAATAATAACGGTACACCAATGACCGCTACTGATGAAGGCAGTGGATATACCAAGTATATTGTTTATACAATTTATGACATTCCTGCTTCTCAAAAAGATTCATTCATGATGGCCTATTTAACATTATCAAAAGAGGCAGAAGAGCCAGTAGTGTCTAAAGCTATTGCAACCCGTCTTGCGGGTACTTATTCCTTCTCTTTTGATAACAGCACTAGAGGATATTTTTTAGGCGGTAATTTTAATAATACTAGTGGTGTAATTACTCCTAATGCTGAAGCTGATGAACATAGTTACGCTATATTCCAAAACATGGATATTAGAAGAACTGATTACTTCGGTGTCTTTAACTACACAGGTGAAGAATTCAAATATTATGGTTTCTCATCTTTTTATACCAATTCGAGAACACATTTCATGAATGATAATGAAATTGCAAAACCAAAATATCGTGGTGAATATTTAATCAAGGTATCTAAAGATGAAGAAACGAGAAATCAAGTATTAATCACAAGAAATACATTAAGACTTGATAATTCTACCGTTAAATATAATGGTGACAGATTAAGTCTCAAAAAAGGTTGTGACGCACAATTTAGTGCTTATGTTTGGAGTAAAAGTGATGGCAATTTAATAAGAATGCTTGGTGATATGAACTCTTATTTTGATCTCGATCTTTGGAATTATCACGTGTTTAATATTAAATCTTTTACTATTAAATTCGCCGCAACCATGCCTACTTATGCTAATACTTTGAGATTGGTTCCTTCCTTTTATTACGTACCAAGCCTTGATAATAACATTTATGGTAACGAAAGATCTACTAGATATGATGATGATTGGGGCACTTACGAACTCCCAATGGAAGATGGAACATACACTTATACATTTGGTACTATATCAGCAGGATTTTTTGCTGGAATAGGAAGAATGGATGTATATCCTAACAGTTTTTCGCTAATAAGTGAACACGTTGATAACAGCAATAACGCAAGGTTCGATATTGAGTACATCGAACTAGCATTCGCTAACGAAAAAGCCTAAAAACACAAATACCTCAGCGGGAACGTTGAGGTTTTTTCTTTGTGCTTGAGTTCCCCCTTTTTGCAAAAATTTAGAGGTAAATTTTGCCTCATTTTTTGTGATTTTTAGAATTATACTTTTGATGGCGAACTGTTAAGCAAAATCATTAATTTTGAATAGTGATAATTGTTTTGTTTTTGTGTTTCTTATAGGCTTATAGTTTTTTACCCCGTTTTTGTTCATACCTAATATAGTGTTTATTGAAGATAGAATTCTATAGAATTCAATTGATACTTTTTCTTTGATAGATTTTTCATAGCCTTTTAATTCGTGATATAAGTAATTAGATTCATCATCGATAATTCTCATTCACTTTTTTGAGCGATGTCTCTTAATTTAAGGCATGGGCGATTTCATTCAAAACAATGCTTTTGCTTTTAAGAATTCCATATGCCATATCAAGGTAGCTTTTAAATTGTCTTCCTGAAGATTTTCCAACAATTATACTAATAAGTTTTTTCATCTTTTCTAGGAGGTTGTGACATAGCAAAACGGACTCGTTCATAATTTCATACCTTCGATATTTTTCTAACCGCCTTCTTGGTATGAAAATAGCCCAATTTATCCAATATTCCTAGATTTTAATGGCATTTATAGCGATTTTATCGCTTTCCTTATCAACTCCTTTAAAAAACGGGGAACTCAAAATAGGAATACGCGTTATTGAAATTTGTTTTCTTTTTCTCTATGTTAAAAATAGAAAACGAGGAATATAGTATGGAAAGAGCTTCAAATATATTTAGCTGGTCTGGTGGCATAATTCAAATTGCAACAATTTGGATTTGGATGGTTTTTTATTCAATGGCATCTGGTTTCAAATGGCTTATTGCAATCGCCGTCGTTTACACAATTGTTGGATTAATTATTTTGATAGCTAGACAACAAAATGTATCAGATGGCGAACATATAGTTGCTTGGGGAGTCATAACTTTGCTTTTTATTAGTTTAGTTGGTGGTATTCTTACTCTTTGTATTCCAAACTCCTATGGAAGATATACTTACCATGCACATAGTTATTACTCTTCTCAATCTCAGCAAAAGCCACAAGAAAATGCAATAGAAGAGAAAAAAATAGATGAGTATATTTTTGTTAAACCGTCTGCAAATTATAAAGCATCCGCTGGTTCTATTATTAAGATTATTGATGGCTTTTACGCTTCTACAGTTGGCAAAAGAGTTGCGAGTGACGATATTTGTGAAGTTATAGAAGTTAATGGCGAATATTTAACTATCCAGGTCGATCGTGGGACATCTATATTTAGAGCAGAAACGTCACTAGATAATGTTTACATTAAAGTTAAAAATCCTGAATTCATCGCTCAAGAAAGAAAAAAACAAGATGAGTTATATCAAGCATTTGTTCCTGGCGCAAATAAAGAAACTGAAACAGACAAATTTGAAGAAATCAAAAAATATAAAGAATTGCTTGATTTGAATATTATTACCCAAGAAGAATTTGATCAGAAGAAAAAAGAACTTCTCGGATAAGATGATATTGAAGTTATAAGGAGTTTTAACTTATGAGAGGTGCATCAAGAGTATTTGTGATTATTGGGCTAATAGCATCAATATTTTTAATTCTTATTGGTCTTATAACAATTTCACAAGCAAGCCAATCAAACTTAACCGGTGTCGAACAAGCGATGCTGATTTTCTTCGGGTACGGGGGATATGCCTTGGTTACAAGTATTGGATGTTTGATCGCCTTAAGCAGAGATTCAAAAACCGCTATCAATATTATGGCCTTTTTGTACATTCCTGTTGTATTGCTTGCTTCTATTTTCATGTTCTGTGTAAGAGATGAAAACTACTCTTATCATCATAATTATTCTGGGAACCATTCTATTCAAAATAAAAACGAAAAAGTTATAACTTTTAGCAATGAAGAATTAAAACCTGAAATTAGTGATAAAGACAACGGGGAAGGTTTTGAAGTGATTAATCTCCAGCTTTCAGATGTTTCGATACGTGGAGACATGATAAAAATCGGTGAAAGCTCACTTAATATGAGATTTTCGAGCAATATTGTCATGTCTGAAAACCAGCTGTCTTTCTTACTTTTCGGTCGATGCTATATTGTAAGCTATAAAAATCCTAACGAAGCTCAAATTCTATACTACGCTTTAAAGAAGTATTCTAACCAATAGAACATGCATTCACTTGAAAACTATCTTTTAAGAAAAGTTTACTCATCAATGATTGGCAAAGAGATATAGATTTTTGGCGATTCTTTTTAGAAAGATAATTTTTCGCTGCAAAAGTGCTCAAATAGTTACTTAAAATACAAATATTCGATAGCAACCTTAATGCTTACTAAACAGTAATTAGCATTGGCTTGCAATCTTGTCTGTTGATAGCTTAACACCATAATGTGCTACAATTATTTCAATGAAATTAAAGAAAAATATTTATGATTACATGCCGAATATAGATGATGTCTGGGACTTTGAGCTGAACTATCCAATAAAGCCTTCTGACGTCAGTCCTAGAAGCAATAAAAAATACTTTTGGAAATGTAAAGAAGGTCATCCATCGTTTTTATGTTCTCCAGATAAAAAGATATTTAGAAGTTTTGGCTGTCCAGTTTGTTCAAATTATCTTGTGATAAAGGGTATAAATGACTTTGAATCAAATTATCCTATTTTGATGTTAGATTGGGACTATAGCAAGAATAAAAACATTGATCCATCATCACTTTCCAAAAGAAGTTTAACAATTGTTTCTTGGAAATGTCATAAATGCTCTTTTGAATGGACTGGGCGAGTAAGAGTAGCAACAAAGAAAGAAATTAATTGCCCTAAATGTTCTAAGAAAGAACAATCATATAAAAGGCACATATTTGAACTGAATAAAAACGGATGTCTAAACGATGAAAGACTTCTTCTGGATTGGGATTATTCTAAAAACATAGTAAAGCCAACCGAAGTAACGCCTAAAGCGAACATTAAGGTTCATTGGAAGTGCCATGTTTGTGGTTATGAATGGGAGGCAAAAATCAGCAACAGGAAAAATGGAAGAGGTTGTCCATGTTGTGGAAGAAGAACACTTGTTCCTAGCGTCAATGATTTAGCAACTGTTAATCCCAATTTAGCAAGTGAATGGCATCCAACTAGAAATGGCGATTTGAAGCCTAATATGGTGTTTCCTAGCCAAAACAAAATCGTTTGGTGGCTTTGCCCAGTGGGGCACGAATACCAAGCAAACATTAATCATCGTTCTTCTACACATGGAACTAACTGTCCAATTTGCAATAGTGGAAGACAAACTTCTTTTAGAGAGCAAGCACTATGCTTTTACATAAGAAAAATGTATCCAAATGTTATAAGTAGATATAAACCAGAATCTTTTGGGAGAATGGAATTGGATATCTTTATTCCTTCAATTGGTACTGCTATAGAGTATGATGGAGTAGCTTGGCATAAGAATGAAAACTTTGATAGAGAAAGAAAAAAATATCATTTGTGTCAAGAAAGACATATTAAGTTAATACGCATTAAAGAAAAAATGCCTGATGAGTTAGGGCTAGATTTGGCCGACGAAATGATATCATCAGATGATTTTGAATCAGAAGAAGGTTTCACTAAAGTTATTCATATTGTTTTAGAGCATTTGGATTACACAGACATCTATTGGTTAAACACAATCGATGTAAATCTTTCTAGAGATAGATTTGAGATTATGAGATATGCTACCCAGGTCAAAGATTCTTTGCAGGATACATATCCAGATAAGGCAAAGTATTGGCATCCAACTAAGAATGGAACACTTAAGCCAACTATGTTTAAATCAAAAAGCGATTTTAAAGCATGGTGGTTATGTCCTGACTGTGGATGTGAATACGAAAGAACAATAAATAATCAAGTAAACTCTGATGGCTGTCCAAAATGCGTAGCAAAAAGCGAGAGGATAAGAAGAAGAGCGAATCTTATAAAAGAAAAAGGTTCAATCTCGAATCGCATTTTATTAGATGATTGGAACTATGTAAGAAACGTAAAAGGGCCTGAATGCTACACTAATGGATCTGATGAAAAAGTGTGGTGGAAATGCCATATTTGTGGTCATGAATGGCAAGAAAGAATTGCCAATAGGCATCATGGAAGAGGCTGCCCAAAATGTGCAAATAGGAAACTTATTGTGGGGCACAACGATTTCGCGACTAAGCATCCAGAATTTTTGAATGAATGGCTGTATGAAAAAAACGCTGGAATTGATCCTCAACACATTCACTATAAATCAGTGACTCCAGTTTGGTGGAAATGCCCAGTTTGCGGGTACGAATATAAAGCTCCTCCTGTTAGAAGAAGCGCTGGGAATGGATGTAGAAAATGCGCTGACAAAGCGAATGGTTTGCGCCACAAAGAGCTTGCTTTGAAAAAGAATGGTTCAATAGCGGAAAAATTGCCTAATTTGGTCAAAGAATATTGTAGGGATAATATTCTCTCTCCTGATAAAGTATGTTGCAGTTCGCATGAAAAAGTTCATTGGAAATGTTCCATTTGTGGGCACGATTGGTGGACCCAACCATATTCCAGAAAAAAGGGAAGCGGCTGTCCAGAATGTGGCAAGATTAAATCAGCAATGAGCAGAAGAAAAAGAGCGATGAACAAAATATAAACAATAGTTTTAAACTATTTGCTTGTGCTATACTTTATTAGGATTTTTAAGGATATGGGTATTTTTAGTAAACTTTTTGGAAAAAAACAAAAAGATAGTCCACAAATAGATTCTATAAACAAAAATAATCATTTCTCCAATTCTGTTAAAGAGATAAAAAAGGCTATGGAAAGTCTTGGTTTTATCTCACAAAAAGAGTATTTAGATATTATCGATAAATATGCTGATTTATACAATCAGGTTGTTGCAGTTAAAAAGGCAAATATGTTTCCTGAATATTGCAATAAACATGGTGTTAGTGAAGAAGTTGTTAATGATTTTGTTTCTCTTTTTGAGTCTTCTGACTTTAGAAATCAACATAATAATACATTCCTAAAAAAAGAAGCCGCCGATAACAAAGACTATTTGGAACATATCTTAGATTCTTTTGATCCAAACATTAAGCTTGATAGCGAACAAATTAATGTTGTTTTAAGTGATGAAGATAACACTCTCGTTATTGCTGGTGCTGGTGCTGGAAAAACAACAACAGTAGCAGCCAAAGTTAAATACTTGGTCGATAAAAGAAACGTAGATCCAAAGAGTATTTTGGTAATCTCTTTTACAAATAAGGCTGTTGACGAATTAAAAGATAGAATTAATAAAAAGCTTGGCATAGACTGCAAAATAAGCACATTCCATAGAGTTGGTTTTGATTTAATAAATACTAGTGAAGATAAAAAGACAGTCAAAGAAGAAAACTTTCTTGGTGGTTGTGTCAGAGAATACTTAAAAACAAAAATATTAACTGATAAAAATATGGCTAGTAAGATATTACTTTTCTTTGCTAGCTATCTGAATGTGCCGCCTAATTTCAATATGCCGCTTGATGAGTTTTTTGATTATGTATCAAGAAATGATTTCAGCACTATGCGTGGCGATTTAAAAGCGTATGCGGAGCAAGTTTCTGCTCAAAGAGAAAAAGCGCAAAGAACCATTAAAAACGAAAAGGTTGCCTCCTATCAAGAATTGCAAATAGCCAATTTCTTATTTATAAATGGCATTGATTACAAGTACGAGGATCCATATAAATTCCATATTGATGGTTCAAATAAGATTTATTTGCCTGATTTTCATATCTTCCAAGATGGCAAAGAGGCATATTTAGAACATTTTGGGATGATTTCAGACAAGGGCACAAACAATAATAGGACTCAATTAGAAATCGATAGATATATAAAAGCAATCAAAGACAAAATTCAATTACATAAAGAACATGGAACCACTTTACTGAAAACTTTTGGTGCTTATAGTGATGGTAGAGATATTGTCGAGCATTTAAAAGACGAACTAATAAAACATGGCTTTAAGTTACAACAAAGACAAGAAGAAGAGATTCTTACACAGATTATTTCTACTGAACAGAACAAATACATTGGCAAACTAATTAAATTGGTTACATCATTTATAGAAGCTTTTAAGACAAACGGATATAACGTTGGCCATTTCAAGATGCTCAGAAGAAAAACTAATAACGAAAGAGACAAACTGTTCTTAGACATAGTCGAAGGGACATATAACTATTATCAAAACGAATTGAAAATTAATTATGCGATTGATTTTTCGGATATGATCAATGATTCTGTTGAAATCATCAAAAATATGCAGGAAAACAATGAAAAGATTCCTTACAAGTATATTATCGTTGATGAATACCAAGACATTTCTCATCAAAGATACAATTTAACAAAAGAATTATCAAAGATAGCTGATGCCAAAATTATGGCGGTTGGTGATGACTGGCAATCAATCTATGCGTTTAGTGGCTCAGATATCACACTTTTTACAGAATTTAAAAAATGCATTTTAGATCCAAAGCTTGGATGTGTTGAATTGCGCATAAACAATACTTATAGAAATGCTCAAGAATTGATTAATATTGCTGGCGAATTTGTTCAACGCAATATAACTCAATTGCCAAAAACTTTGAAGTCTCCAAAGAATTTAAAAGATCCAGTAATTATTTTCTCATACTGTGATGATGATAAAAAAATCGAAGAACAAAATCTAAGAAACTCTAGATTCCAAAGAGCAAACACTTTAGAGGCGATTTTGGATAAACTAGTGTCAGAAGATCCATCTATCTTAAACAGGGATAAAGGTAAAGAACCAATTCTTTTAATTGGGCGATTTGGATTTGATGCTGAGCATTTAGCTGTTGGAAATCTAAAAGATGAATCGTTTGGCGTTAAAGAAACAGAGAAAGAACCATATAACATATTTGATTATTACGAAGAAAGCAGAAGAGTTGTATCTAAAAAATACCCAACTTTAAGAATGGCTTTTATGACAGCACATAGTTCTAAAGGTCTTACCTATGATAATGTTATTATCATTAATGGCCTTAATGGAACAAATGGGTTCCCATCTAAAAAAGAAGATGATCCTGTCATGGACTTGGTGATTAAAAGAGACAGGGCAATCGAATATGCGGAAGAAAGAAGACTTTTCTATGTTGCTTTGACTAGAACTAGCAACAGAGTTTATATCATAGCTCCTGAAACAAGACCTTCAGAATTCGTTACTGAATTAATAAGAGACAAAGGTTATCAAAACATAACGGTCAAAGGTGTTTTCAATGAGAAACTAGAGAAGAAAGACGTTTTGTATTGTCCAGATTGTGGATTCCCAATTAAATATTATGGAAAAACAACTATTGGATTACCTCTATATATTTGTTCAAACGAACACGAACTTTGTGGTTTTATGACAAATGATATTAAAGGTGGTCGCTTAAGAATTCGTGAATGTGGTGAATGCATAAATGGCTACATGATTGTTAAAAAAAGAACAAATGTAAACGAGCATTTCCTCGGATGTACGAACTACACAAAAGATGGGAAAGGCTGTAATCACACAATATCAGTCCAAGAATTTGAAAGGCTATATCCTCGTAGTAACAATGTTAAACAATATAAACTAGAAGACCTCACAAACAGGGATGCTTTGAAATATCATGGTGAAAAAATTGAACATTTAGAAGCGAATAAAGCTATCCAAAAAGCAAAAGAATTAAGACAGGCAGGAACTGTAGTTAAAGAAACAAAACAAGAACCTAAAGTAATTGATGCCGAAAGAGAAAAGCGTGTTGAAGAACAGAAAAATAACGAATACGTTATTCGAATAAGACAAAAATGCAATGATTATAGCAAGTTCATAACTGAGAAGTATTCTTTCAAAAGAAACGCATTTGCCTATGTCAAAAAAGATCGCTCTTGGTTTTGGTTTACTATCTTATTAGATCATTTGGTATTCACCTTTAGGAGTACCAGAACAGAAGACTTTTGTTCCATTGATATCAATAAAGATAATATTGATAAAATACTAAACACGATAGATCTACTTATAAAAGATTTTTATAAGGTATCAAAGAATCAAGAGAAAACTATCGATAAGAATCAGTTTCTTGATAATAACTTTTTGTTGCTAGTTGACGATGTTAAAAGTCATTGTTTAAGTTATGCCTCATTAATTGATTTTAACGAGAAGAAAAACAAGTTAATTTACACTAAAAAAGGAAAAATGTTGCCTTGGTTCTGGGTTGATTTGACTTTAAAAACTTTTTTCTACAAACCGATAACCCTTAACGATTCACCAACAAGTGTTGCTTTAAATCAAGAGAATCTTAACGATATTTTGGCTATCATCGATGATTTAGTTAAGAATCATTACGGAAAGAACAAGGCAACAAAAACAACTCTTGTTAGTACCGGAACTCAAGAACAGATCAAGATTGTGAATGATTTTATTAGATGGGTAGAATCTAATTATAGTCATATTTCTTGCATTAATTTTTATGGGATCAAGCAATTTAGAATAAAAGGGAAGAGTAATGTTTCGTTATTTTGGTTCTCGCTAGAAGATGGAAATCTTTGCTTTAAGTATCGTTTTCAAGTAGTAGAAAAAGAATCACCAAAACAAATGTTGGTTAATTTAAAAGACACCTCAGAATTATACAATCTCGCTAAAGAAATTATCGAATCAAATAGGTAATCTATTTGTTTCTCGTGATGTATTTCATTTTATCTCTGTGTGGCACTCTGTGTGGCACTTCTGTGACACTCGCTATGATAAATTAATCTCGACAAGGGAGAACTTTGACTATGAGAGAAGAATTACTGAAAGGTTTAACTAAGGAACAAATTGCTAAAGCAAAAGCGTGTGATAATCTTGATGATCTTTTAGCATTAGCCAAAGATGAAGGTGTGGAATTATCACCTGAACAATTAGAAGCTGTCAGTGGTGGTATGTGCACTGTCACACAGATGGATTGCCCAATATGTTATCAACGTATGAGACGTATCACGTATGAATGTAATGAAAACATTAGATACGAATGCACTAATCCAACATGTGGTTACGTCATCATTAAAAAAGCTCGATAAAAGTAGTGAAGATAAAGCACCATGGTTGAATAAAACCTGGTGCTCTTTTATTATATAAAGAGGGAGAAAAATATTATGAGAATTGCGTTTTTTGACACTAAAGAATATGACATTGAGTCATTTGATAATCTAATTAAAGAAAATAACATTGAAGTTAAATACTTCGAATCCAAATTGACCGAAGATAATGCTAACTTAATTAAAGGCTTTGATGGTGTCTGTGTTTTCGTTAACGATCAACTAAACGAGAAGGTTATTGATGAACTATATAAAAATGGTGTCAAAGCCATATTCTTAAGATGCGCTGGTTTTAATAACGTTGATTTAAGTGCAGCGTATGGTAAAATCCATGTCTACCGTGTCCCTGCTTACTCACCATATGCGGTCGCAGAACATGCGATGGCGTTATATCTCACTAGTAACCGTCGTATCCATAAAGCGTTTAATAGAGTCAGAGAATATAACTTCTCTTTATCAGGCTTAACTGGTAATGACTTACATGGTAAAACAGTCGGTGTTATCGGTACAGGTAAAATCGGTAGAATCTTTATTAACATCTGTAAAGGTTTTGGAATGAATGTCATCGCTTATGATTTATTCCCAATGAAAGATAGTGATATTAATTATGTTTCTTTAGAAACATTGTTTAAAGAATCTGATGTTATATCTTTACACTGCCCATTAACTCCAGAAACAACACATCTCATTAATAAAGATTCCATCGCTTTAATGAAAAAAGGCGTCGCTATTATTAATACTTCCCGTGGGGGATTAATTAATTCCGCTGATTTGTTACAAGGTATTAAAGATCGCAAGATTGGTACAGTCTGCTTAGATGTTTATGAAGAAGAAGGTAGTCTCTTTTTTGAAAATAAATCAGGCCATATTATGGATGACTCTACCTTATTACAATTAATCGCGATGCCTAATGTCTTAATTACTTCCCATCAAGCATTCTTAACAAAGGAAGCATTAAGTAATATTGCCTCCACAACAGTGGACAATATGCTTAAGTTCTTTAATAACGAACTCAATAGTGACTTTGAAGTCTGTTATAGGTGTGGTAATCAAGAACACTGTGCGAAGAAAAGAAACGCTAAGTGCTTCTAATTATTAGTATAATTTGTGGCACATTTGTGACATGCATATGTTAAGATATATTCGTTAAATAGTTTTCATATAAAAAAGGGAGATAATAAATTATGAAAAAATTACTGCTCACAACCTTATTAACAGGTTCCTTACTTCTTACAGCTTGCCAAGCTGACACAATGAAAGCCGCTGATGCGAAAAAGAATTTAGAAGCTCAATCTTACAACGTTTCTCTTTATGACAAAGAAGAAACTAAAGCACGCGTTAAAGGTATTGAATATGATGACAGCTTAAGCTTCACTGAATGTGTCTTCGCTTCTAAAGGCAAAGATGATGATCAAGACTTATTATTAGCGTTCTATTTCAAGAACGTTAAAGATGCCGAAGCATTTGTCACTGGCGAACATGGTAACATCGCTGCGATGAATACTTATATTGAAATTAATTTAGGTAAAAACTTAAAGCCAAGAATTGGTTCACACAATAACGTCGCGTATTGCGGTTCTGAAACATCCTTCTCAGTAGCATTCCCAGGCGTTGCCTAATAAAATAGCAATCTATAGAGCGGGTCATCCCGCTCTTTTTTAATGTGACACTTTTGTGACAGTAATTTTGTTATATTGTAGATGAGCCAATATAAAGGAGGTCATTAATAATGAAAGAAGAATTATTAAAAGGATTAAATAAAGAACAACTCGCCAAGATTAAGGAATGTAAAACCCATAATGAATTATTAGCCTTAGCTAAAGAAGAAGGCATAGAACTTACTGATGAGCAATTAGAAGCCGTTAATGGTGGGGCTTGTGTTCCTGATGGCAATATCAATGATCCAAAGAGATGCCCAAATTGTGATCACACTAATACAGAATGTACTGGCCATCATGATATTGGTAGAATGGTTTGGGATGCATATATCTGTCATGACTGTGGGCACGAGTATAAGGTTGTCATAAGCCGCTATTAAAAGTGGCACTTTTGTGACAACCGGTTTGTTAATATATAACCATAAATGGAGAACTATAATGAAAAAAGAATTATTAAAAGGTTTAAGTAAAGAACAAATTGAAAAGGTTAGAGCGTGTAAGAATAGTGAAGATCTTTTAGCGCTAGCTAAAGCCGAAGGCGTTGAATTAACAGATGAACAACTTACCGCAGTCAATGGTGGTTGTAAGTCTATATCTAGCATATTATCTCATATGAGCTTCTGGGATTGCCCAAAATGTGGCTGTAATGATATTGTCAAAGATGGCAGAGAATATGAATGTCAAGGCTGTGGCTATACTTGGATACAACAATAATCTCATAAAAATATAAGAAAAAAATCGTTCCATTTCTGGGACGATTTTAATTTGCTCTTTGTTGATATTAGAGTTTTCTATTGTAGTATTCAACGATTTGTGATTCGGTGATATCTTGTGGTAATTCTTTACGTTCGACTTCTCTAACGTATTTACCAGATAACTTTTCAGCATCCACTTCAACCCAGCCAACTTTTGTGCCTAAGGTTTCTAAGGATTCTTTAATCACTTTAAGGTCTTTACTATTTTCTCTCACGCTGACAACGTCACCAACATTTAATAATGCTGATGGGATGTCTAACTTCTTGCCGTTAACTTCGATGTGGCCGTGGTTGACGAGTTGTCTTGCGCCTCTTCTAGTTCTGGCAAAGCCCATACGATAAACTAAGTTATCTAAACGGGATTCGAGAAGTTTCATGAAAGCAACACCAGTAACTTCTTTACTTGCTAAAGCAAGCATGAACAAACGTCTGAATTGTCTTTCGTTAACACCATACATTTGTCTTAATTTTTGTTTTTCAATTAATTGTTTGCCGTATTCAGAATTCTTTTTACGACGGGTGTTACCATGTTGGCCTGGGCCATAAGGACGTTTTGCTAATTCTTTACTTGTTTCTAATGTGGAAAAACCTAAACGACGGGATCTTTTCCAATCTGAACCTGTATATCTCATGATATATCCTTCCTTTCCTTTATTTCTTTTGCAAAATAATGAATAGGTGTGAATTCCTCATCCCGGATGTTTGATTAATCGTTTCACCTTAGAGCTTTGGTTACTTCGTCACAGCCGTATCAAACGTCGGTCGGATTGTATTCACATGCTGCATTACATGCAGTTAATAATATATAGAAATCTGTTAAATCAGTCAACCAAAAAATTATATTTTTAATCCAC